>JANOAS010000064.1:0-166896 GCA_031411255.1 bacterium
CTCACCGCCGCGCTCGGCCTGGCCATCGCCACCGCCGGAGTGCTCCTCGCCATCAAGAACGCCGCCCTCGGCACCGCCAACGCCGCCCTCGGCACCGCCCTGCGCGAGGCCACCGTCGCCCGCGACTCTGCCGAGCAAAACATCGAGTTCCTCACCCGCGAGTTCGGCGGGAAGCTGGAAAAATCCGGCCAGCTCGGCATGCTCAACGACGTCTACCAGCAGGTCTCCCGCTACTACGCCGCCCACCCGGCGGACCTTGCCGATCCCGCCGCCGCCCGCCAGATCTCCTTCCTCACCCACTGGGGCCAGGCCCTGCTGCCGCAGGGGGATGGCCGCATGGCGCTGGACCACTGCCAGCAGGCCGTCTCCCTCGCCCAAAAGGCCGCCGCCAGGCACCCCGCAGACGTCCAGTTTGCCATCCTCCAGGCCGGAGCCCTGCGCTGGACGGGGGATGCCCTCAGCCGCCTGAACCGCGACCAGGAGGCGGCCGCCGCCTTCGAGCGCGGCTTCACCCTTCTGCGCAGCGGCACCTCCACTGCGGAAAAGGCAGCCCTCTGCGAACTGCTCTCAGCCGCTGCGTGGACCAGCACCCACCTCAGAAAATACGATGAAGCGGCGCCACTCCTCGCTGAAGCCACCTCCACCGCCCAGGGGCTCCTCGCCTCGTATCCCTCTCCGGAAAACCAGGCCGTCTTCGCCCTCGTCATGAAGGCCGACGGCGTCGTGCAGCGCAGCCGCGTCAGGGAAATGGAAAAGGCGGGCAACCGCGACGCCGCAGCCGCCCAGCTCGCAAAGGCCCAGCTCTGCTTTGAAAAAATGCGCGACGCCCTCATCCCCGCCACCGCCGCCGCGCCCGACCGCCTGCCGTGGAAGCGCGAACTCGCCGAGGCCCACAACTGGCTCGCCTCCGTCTTCCGCAGGCAGTCGCCCCCGGATTTCACCCAGGCCCGCCTGCACCTGGCCGAGCAGCGCCGGATCATGGAGCCGCTCATCGCCGCAGAGCCGGCCAATGGCGAGTGGCAGTCCGAACTCGTCCTCAATGCCCAGGCCGAAGCAGGCATCGCCAAACAACTGGCCGAAACCGGCGACACCGGAGACCACATGACCTCCTACCGCGAGTGGACGCTGACTCAAGTCACCCGGGCCGAGCGCCTCACCGCCGCCAAGCCGACCATCCGCCAGTGGTGGGTCAACCTCGCCAGCGGGCGCTGGGCTCTCGCCGATCTGGCGGCGGAGGAGGGTGATGAGGCAGCCTCCCTCGAGCACGCACGTCCCGGCATGGAGGCAAACCTGGAGCTGCTCCGCCTCGGCGGTTCCACCGATGACGAGTTCAAAAATTTTCTCACCCGGGTCAACACCACCGTCGGCCTCGTCCGCCGTCTGGAAAAGCCCGCAGCCGCCGCCGCGTGGCTGGAGTCATGGGGGCGGAAGCTTTCCGCAGACACCGGGGCGCTTCCGGAAACCGTCCGCTCGTCCTGGCTGTCCCGGGCCGCACTCATGCTGCGCAGCGCCGCACTGAACCACGACCTGCTGGGCGAAACCGGCAAGGCGGCAGCGGCGGCGGAGCAGGCCTTCACCTGCTGGGCGCAGGCCGTGAAGCAGCCCGGCGGCCAGGAGAAAATCCCCGGTCTCGTGCGCAACGAGGCGCGCGACCAGGTCACCCTCCTCCTCACCGGAGCCCGGCCCGATGCCGCCCTGTCCTTTGCCCGCCGGGCCCTGGAGTTTCCCGCCACGTTTCCTGCCTCAGTGCCGGCAGAGTGGCGCAGCGGCTGGATCCGCCTCGCGGGCGACCTCATCGAGCGCGCGGAAAAACACAGCCCGGAGACTCTCGCCAAAATGCAGTCCCTCGCCCGCGCCTCCCTTCCCGCCTTCACCACTCCCGCCCCGGACGACGGGGAAACGAAGGCCCTCCAGCGTCTGCGGTCCCTCCTGGACAAAACCCCGCCGCCATGAACCCGCCGTTCTCCTCAGCCCGGGGGCAGAAAAATGAGCTCCCACAGCCGCCGGTGCTCCTCCGCGCGGCACAGGACCTCGCGGGCGTGCGCAGCGGCAGCGTGGGACATCTCACGGCACAGGGCCGGGTCCGCCTCCAGCTGCCGGACAAAGCGCCCGTAGTCCTCCCGTGTTTCGCAGAGAAATCCGCACCGGCCATGCGGCACCAGCTCCTCCAGGTGATGCCCCGCCCCGCGCGGCACCAACGGGATCGCCCCTGTCAGCATCGCCTCCACCACCGCCCGGCCCCAGCTTTCATACACGCCGGGCGACAGCTCGTAAACAAAGAGGTCCAGCGACTGGAGAAACCCGCAGCTCGGCACCGCGCACGACTCCAGCAGCTCCCACCGGTTGTCGAACTCATGCTCCGGCCACAGCCCCGCCATCTGCTCGCTCCAGCCCATCACCCGGAAGCGCCCGTTTTTCAGCCCCAGCCCCTCGTAGGCTTCCGGGAAATCCTTCGGAAACTTCGACGGGTCCGGCCGCGAGAGACGCCCCGCCACCAGCGGAGCCCCCGCCTGTCTGCCGCTCCACCGGTCCACGAAGGGGAAGTCCTCCGGATCGATGTAATTTCCCGTCACCACCCACCGCAGCTCGGGCCCGCCGGGGTAGCTGGGGGCAAAGGTCCCGCTCTCCCGGCCAGGGTCCGGCAGCTCGTCCGGCGGGATGCGGGGTTCCATCGTCCACGCCTGCCGGTAGGTCGGCTCCAGCGCCCGGCGCTGCGCCTGCGAGACGTAGATGATCGTGTCGATCAGCCCCAGCGTGACCAGCCCCCGCTCACCGGAAAAGAGCAGCATCATGTCATTCGACCACGCGAATTTCAGCCCCCGCCGCCGCAGATCCGCCACCCGGCCCGTGGCCAGGAGAAACCCGTTGCAGTTCGCCACACCCCAGCCCTCCAGCCGCTCCGGCAGGTCCCGCCAGCACGTCATCCCGATGCCCATCCCGCGCATCTCCCCCACCCACTCCTCCTCATCCAGACGGTAGTCCTCATTTGCCACCACCGTGATGTCATACCCGCCCCGCAGCAGCCGGAGGGTGTGCCACAGCTTCGTATCCGCCCCGCCCAGATGGGACGGCCAGCCAAAAAAGTAAAGTTTCATGCAGGAGTTCGCCAGCCTCACGCTAGCGGACTCCTGCATTAACCGCAGCAGAAAAAACAACCCGTCCCAACCCAGACCATGACACCAGACTTCTACCGCTTCCTTGGCTTCCTCGACGTCGTCACCACCATGCTCGAGCAGAAACAGCTCGTCACGGATGACGTGAAGTTCGACACCGAGCACGCCCAAAAACAGCTCACCAAGGCCCGCAAAAAAATCCTCGAAGCCGGACTGCACCTCCAGGCGGCGAAAAAGCGTTTCACCAACGAGACCGAGGTCCCCGTGGCCGCAGTCGGCGAGGCCCTGCGCCACCTCCAGATCAACCTCGGCGACATGGATCCCGGCCTGGCCGCCCAGTTCGTGGACTTCATGAACGTCACCCGCAGCGGCCTCCTCGGCGGTGGATCGGACTGCTCCACCTCGGTGCAGCCGCCGCCTCCGTCCTCCTCCAGCTCCAGCAGCAGCTCCAGCTCCAAGCCGAAGAGCAGCTCCAGCAGTTAGGCCCCGGTCAACCCGGCTCTTTTCATCCAGATGCCCTCCCCCTTGCCTTTTGGCGGGGGAGGTGCCACTCTGGGCGTTCTGATGACGGTTCCTGAAACGCTTGGCCTGATTGCCGGAAATGGCGCGTATCCGCTCGAAGTCGTGCGCGCTGCACGGCGGGCGGGGGTGAAGCGCGTCGTCGTCACGGCCTTCGTGAACGAAACCGACCCCGCCCTGGCTGCCGAGGTGGACCAGCTGGAGTGGCTGCGCGTCGGCCAGCTGGGAAGAATGATCCGCGTCCTCGCCGGGGCCGGAGTCACCCATGCCATGATGGCAGGCCAGATCGCGCCGAAGAACCTCTTTGACCTCCGGCCCGACTTCCGCGCCCTCCTTCTGCTGGGGAAACTGCGGGAGCGGAATGCGGAAAGCATCTTTGGAGCCATCGCTGACGAGCTGGCAAAGGACGGCGTCACCCTCCTGCCGGCCACCACCTTTCTCGACGACCTCCTGCCCAAGCCCGGTCCCATCTGCGGCCCGGAGCCGGATGCCAAACGACTGCGCGACGCGGAATACGGATTCCGCATGGCCAAGGAGGTGAGCCGGCTCGACATCGGCCAGACCGTCGTGGTGAAGCGCGGCACCGTCCTTGCCGTGGAGGGGTTCGAGGGCACGGACGAGTGCGTGAAGCGCGGCGGCCAGCTCGGGCGCGGCACCGGCTGCACCATGGCCAAGGTGAGCAAGCCGAGGCAGGACTTTCGCTTTGACGTGCCGGTCGTCGGCCCCCGCACCGTCGAGACCGCCGCCACAGCAGGCGTGAACCTCATCGTCGTCGAGGCCGGCCGCACCCTTCTCCTCCAGCCCCAGGAGCTGGCCCGCCTCTGCCGCGACCGCAAGGTCGGCCTCTACGCAATGGCCACTGAAAACTGAATCATGACCGAACCAATCAAAATCGGAGTAGTCGGAGCCGGCAGCATGGGGAAAAACCATGCGCGCGTGCTCGCCTCCCTGCCGGGCGTCACGCTCGCGGGCATTTACGACCAGGACCTCAAGCGCGCGGCCGAAATCGCCAAAGCCCACGGCACCCGCGCCGTCGGCACCATCGAGGAACTCATCCCCCTCATCGACGCCGCCGCCGTCGCCACCCCCACCGTCACCCACCTCGCCGTCGGCCTCCAGCTCCTCGGCGCCGGGAAGCACGTCTTCATGGAAAAACCGATCACCGAGACCGCCGACGGCGCCCGCCAGTTGATCGAAAAAGCCCAGTCCTCCGGCCGCATCCTCCAGGTCGGCCACATCGAGCGCTTCAACCCCGTCATCGCCGAGCTGGAAAAAAAACTCACCCATCCCCGTTTCATCGAGGCCCACCGCCTCTCCCCTCCCCCCGGCCGCAGCATGGACATCGGCGTCGTCCTCGACCTCATGATCCACGATCTGGAGATCATCCTCCACCTCGTGAAGAGCGAGATCCACAGCGTGGACGCCGTCGGCATCAACGTCCTCTCCGACAAGCACGAGGACATCGCCAACGCCCGCCTCAGGTTTAAAAACGGCTGCGTCGCCAACATCACCACCAGCCGGATTTCCCCGGAAAAAATGCGCAAGATCCGCGTCTTTCAGGACGACGCCTACCTCTCGCTCGACTACCAGGACCAGAGCGGGGAGATCTACCGCCGCGGCGGCCTCTTCGGCATCACAAAGGACAAGGTGAAGATCGAAAAAGACGAGCCGCTCAAGCTGGAACTCGCCTCCTTTGCCGAGTGCGCCCGCCTCGGCCGCGAGCCCCGCGTCGGCGGGCGCGAGGCCGCAGCCGCCCTCGAGCTGGCGCTGGAGATCACCCGCCTCATCGAAACCGGCGGCGGCAACCGCGTCTTTGACGCCGACACCGCCGGCGGGAAATTCTGGAGCCTCGACGGAGGCGGAGCCGCCTGATTTTTTCCACCCCCATGAAGCGACTCTTCATCATCGCAGGCGAGACCAGCGGAGACACCCACGGAGCCGGCCTCATGGCCGCCCTCCAGGAGCAGCACGCCGGCGTCGAATTCCACGGCCTTGGCGGGCCCAAAATGCACGCCCTCGCCGGGGACGACGTGGAGGACTGGATCGAAAAAGCCGCCGTCGTCGGACTGGTCGAGGTGCTCAAGCACTACCCGTTCTTCAGGCGGAAATTCAACGAGCAGCTCAAGCGCATCGCCGCGCTCAAGCCCGACGCCGTCGTCCTCATCGACTACCCCGGGTTCAATCTCCGCATGGCCAAAGCCCTGCGGTCCCGCGTGCCCGGCCTGAAAATCGTCTACTACATCAGCCCCCAGGTCTGGGCGTGGAACCGCGGCCGCATCCCGAAGATGGCGCAGTGGCTCGACCTCATGATCTGCATCTTCCCCTTCGAGGTCGCCCTCTACAACGCCTCCGGCCTGAACACCGTCTTCGGCGGCCACCCGATGACAGACCACCTCGAAACCAAACGCATCTCCGCCCCGCGCGAGCACGACCTCATCGGCCTGTTTCCCGGCAGCCGGGAGCGCGAAGTCGCCCGCCTTTTCCCCCTCCTCCTCGACACCGCGAAGAAGCTCGCCTCCACCCGCCCCCGCCTCCGCTTCGCCGCCGCCGCCTCTTCAGACAAGCTGCGCGACATCATGGTGGAAATGGCCGGCGGCTTTCCCGTCGAGGTCACCACCGGCTCCGCCTCAGACCTCATGCAGTGCGCCGCCGCCGGCATCGTCGCCAGCGGCACCGCCACCCTGGAGGCCGCCTTTTTCGGCCTGCCCTACTGCCTGGTCTACAAAGTCGCCCAACCCACCTACCTCGCCGCCCGCCAGCTCGTCAAGGTGCCCTACCTCGGCATCGTCAACATCCTCGCCGGCCGCGAAGTCGTCCGCGAATTCATCCAGGCCGACGCCACCCCGGAAACCATCGCCCCGGAAATCGCCCGCCTCCTGAACTCCGCCACCGCCCGCGCCGCCCTCCAGGCCGAACTCGCCCAGGTCGTCTCCACCCTCGGCGGCGGCGGCGCCTACCGAAAGGCGGCCGACCTGCTGTGGCAGGCGATCTAAGCGGCGCCCAGATCAATCCCCGGCCTGCGTCCCTCGTTCCGCCGCCTGCTGCGCCACCTGCCGCAGACGCTGGTGGGTTTTGACGATCATGGCCTCCACCATCGGAGTCTCGCACAGTAGTTCCCCCACCCGCTCCAAATCCAGCCGCCCGGTCACTGCGAGTTCCGTCAGGAGTTCGATGTCCTTGGGACGCCCGGCAAACAATTTGGCCACAGCCATGTCGTGCGGGTTCAGGCAAAATACATTCGCCATGCCCTCCAGGGAAACGAGCCGTCCCTCCCAGCCAGGGGGGAAGTTTTCCGTGGCGAACGGCCGGACAATGTCTGCGTGGTAGCCGAACTGGGAGGCGAATTCCGCATCCGAGCCTATGGCATCGCAGAGGGTGATTCCAGTGCGCTCGTCGAAAGGGTCGATGATAAAATCGGCGTCCTGCGATGTGCGCAGCAATTCGTGACGTTCATCGGCATCCGGGAATGTTCCAAAAAGCGATGCGGAACCGAAAACAATGATCCGGCGGTGCCCGCATATGGCCAGTGCGACGGTGGCAAGGTGCTTCAGTGCCTGGATGCGCATAAAAACGGGCGTTTTTCCTCCTTGGTCAGCACCCCTGGAAACGGCGAGAACCCCTTCCAGTCGCGGGCCTCCTCGCTGTCATCCCGCAGCAGGCAAATCAAGCGGCGCATGGCCTCCGGGTCTGCGGCAGCCTGGGTGATCCACTCCCGCCACTGCGCCAGCTCCCGTTTTGCCCAGTGGCCGTTGCCCAGCCAGCGGTCAATGTTCTCCAGAGGAATACGGAGGAGCCCCGCGTCCGCCTCGATCTTGTCAGCGATCAGGCAGAAGCGGCGGTGGGCCATCCGGTCACCTTCCGAGTCCGTCTCCGTCATAATTTCCACCGTAAGCGCAACTCTCGTGCGGGAAAACCACTAAATTGCCCATTCAAAGGGTGCCCGCCCTGCCGCAGGCATCCAGCAGCCGGTTGCGCCACCCGGGCACATCAAGTAGACAGCTCTCGATTGTTCGGACGGAAATTTCATGGGCGGCGGAGGCCTTCAGGCTCCTCGTGGCGGCAACGATCACCGGCGTTTAAGAATCGACAAGATTTTTCGGCATTAGCGAACCCACCCTGCCGATCCAGATTTACCCCAATCCAAGCATGACTCCGCCAGCCCGGACGCACACGACCGCTTGGGGCACGACCCGGTGCAGCGAAATGGCGGCTGCAAGCCGCCATTTCGCCGCACCCGGACCGCCATCCTCGCTCTGTTCGCCCTCCCGCCCTGACGCCGCAGGGCTCAAGTCGCCGACTATTTCATGGCGGCCAGTTCCTCCACCAGCTTTCTGGCTTTCAATGTGAAGAGATGGCCCTCCCCCGTGCCCTTCAGGTAGCCCGCATGGGCCACCCCGGCCTCCCCTCTGGCTTCCTCCAGCTTCGCCTGGTCCCGAAGGCAAGCCGCCAAGTTCAGGTGGCTGGTGCTCGTGGATAGATGATCCGGCCCAAGGATTCGTTCCCGGATCGCAAGCACCGCCCTCAATTCTGCTTCCGCCTCGGCAGTCTTTCCCTGTGCCAGGAGAGCGTTGGCGACAAGGTTTCGGCTGCGGAGGGTGTCAGGATGCTCCGGGCCGAGCACCCGCTCCCGTGCGGCGAGGACAGCTTGGTGTTCCGGCGCCGCCTCCTCCGTTTTTCCCTGCGCCCTGAGCGCATTGGCCGAATTGTTCAGGCTCTGCAGGCTATCGGGATGCCCGGCCCCAAGCACGCGCGTCCGGGCGGCATGCACGGCCCGATACTCTGCCTCCGCTTCCGCATTCTTTCCCTGCAACCGCAGCGTAAGCGCGAGACCGTTCTGGCTGGCAAGAGTGCCGGCATGCTCCAGCCCCAGTACACGGGTGCGGGCCTCGACCACGGCTCTCAGTTCCATTTCCGCCTCGGTGTAGCGGAGCATGCCAAGGAGAGCACGTTCCAGCAGGTGGCGGGTCCGGAGTGTGGCCGGAGCGTCCTCTCCGAATTTATCGCTCTGGGTGGCGAGGGCGGTGCTCAGGAGTGCCTCGGCCTCGGCGTACCGTTTCTCCTTTATGTGCGAGATCGCGAGATCAACCTGCACGGGGACGATCACAGGGGCACTGGGGGGTGGATCGAGGCTGATCCGCGTGGCAGGCTCGGGTTCCGAGGAAGGAATGGCACTCATGACCCGGCACCCTGACCCGGAAACGCGAGCGGGCAAGGGAATGCGCTGCCGGCGGGCGTGTTCGGCGCGACATTGATAAAATCGATTCTGGCATTGGAAAAACCAGGCTCGACACGGCTTCGGGAAGCCCGCACGCTCGGCCTCATGAAAACGACCGCCGATTGCCGCCCGAGTCCTGTCAGGGAACGCACCCGCCCGCCCCGCTTTGAGGTGGATCTGGCCACGGAGGCGGAACGGGAGGAAATCTACCGGCTGCGGCACGCGGTGTACGCCCTGGAGATCGGCCAGCATGAGGGCAACGCGGAGGGCCGGCTGACGGATGCGCTGGACGGCGTGAACCTCTACCTGGTGGCGCGGTGCGGCGGGGAGGTGGCCGGGTTCGTCAGCCTCACGCCACCGGCGGCGGGGCGCTACTCCATCGACAAATATTTTCCGCGCAGCGGCCTGCCCTTCGCGGCGGACGGGGGGCTCTACGAGGTTCGGCTGCTGACGGTGACGCCGGCGCACCGGGGCGGGAAGCTGGCGGCGCTGCTGATGTACGCGGCCTTCCGCTGGGTGGAGGCGCACGGGGGCACGCACATCGCGGCCATCGGGCGGCGGGAGGTGCTGCCGGTTTATCTGAAGGCGGGGCTGGCGGACTGCGGGCTGGCGGTGAAATCCGGAGCCGTCCACTACCACCTGCTGCACGCCCCGGTGGCGCACCTGCGCACGGGTCTGGACGCGGGCGGGTGGCCCGTCGACGTGATCGAGCGGGACACCGGCTGGAGGCTGGCCATCCCGCTGCGGAAACCGGCGGCGTGTTTTCACGGCGGAGCGTTCTTCGAGGCCATCGGCCCCCGGTTTGACCGGCTGGAGTCCGTGCCGGAGGTGATCAACGCGGACGTGCTGGACGCGTGGTATCCGCCCGCGCCGGCGGTGCTGGAGGCGCTGGAGGCGCACCTGCCCTGGCTGCTGCGCACCTCGCCGCCGACGGGTTGCGAGGGGCTCATCGCGACCATCGCGGCGGCGCGCGGGGTGCCGGCAGGCTGCCTGCTGCCCGGGGCGGGCTCCTCGGACCTCATCTTCCGCGCCCTGCCGCGCTGGCTGGACCGCACCTCCCGCGTGCTGCTGCTGGACCCCACCTACGGGGAGTACGCCCACGTGCTGGAAAAGGTGATCGGCTGCCGCGTGGACCGGCTCACTTTGAAAAAGGAAACCGGCTACACCGTGCCGCCCGACGCGCTGGCGCTGGCCCTGGCGCAGGGCTACGACCTCGTCGTGCTGGTGAATCCCAACAGCCCGACCGGCAGGCACCTTTCCGCCTCCACTCTGGAGCCCCTGCTGCGCGCCGCCCCGGCCTCCACGCGCCTGTGGATCGATGAGACGTATGTGGATTTCGTCGATCCCGCGCAGTCGCTGGAACGCCTGGCCGCGCAGAGTGAAAACGTGATCGTGTGCAAATCCATGTCCAAGGCGTACGCGCTGAGCGGCGCCCGCGTGGCCTACCTGTGCGCCGGCCCGCACCAGCTGGAGGAGCTGCGCGCCTTCACCCCGCCGTGGGCCGTGAGCCTCGTGGCCCAGCTGGCGGCGGTGCGCGCGCTGGAGTCGCCGGAGTACTACACGGCCCGCTGGCACGAAACCGGAGCGCTGCGCGAAGCCCTGGCCGCAGGCCTGCGCTCGCTCGGCTGGCACGTCGTCCCCGGCGTGGCGAACTTCCTCCTCTGCCACCTGCCCGAGTCCGGCCCCGCAGCGGCGGAAATCGTCACCCGCTGCCGCACGCGCGGCCTCTTTCTCCGGGACGCTGCCCGCATGGGAGCCCGCCTCGGGGATTTCGCCCTGCGCGTGGCCGTGAAGGACGCCGCAACCAATGCGCGCATGTTTGAAGTGCTGGCGGAATCCGTGCGCGCGTGATCCGGTCCGCGACGCCCACCTGGCAAAATGCGGCCCTCGTCGGTACTAGGCGGCTCCCTCCGCGCGCTATTGCCTGGAGAAAATCGCGAAAGCATGGATATTTGCCGCCCATCCCGCACCGGGGTGATGAACACCACGCACCATGAGTTCCACCGTCTCCGCCCGCCTCAATCTCGAACTGCTTGAACAACAATACGCCCTCTGGAAAAATGACGCCCGCTCGGTTGAACCGACGTGGGCTGCTTTTTTCGAGGGCTTTGAGATCGGCACCGCCCAGCCCGCACGCCCGGCCGCCGGAACCGCAGCGCCGGCACGTTCGGGCACGCTCACGCACGAGGAAATTGCGTTTCGCGGGGCCGTCTCGGACGCCGTGGGCCGCTTCCGCCGGTCCGGCCACACCGCGGCATGGATCGACCCGCTGAGCACCCAGCCACCGGACCAGCCGCTGCTGGGGATCAAGGCGCTCGGCTTCAACGAAAGCGAACTCCCCACCCAGGTGGCCACCCAGTTTTTCCAGCATGGCGAGAGCATGACCCTCGGCGTCATGCTGGACCGCCTGCGTTCGATTTACTGCGACAGGATCGGTTTTGAGTTCATGCACATTCACAATCCGGAAGTGCGGGAGTGGATGATCAGCCACATCGAGCACCGCCCGGTGGACGCCGGGGCGGACCAGACGATGAAGGAAAACGTCCTGCGCTGGACGGCGGAGGCGGAATTGTTCGAGCGCTTCCTCCACACGAAGTACGTGGGACAGAAGCGGTTCAGCATCGAGGGGGGCGAGTCCGCCATGGTGGTGCTGCAGAGCATTTTTGAGTCCGCACCCGCCCACGGGGTGAAGGAAATCATGATGGGCATGTCCCACCGCGGGCGCTTGAGCGTGCTGGCGAACTACCTGAAAAAGCCGCTCAAGGTGCTCCTGCACGAATTCAGCGAAAACTTTGTCCCCACCCTGGTGGCGGGCGACGGGGATGTGAAATACCACCTCGGCTACCAGATCACCCGGCAGACGGCGTCCGGGGGCGAGGTGACGATTAATCTGGCAGCCAACCCGAGCCACCTGGAAGCGGTGAATCCGGTGGTCGAGGGCAAGGCGCGCGCCCGCCAGCGGGCCCTTGGTGACACGGAGAAGCGCACGCAGGTGCTGCCGCTGCTCGTGCACGGGGACGCCGCCTTTGCCGGGCAGGGGCTGGTGGCGGAGGTGCTGAACCTCAGCCAGCTCCAGGGCTACCGCACCGGCGGGACGATCCACCTCATCATCAACAACCAGATCGGCTTCACCACCATGCCGGCGGATGCACGGTCCTCGGCCTATGCCACTGATGTGGCGAAAATGATTGAGGCTCCTGTCTTTCACGTGAACGGCGACCACCCGCTGGAGGTCCTCTACGTGGCGCAGCTGGCGCTGGAGTTCCGCCAGACCTGGGGCCGGGACGTCATCATCGACATGTACTGCTACCGCCGGCACGGTCACAATGAAGGGGACGAACCCGCCTTCACCCAGCCGCACCTCGTCTCCGCCATCAAGACTCACGCCAGCGTGGCCACCCTCATCCGCCAGCGCCTGAAGGCGGAGGGCACCCCGGTGGAGCGGCTGGATGAGATTCACAACGACATCCAGGAAACCCTGAACCGGGAATTCAACGAGCTGAAGGAGGCCGAGTCCCGCGGAGAAGCCGGCGGCGTCTTTACAGATGCCACGGTCGAGTTTCAGCCGGAGTACTCCCACGACCCGGTGCCGACAGGCGTCACCGATCAGGAACTCCGCGAACTGGGACACAAGATCACCAGCGTCCCCGCGACATTTCGCGTCCACCCGAAGGTGAAGAGCAACGTCCTCGACAAGCGCCGCGCCGCTGCGGACAACGGAGGCCCCTACGACTGGGCCAATGCCGAGCACCTCGCCTTCGCCTCCCTGCTCACGGAGGGCACCGCCGTCAGGCTCAGCGGTCAGGACAGCCGCCGCGGCACTTTCTCCCACCGCCACAGCTACCTCTACGATCTGGAAACCCGCGAGCGCCACAGCCCGCTGAAGGAACTCTCCAACGGCTCCGCCCGCTACTGCGCCTACAACAGCCTGCTCTCCGAGGCTGCCGTGCTCGGGTTTGACTACGGCTACTCCCTGCTCTCGAAGAACATGCTCATCATGTGGGAGGCCCAGTTCGGCGACTTTGCCAACGGCGCCCAGGTCATCATCGACCAGTTCATCTGCTCCGCAGAGAGCAAGTGGGGCCAGCCCAGCAGCCTCGTCATGCTCCTGCCGCACGGCTACGAGGGCCAGGGGCCGGAACACTCCAGCGCCCGTCTGGAGCGTTTCCTCCAGCTCTGCGCGGCCAACAACATGATCGTGGGCAACCTGACCACCCCGGCGCAATACTTCCACTTCCTCCGCCGCCAGGTGAAGCGCCCCTTCCGCAAGCCCGCCGTGCTCATGACGCCCAAGAGCCTCCTGCGCGACCCCCGCGCCACCTCCACGGCGGCGGACATGACCGGCGGCACCGCCTTTCACGAGATCCTCGACGACGAGAAGCTCCTCGCCGACCGCGACAAAATCACCCGCCTCATCTTCTGCACCGGCAAGGTCTACTATGATCTGGTCGACTACCGGGCCAAAAACAAGCTCAAGACCGCCGCCATCATCCGCGTGGAGCAGATCTACCCCCTCCACAACGACAAGATCCTGGAAATCGCCGCCCAGTACCCGAAGGCCAACAAAAAGTGGGTCTGGTGCCAGGAGGAATCCCTGAACATGGGCGCGTGGACCTTCATCGGCCCCCGCCTCCAGCAGCTGGCCGGCCCGAAAATCGCCGTCCGCTACGCCGGACGCGACCGCTCCTCCAGCCCCGCCGCCGGGGCCAAGGCGATCCACGTTCGCGAGCAGGAGCAGCTCGTGGCCAAGGCATTCGAGGTTTGAACACCCGGAGCCGGACGGCCCCGAAAAACAAAAAACCCTCCGCGTCGCCAGGACGTCGGAGGGGTGAAAGAAATTGGTAGCAGGAGGCGGATTTGAACCGCCGACCAAGGGCTTATGAGTCCCCTGCTCTACCCCTGAGCTATCCTGCCATGGTTTGCCGGGAGGGCGAGTCTATTCACCGCAGGGCCGATGTCAATGCGCAGGGGCGAATTTCTCGTTTGGCCCGTCGCGACGGGCTGCCGGGGGCCCCGGCGAAAGGGGGGATTCGTCCTTGCCCTTCTGTGGAACAACCTTAGTGTGCCACACGGACAGCCATATCCGGGACATGGGACCCAGTGTGACATATTTGGTGCCGATCGGGCCGTCAGTTTCTCCTCAGAGCGATCAAGCGGGTGAAACAGGCGAACGTGCCCCGGTGGGGCCTCATTCACACAGAGTTCGTTCATCACAGGCACCCGGTTTCCGCAGCGCGGACCGGGGCTTTTTGACCCGCGTCCCGGCAGGCAGTCCGCACCCCGCACGGCGTCGCGTCGCCACTACTGGACCGGTCCTGATGACCGGCCGGACGGACGCCACTTCACCCACATCCGGCCTCTACACCTGGCCATACACCCCAACTCTAACCAATGAGTCACGATACAAGCAATCAATCCCGCTCCTCCGGTCGCAACCGGGGCGGGCGCAACCGCCGCCGCGACGACCGCGGCGGCTCCTCCTCCTCCGGTTCCCCGCGCCAGAATGACCGGCGCAACGGTCGCGATGACCGCGACGGAGGCATCATGCGGGAGACCTTCCCCAGGCCCCGCCCCTCGACCGAGCCGACGCTCGGCCAGAAAATCCTGAAGGTCCTCACCTTCGGCCTCATGGGTGGCGGCAAGCCCAAAGCCAGTGCCACCGTCCGCCCCCCGCGCCCGGCCCGCCCGGAGCCTGCCGCCTCCGGTTCTTCCCAGCAAGCCCGCCCTCCCCGTGAGCCGCGCGAGCCCCGTCCGCCGCGCCCCGCAGCGGAGAAAAAACCCGCCCGCCCGCCTGTTTTCCGCGAGGTCACCAGCGGCCGCCTCTACGTGGGAAATCTCTCCTACGATGCTGGTGAAAGCGACCTCATGGAGCTGTTCGGCGGCGTCGGCCAGGTGAAATCCGCCGAGGTCGTCTGCCACCGCCACAACCAGCGTTCCAAGGGCTACGCCTTCGTCGAAATGCTCAACCTGGACGAGGCCAAGCGCGCCGTGGAAATCCTGAATGACAAGGACTTCATGGGCCGCAAGCTCCTCGTCAGCGGCGCCCGGAGCGAAGGCCCCGCAGACGGCTCAGCAGACCGCGCCAGCAGCGAGGACGACGAAATCCGCCCGCCCGACGAGGACGCCGCCTGATTTCCCCCTTTCAGAAGCCCGTCTGGTCTCACGACCGGGCGGGCTTTTTTTATAGGAAAAAGCCGGCATAGTCCGCCAGCTTGACCGGACCGCGTCCGCAGCGGCGCAAACCACCAGCTTTTCCTCCCCATGCTCCTCGTCCTGACCACATTTCCCACTCCCGAAGCCGCCCGCTCCGCCGCCATCACCCTCGTGGAGGAAGGCCTCGCCGCCTGCGTGAATGTCCTCCCAGGCGTCACCTCCCACTACCGCTGGGAGGGAAAACTGGAGGAAACCCGGGAGGTGATGCTGCTCATAAAATCGGTCGCCACCGCCTATGAAAAACTGGAGGCCAGGCTTCTGGAGCTGCATCCTTTTCAGGTTCCGGAGATCATCGCCCTGCCGGTGGAGCGCGGTCTGGAGGCCTACCTCGCCTGGGCCGCCGCGAGCGTGACGGGGCAAATCTCTGTCGGGGCAAATCTCTTGACCCCTCCCGCCTCCCGTCCACTATGAGGGCATGAGTCTCCTCTACGAGGGCAAAGCCAAGAAACTGTTCACGACCGACCGCCCTGATGAACTCCTCATGGAGTTCAAAAACAGCGCGACGGCCTTTAACGGCGTGAAGAAAGCCGAATTCGACGACAAGGGGCGCCTGAACAAGGCGCTCACGGTACGTCTTTACCAGCTGCTGGAGAAGCAGGGCGTGAAGACGCACCTGGTCCGCGATGCCGGGGAAATCTCCCTCATCGTCAGGCCGGTGGAAATCGTGAAGCTGGAGGTGGTCGTGCGCAACGTGATCGCCGGCAGTCTGGCCAAGCGCACCGGCCGCCCGGAGGGCACCGTGCTGCGCGAGCCCATCGTCGAGTGGTACTACAAGGATGACGACCTCGGCGACCCCATCGTGAACGAGGACCACATCCGCGAGATGGAGCTGGCCACCCCGGCCGAGCTGGTCCTCATGCGCGAGGCTGGCCTCACCGTGAACCGCCTGCTGACGGACATCTTCGGCAGCGCGGGCCTCAGGCTCATTGATTTCAAGCTCGAATTCGGCCGCACCCTGCCGGACCGGAAGGAAATCGTCCTCGCCGACGAGATCTCCCCGGACACCTGCCGTCTCTGGGACGCGGTGACGAACGAAAAAATGGACAAGGACCGCTTCCGCCAGGACCTCGGCGGAGTGATGGAAAAATACGCAGAAGTTTTAAAGCGAGTCGAACATGCAACTGGAAGCTGAAGTCACCGGAAAATACGATCACGCGGGCGACGCCAGCCGGTTGCTCTACACGCCGCTGGAGACGCCGCACACCTGCCGCCACACCCGGCGGTACACGGTCGAGTTCGAGGGGCCCGAGGAGCGCGTCGTCGCCTTCCTCCGCTCGGTCCTCGTGGACGACGTCAGCCAGGAGCTGCACGTCTCCGCCCAGCCCGCCCTCAACGGCCATACCTTCATTCTGGACTACGGTTTCAAACCCGGAGCACTGGATCTGGAGAAGGAAACCATCGAGGCCTACTACCGCGGCGTGCCCGAGCCCGGCTTCACGCTCAAAAAGCTGAAGATCACCCAGCGTCTCTACATTTATGCCGGCGGCCCCGCAGCCGCGCCCGAGCGCTTCGTGAAGGACATCGTGAACCCGGCAGTTCACTCGCACCGAGTCCTGGTGGCGTAGGGGACCGGGACGCGGGATGTCTTGACTTCGAACCAAGTCAGGCAAATCTTGACCCGGTGAACATTTATTGGTTCCTCCGATTCGCCATGCTGGCTTTTGCCATCGTGTGCCCATCTGCAGCCGCAGGCGAATTGCCGTGGCCGCCGGAAGTGGCCAAAAAAGTGGACGAACTGATCGGAATTCAGCGCAAGGCCAGGCAGGAAAAGGATGCGCATATGTTTTCCCACGCAGCTGAACGCAAGTCGTTTGATTCACTCCTGATGGAACTGGGCTCGAACACCGGGCTTCAAACCATGGCCCCGGCTCTCAAGCAACGGGAAGGGCGTGAATTGAGGGCCAAAGTCGCCCTTATCGCACTGGATTTCTCCAGGAATCGAACTCGCTACGAGGAAATTGAGGTCCACTATTTCAAGCTGCCTTTGAGTCTTGAAGAGCGGGTTGCTCACATGCGCAGAAAGTACCCGGAGCTGCCTGAGCGTGAACTCCGAATCTTTCCACAGGTCATGACCCCGAGCGAACCAACCGCGGAGCACACAGCTGAATCCTTCAGACTTGCTTTTGAGTACCATCTGCTTGCGCCTCCATCAACCAGCCTCTTCGGGGATGCCTGGGGCCTGGCGGTCTTTGCGCTGGATTCGATCCACAATCCCTGCTGCGTCTCTACCTTTATCGAACTGGCAGGTTCCAGTCCAGATGCCATCCGAACGGGCGGACTGGCGTTGAACGAAGCGGCCCTGATCGGGCTCACTCTTTTCCCCTGCGTAGAAAGCCTCGATGCGATGGCTGCCCTCACCGAAGCACAGCCCGCCACGGAATCCTCAACGTCCAAACGGAAACTCGTCCTGGGTCGGATCGGGGGCACTTGGGGGTTCGCAAGCCCCGATCCCGGAACCTACCCGAAAAACGCGCAACGCTACAAACTCTGGCAGACAGTCGTCTCGACTCTACCCACGGGTACGCCTGAGAATCCCCCCCTTCGGTCCCTCGGCCAGGCGATAAGCGCCCTTCCTCCGCCACCGGCACCGCTCCCCCGAATTATTGATCCACAGAACCCCTTTTCCAAATAGCCCGAACAATCAGGCTTCACCCGCCTCAATGCTTTGCGCTGGAGCATCCGACATCCTTTTGCTTCCAAACCATCCGACACGAGTCGTGAGAGTTCGATGAATCGGCGGAATTTTCTTGACGCCCAGGCCGCCTGTCCGATAGCCTGAGCGCAACTCGGAACCCCGTTTGGCAGCCATACTGCTCTCCAGCAGTGCTCGTCACTCCGACATTCCCCCGTCCCCACCATGAAAAAACCGCTCCTGCTCCTGCTGGCCGCGCTGGCTCTGCGTGTCTTCGTTCCCTCCACTGAAGCGGCCCTGATCGGCCGCTACAAGCTGGATTCCGCCTCCGGTCTGCAGCTGGACAGCTCGGGGGTCTCCCCCGCTGCTGACGCCTACCAGCAGGCTGCAGCCAGCCTGAACCACCTCTACAACCAGCCGGGCGTGCCGGGTGGGACGTACGGATTGCTCACCATACCTGCGGGGACGATCACGGCCTCCGCAGGTTTTGCCTCCACGGTGCCGATTGCCACGACGGACCACTGGCTTGTGTCCACGACAGCCGCGTCCAGCACGGTGACTGCGCCCGCCCGCTACAACAGCCTGGTCAATAATTTCACCGTGATGGGCTGGATCAAGCCCACCGTGGCCAAGACCCAGCGCATTTTCTCCACGCAGGTGAACGGAGTGACAAATCACTCATGGGGCTTCGGCATGACGAACACGCTCAAGCTGCGCTTCACGGACTTCGCCCAGTACGACAGCGATACGACCCCGACTCCGGTTGTCCTGAACACCTGGCAGCACATCGCGGTGACGAAAAGCACCACCGGCATCCGCTACTACCATAATGGGGCCCTCGTCTTCACAGACACCACTGCTGCCAGGCTGGGCAATGTAGTCCCAGCCACAGGCATCGGTTCGGGCACGAACTGGCGACTGCTGAACGGCCCCAACAACGAAATCTTCCTAGGGCTGGCCGCAGACATCCGGATTTATGACACCGTGCTCAGCCAGGCTGAAGTCCAGCTGGCCGCCGGGCACCTGCCCACCCCCACCGGCGTGCTGGCCACGGATTTCTCCCCGTCGATCAATCCCTTTCTCGGCTTCAGCCACGGGGTAAAGGCCTCCACCGGCGCCTCCAGCATCTCCCTTTTCACCGCCACGGCCAGCTCCTCTACAAACAAGCCGGCCAACCGCATCACGAATGCGGGCGACACCCTCTGGGTCGGCAAGGCTCCGGTCACGGTGGGTGGCGCCGCCTTCCCCGCAGCGGGCGGCACGGCCACGGACTGGCTGGTGGACAGCATGTACCACTCCTGGAGTGGCGGCACCACGGACATCCTCACCACCCGCTGCACGGTCAGCACTGCGGGCTACTACGACGTGGCTGCCTCGTGGAAATCCCACACCCAGACAGGCACGAAGGCGCAGGTCTTCGCCGTCGTGAACGGCACGACCGTCTTTAGCGGAGCGATTGATGGCTACAACGGAACACCTGTCTCGACGGTCCCTGCGTTCGGTCCCGCGCAGACCGCCAGCTACTCGGCACCCGGCCAGCTTCTGGCGGCTGGAGACGTCATCGACATCATCACCATTCCCGACGCCACCACCCCGGCGGGAAATCTGGCGCTCACCTTCAGTGTGGTGCCCGGCACCGCGCCGGTCACGACGACCGGACTCGTCATCAGTGAGTTCGTCGCCTCCAACAGCCGCGGCCTGAAGGATGAGGACGGGGCGCTGCCGGACTGGATCGAACTCTACAACGGCAGCGGCGCAGCCATCGACCTCACCGGCTGGTCGCTCACGGACAATGCCGCACTCCCGCGCAAATGGATGTTCCCCGCCCGCACCATTCCCCACGGCGGTTTCCTTGTCGTCTTCGCCTCAAACAAAGACGCAGCCAAGCGCCCGTTCTACACCGCCACCAGCGAGTTGCATACCAACTTCCAGCTGACTGGAGCCGGTGAATACCTCGGCGTCGTGGATGCCGCCGGCGCGATCGTCGATGAATTCACGCCCAAATTTCCCGCCCAGGTGGCAGATGTGGCCTACGGCCGGGCCGGCTCCGTCGGGGCTCTGGGCTACCTGACACCCACGCCCAACCGCATCAATGGCAGCATCGCCTCCGCCCCGCCGGGCACGATCACCTTTAGCGTGCCCTCCGGCACGTTTGCCCCGGCCGCCCCGCAGAGCGTGGAGCTGAGCGTCACTCCGGCCGGGCAGACCATCCGCTACACCACGAACAACACCGAGCCCACCTTGGCCAGCGGCTCGACCTTCACCACAGGCACCCCGATCCCCGTCACCACCACCACCGTCATTCGCGCCCGCGCCTTCGTCGACGGCATCGGCGGCCCCATGGCAGAGGCGCGCTACCTCTTTGTCGATCCCGCAGTGCAGCCGGACGCCCTCGACACCTACCACCTCCCCGTCGTGGTCATCCACACCCTGGGTGGCGGCACACTCGGGGATTTCACCAATGCCACCGAGGACCTCCAGAAAGCCGCCCTCGTGGCCGTCTACGAGCCGGACATCACCGGAAAAACCACCCTCACCAGCGCGCCCACGCTCCTCACCCGGGGCGGCTCCCACACGCGCGGCCAGTCCTCGTCCACGTATAAAAAACAGGGGCTCGATCTGGAATTCTGGGACGAGCTGGGACTCGACCGCAGCGTTCCCCTGCTCGGCCTGCCGTCCAATGGCGACTGGGCGCTTTACGCGCCCTACGAGTTTGACCGCACCTACATGAACAACCGCCTCACCTACGAGTGGGCCGCCCGCATGGGCCGTTATGCGCCGCGCACAAAGTTCGTCGAAGTCTACGTCAACACCACCGGAGGCGCTCTCGCCTCCACGGACTACTACGGCATCTACGTCCTCTCCGAAAGCATCGAGCGCGACAAGGACCGCATCGACGTCGCCTCCCTCAACCCCAGCCAGAACAGCACCCCTGACGTCTCCGGCGGCTACATTATTTCCATCAACAAATCGAACGAAGCCGAGACCGTCATCGGCAGCGGCCTCACCTACATGAGGCACATGCGCCAGTTCACCTCGAACATCACCCTCACCGGCGGCATGCTCACCTTCCTCGACTACCCGGAAATCACCGCTGTCACGCCCGCGCAGCTCTCGTACATAGAGGCGTACTTGAAAACCGTCGAGGACTCCATCTACGGCCCCGCCTTCCGCCACCCGGTCACGAACCTCCCCTACTCAAACTACATCGGAGTGGACACTTTCATTGACTTCCACCTCGCCCAGACCATCCCGCAAAACATCGACGCCCTGCGCCTGAGCAGCTTCTTCTACAAGGAGCGCAACGGCAAACTCAAGGCCGGCCCCGTGTGGGATTTCGACCGCTCGATGGCCTCCCGCGACAGCCGCAACGCGAACCCCTCGGTCTGGGAAACCACCAACCTCGACAAGACCGAATACTTCCACTACGGCTGGTGGCACAAGCTCTTCCAGGACCCGGATTTCATGCAGCTCTGGATCGACCGCTACGCCGGCTTCCGCCGCCCGGGCCAGATCTACGATGTCACCGGCACCGTGGCCCCGCTCATCGACGCCTACGCTGCGGAGGTCGCTCCAGCCGGCTCAACGGTGAACGCCACCTCTCGCGACTACTCCCGCTGGTTCCTCGGCGCTCCCCTCCCCGGCACCGGGCTCTCCAATGCCCGCGGCACCTACGCCGCCGAGGTCGCCGCTCTGAAAACGTGGCTGCAAAATCGTTTTACCTTCATCGATTCCCAGATCCTCGCCACGCCTGCCCCCACGGTCGCTCCGGGCATCGTCGCCGTCGGCGCCCCGCTCGGCTTCACCCTCACCGGTGCCTCCGGCTCGGCCCAGATCCTCGTCACCACGGACGGCTCGGACCCCCGCCTGCCCGGCGGTGCCGTGAACCCGGCCGCCACCGTGCTCGCCAGCAGCGGCACCATCTCGGTTGGCAGTTCCTCCCTCGTCCGCTTCCGCCAGCTCGACACCACTGTGCCTGCGTTCAACTCGAATCTGACCTCCACCAAAATGTCCACCTGGTCCGCGCTCGGCGAGGCCTACTACATCGCCGACGCCCTCCGTCCCGTCGCCGGCGACCTCACCATTTCCCAGCTCCACTACCATCCGGCGGACCCAAGCCCCGCCGAAATCACCGCCGGCTTCACCGATTCGGACAACTTCGAGTTCTTCCAGCTCCTGAACATTTCCAGCCACCGCGTGAACCTCGAAGGCTGCCGCTTCACCGCCGGCATCGACTTCGCTGTGCCCATCGGCCCCCGCACGGAGCTGGCCCCGGGCGAGGCCATCCTGGTCGTGAAAAACCTGGCCGCCTTCTCCTTCCGCTACCCCGGCCTGGCAAATTCCTCCCGCGTCCTCGGCGAGTTCGCCGGCAATGACAACCTCAACAACGCCGGAGAAACCATCACCCTCACCGCCAGCGACGGCCTCACCACCCTGCTCACCTGCGCCTACCAGGACGCCGCCCCGTGGCCGTTGGATGCCGACGGCCTTGGCGCCTGCCTCGTCCTGCGCGCTCCGTTCTCAAACCCCGACCTCTCCAGCCCCTACAGCTGGCGGCCCAGCCTCACTGCGGGCGGCATCCCATCCGACCGCGACGGGCAAAGCTACAGCCAGTGGAAGTTCCTGAACTTCGTGCCAGACAACACCACAGACGCCGACAGCGACGGCCTCGACCCCATCGTCGAGTACGCCCTCGGCGGAGACCCCGTCGTGGCCTCCCAGTCCCTCCTGCCCGCCTACGCCACCCAGCCCGACGGCAGCCTCCAGGTCACCTTCAGCCGCCCCCTCTCCGCAGACGACGTCCGCTGGGAGGTCCAGTCCTGCGATGACCTCGGCGCCTGGTCTCCCGCTCCCGCCACCATCACCGCCCGCACCTTCACCGCCACAGCGGAAAACATCACCCTCAGCCTCCCCGCCAGCGTTGCCGTCAGGCGGTACGTGCGGATGAAGTTTACCTCAGTGCCGTAGAGAATCCAGCGCACCTTGTTTTCTGCCGACCACCCGCCTGTCCTGGTCCCCCTACCAGCCTATAGTTGGCAGGGTACCACCCTTGCAGTTGGGGAACCAGGGTGCGAAAGCACGCAAGGGAGTGCGAAAGGGACAGACTCTTTGCCCAAGTTGCGCGAAAATCGAAATTTTCAAGTTTATGCCTGCCGCCAATCCTCCCCTTATTGTTTTGATAAATTCCAACTTCCACTAAAGAAACATATGAAACCATTGCTGTTATTCATACTCTCAAGCGGATCCTGTTTTGCCGCAGGGGCGGAATTTGAAGGCTTGAAGAAGTGCGACCTGTTCGCCTATTTTGATCGTCCAAATCCGGGGTTTTCCCTCTTCCCCGTGCCGGACAATGATATCGACGCAACGCGAGCCGCCGAGGCGGCTCGATTGCGTATGGCGAAAGAATTACACAACGGAACGATAACTATTGCGAACGTTCTTCAACTTGCCGAAGAATTAATGGCGGACCGTAACTATACTGGCTATTTGGTTTGCCTCATGTCAGCTATCCGCAAAGGACACGAAGTCGCTGTTTTGAAGTGGGCGAAGTCGAAGTTGGGTGATGAAGGTCGTTTCAATCTCGTCCTTGTGTACGGAGCCCTCTGCGTCGCTGGCTCGGCTGAAACAAAGAGTGCCGAAATTCACGAATCTGCTGTTGAATTACTGACTGCAATTGAAATCCGCAATGTTAAAATGCCCCCAACTTTACGAATGAGTGATCCTAAAAAAGCATTTGGCGATTCGGTCAAAGCCTTGGCTCCAGATGGAAAATAGCGTACTTGATTAGCGGCTGAAGCAGTGGGCCGCGAAGCGTCATTGAGCCGCGCAGCTCTTCGGGCGGGGCAGGGTCAGGAACTGCGCGGCCACGTTCAACCCGCGCACGCCCCACGTTGCCATCGGTGTCCAAAACCCCGGAAATTTCCAGATATCTAACGAGCCCAGAAGCGCATCCCAAGGGGGCTGGAGGGAGTCGGTTTTTTTCCTCAGAGAGCTGATGGAGCCGCCCGCGCGGAGGGACCGCCTGCGCGGAGTGCGCGGAGGGACCGGAGTGCGCGGAGGGACAGACCCCATATGCCGGGAAAAAAAGTGGAATCCCAGGCCCCCGGGTCCACTTGGGCCGAGCTTGATTTTTTTGGTTACGCCTACGATGGTTGGAACATGGTCATGACCGTCCGCTTCACTGCCGGAACCGTTGCCCGCGTCGCCAGCTACGTTTGGGGACCGGACATCGGCAGCACCGGCTACGCCGGAGCCGACTGGCAGAAAGCTGGCGGCGTCGGCGGCCTCCTCATGGTCCTCGACGGCGTCTACACCGCCACCTACGCCCACACCACCGGCGACCCGACCGACGACGACTACTTCCCCCTCTACGACCGCCTCGGGAACATCATCGGCTACCGCAAGGCCGCCGTCTCCACCGCCACCGTGGACTACAACAACCTCGGCGCCACCGGTGCCCTCTACGACTACGACGCCTTCGGCCGCGAACTGCGCTCCTCCGGCCCCGCCGCCGACCTCGTGCCCTTCCACTTCAGCACCAAATTCACCGATCAGGAGACCGGGCTTAACTACTACGGCTACCGCTACTACGACCCGCAGAACGGGCGGTGGCTGGGGAGGGATCTGATCGGAGAAAATGGCGGACTTAATCTTTTCCAATTTTGTCTGAATGATTCAAATGGCTTTTTTGACTTTATGGGTGAAGATCCCTATTCATCCAGCGTAGGTTCATATGTACCTGCCGCTATCGGCGAGGAAACAGACCACTTTAAAAGCGTTTCCGATACAAGCTCTGATGAAGGCCATAGTCGGCAGGCAGACAGCGGTAAAATGATGATAGAACAATTAAAGACTGAAACAAAAAACAGCTGTTGCCTAAAAACGTGGACCATCGCAGGCCATGGTTGGCGTAGCGACCTCGATTCGGACGGTAAGACGAGAATGAGAGGACGCGGCATCCCAGGCAGCCAAAGAGGTCCGAATGGTGCAGGTCTCTACAATGATGATACCTATCCCGGTTTAAATAAAGACAATGGTGGTGCATCGCTTGATGACTTACAGCGGGAAATTCAATCTGGAACGATTTTTTTCTGCCCAAAATGTACCATCCAAATTCATTCGTGCTATGTCGGGGATACTTTCATAGCTCGTCTTGCGGGAATAACCGGCTGTAGCGTTATTGCAGCGGGCGGGAAGTGCAGCGGTGGTGATCGCAAAAAACCTTGGAAGAGCGGCCCAACGGATCATCCTCAAGATGATAAACCAACCGACGAAAATGGATTTCGCAAGGCTGATCCGTCCAAGCAGATAAAGCCTATTGGCCCCATTTACACCCCTGTGCGACCATGAAATTTGTTAATCTTGCCCCAGTGATTTTCCTAGTATCGGGAATTTACTTCCCTATTTATGGAGGAACTCCGGAATTGTATACGCCGGCAAAACTTTCTCAAATTTCCGTCCCGGAAAACGTTACGTCGGCTGACATTGGAGGTGCTCGCATCCAGGCGAATCAAAAGGATCTCGATGCTGCAATGGAATCGATCATGCTGTTAGCCAGTTTGATTGGGCAAGACGATTACTTAGAGTTGTTGTGGTGGCGGTCACAGCAACCGAATGTTCGCATCCTGATTGTGGCGCTCTTCACCTGTAGAACCACTGAGGATCGGGATGGGGTGCTACCATTCGAATTGTCCGGATCGCGGTTCGCCAGTTCAGAAGCTGCTCAGCGAAAAAAGGAAGTTGAGTTCGTACGCGGCAATATTATTGATTTTGCCCGCGCACTGGAAAAGATCACGTCCAACCGACCTAGGTGCGCAGAGCTACACAGGCAGTATGCATCTGTTGTTAAGACCCTTGAGTCTCAAAATGGCGGCAAAAAGTAAGCGCATCCTCGGTCCAAATACCAACTGCAAATCGTGTAAATCGGGATACTCGAGGGTGTCAACGGCGTTGTCTTTTCCCACCAAAAAGTGGCGTAGGACAGGCCCATGACGTACACAGCTTCAGCCAACTGGCCTCGTGGAACACAAAAAACACGAAGCCACCGGATATGCTTCACAGAGCGCTGGGTCAGCCTTTGAAAGCCTCGCAGCAGCACCGGCACTGTTTCACCTTTTTCGGCCAGACTCGCCGTCTCCAGCTTCTTCGCCTTGCACTTGCTCTCCCTCGTGTTCGGCACGCCCTCGGTCTTCTCTACTTCGTATTCTCGCAACACCAGCAAATTGTGCGAGAGGGCTTTTGGGTCAATCATCTTTTCTTGACCGAAACCCGCTGGCGGCCCACTTGGGGCCATCTCAATACACGAAGGTACCGACCTTTTATGCCCCGATGCGGGCGGGGCTGATGGGTGCCCCGAACGACTACCGCTGGAGCGGCTGCGGGGGGGGAGGCGGTGGGGGCGCGGGTGAGCTGACTGGACGGATGGGGAGGAGTGGAGGAATTTTTGAGCCGGGGAACGGCAAGGGGGCGGAGGAAAAGCCGGCTCCACGTTCTGGCGTCACGCCAGAAGCTCTGTGATCACGCTGCTGAGATCCAGCCGGCCGTGCGCTGGATGCCGGTCAGGCGCGACCTGGCAACCGTTGTTTTTCCTGCAGTCGGAGTCATTCCACCACCAGCACACCCTTCATGACCATCCAGTGGCCGGGGAAGGAGCAGATGTAAGGGTAGCTTCCTTTTTCCCGGGGTGCGGTGAAATGGATGGTGAAGCTGCCGCCGGGCTGGGTCATGTCCGCGTAGACGAGAACCTCGGGCACATCCGGCACGTAGTGGCGGGCGGCCCCGGCAGGGTCGGTGATGAGTTTGTTCGCCAGATCGCCCACTTTTTCCATGGAGCCGGGGCGGAGCAGCGCCCAGTTGTGTGGAACGACGTCGGGATTGGCAAAGGTGAGGCTGAGCCGCTCGCCGGGCGCGGCGCGCAGTTCCTTCGTGGCAAACTGGAGGCCGTTCGCTGCGTCGAGGCGCACCGGGCGTCCGGCTGGTCCGGCCAGCCAGGGATTCAAGCGGGCGGCGGGTGCTGCCGCGACCGGCGCGGCGGCGGGTGCTGCTTTTTTCACCACGGGCTGGTAGCCGGGGAAGTCCGTGAACGGCGGGCCGAGACGGTGGATGGTGAGGAAGGCATCCCGCTTCAGTGAGGGCGTGAGGGCCAGCCGCAGGTGGAGCTGGTTCACGGGCTGGAGCTGCGGGATTTCGAGAAAGAGCGTCCGCCCGTCCCCGAGCACGCGGGCCGAGGTGATCTCCAGCGGATCATGCCCAGGCGTGCCGGGAAGCGCGGCGGAGTACTCGGATGAACCATACGCCGCGCGGTAGAGATAATTCCACGCCTGCGCAAAGTGGCTGCCAGCCAGCCCGGCCACGCCGGCATCCAGCGGCTCGGTAAAGGTGAGGAGAACTCCATTTTCCCTGGCCTGGCAGGTGACGGGCAAATGGACCGGCCCGCCAGTGTAGCGGACGCGCTGGAGGCAGCCATCGTCCGGGGTGTAGGTGCCCCAGCCAGTCATGCCGCTGACGTAGAGCTGGCCGTCATGCGGACTGAAGCGCCCCCGGTGAATGCCCGCACGGAAGTCCCCGGCCAGCGGCACTGCGGCGCCCTGCCAGACGCCGTCCACATTGTCCCGCAGCACCAGGAAATGAGTGCCCGCCCCGTGCGAGAGGTGGATCATCTGCCCGCGCAGCGGCCCCCAGCGGTCGCCGTCCACCCAGACCTGGCTGGCGGAGGAATTGTCCACCCCGCGCGGCAGGTAGAGCAGCGGCGGCTCGGTCACGCGCCCCGGCTTTGGCCCCGGGTAGCCGTAGTAGCTGCCGGGCTTGATCTGAAAAATCTGCGAGGCCGGCGTCCAGTCCCCCTCCTGCACGGAGGTGGTCACCGTGCCATCCGGCCCGAGCCCGAGCCCGTTCGGATTCCGAAATCCGGTGGCCAGGATTTCCGGCGGAGAGCCCGGCGTGATGCGGAAAACGCCAAGGTGGCTGGCCACGCTGTAGAAGCGGCCCTCTGCATCGCGCTGGAGGTCGCAGGTGAAGTCGTGGCCGCCCTTTGACGTGGTGTAGCCGTTGGTGACGCACTCATAGAAGTCCGCCTCGCCATCACCGTTCAGGTCATGCAGGCGCGTGATCTGGTCGCGGCCGAGCACGCAGACTTCATCGTCCACCATCACCAGACCCAGCGGCTGGTGCAGCCCGGCGGCCATGCGCCGCCAGCGCAGGTGGTCGAGCTTTTCATCCACGCCGCTCACGCGCCAGACTTCACCGGTCATGGTGCAGAGGGCCGCGTCGCCGTTGCGGAAAAAATCATGCCCCGCCGCGAGGAAGATCGTGCCCCAGGGATTCGCGAAAGGCAGCGTGAGCGTGTCCACCGCGTAGGGCGCGCCCGTGCCCAGGGTGCCCTTCGTTTCCAGCACCTGCGGCCACTGCGGCGGACCGCCCCGCGTCATCTCGCGCAGCGGGTGCTCCACGGCGGGCATCTGCTGGCGGACGAACTGCCCGCCCTCCACCCACCCGCTGTCCAGCATTTCCACTCCGCCCAGACGGTAGGAAAAAAGCACGCGGTCACCGTGCCGGTAGAAGCCGTGGTAGGTGAAGGGCTGCGCCGGCGGCGTGGCGGCTGGCTTTTCCACCACCTCACCCCGCAGCTGGATGCCATCCATCAGACCGTGCCGCGTGTCGCCGAACCCGACAAACCCGCCCCGCCACACCAGCGGCCAGGTGAGCGTGGCGGGATCAAAGCACGCCGAAGCACCCCCGTCCGCACCCAGCCGCACGCAGACGGCCTTCGGCACCGTCAGTCCGGCTCCACGAAAGACCCCGCCCATCAGGGAGCCGAGGTTCGTCTTGTTCCAGCTCGCGTCCCTCCACACCTCCTCGGTCTGGTTTCCCCAGTGGCCGTGCGTGCCCCCGTCCAGCCCCGGGAACTCCGGCAGCAGAGCAGGGCGCGGATTCTGCGTGCGGAAGTAGTCCGCCTCCTTCGCGTAAAAATCGTAGTCCCGTTCGCGATTCACCGGCTCCTTCCAGTTCGGCCAGAGTTCCGGCTGGAGCGGAGCACGGTCATGCGGAAACTCGGCCGCAGTGGGCGCAGGCGCGGTGGTTCCCGCCTCGTCGAAATTCCACAGGCCCAGCGTGGTTTCATCCACCTTGAGCGGCGCATCGCCCAGCGTGACCGGCCTCAGCCCCCGGGAAATCCTCACCTCGTCCAGCATCCCGGCGCAGCCGAGCCCGCCCTCAACCAGCCGGCCAAACCCGAGCCCCCCCAGTCCCCCGGGCACCGCAGGTTTGCCCGTGGCCTTCATCACCTGGTCCGCCACCAGCTTTCCATCGACATGCAGCCGCACCCGGTCCGCCTCGCAGTGCATCACCAGCTGATGCCACTGGCCGTCGCAGATCGCCACGTCCGACCGGGCGTGATCCGGCGACCTCCCGGGCAGGTAGGCAGCCAGCGTGCCCTTGCCGGCAAAGGTGAAAAGCTCCCAGTGCTGGCCGGAGGCCTTTGTGTCCGAGGCGGCGATGATGTTAAAGTTTGCCGCATTGTCCAGACGCACCCGGCACTCCAGAGTCAGCGGCGGCGTGCGAAATTCCGGCCGGCTCTCCACCACCATGCCGCCCTCCAGCGCACGGCCAAAGGCGGGTGAGAGCGATGCCTTGAGCTGCGGCTCCGCCGGGCCTTTCCACGAGCGTGGTTTAGGTTTCGCGCCGCCGGAGCCCGGCTTCTCCAGCTCCTTCACCAGCCAGCGCAGACCGTCCAGATTGTCCCGCAGCCGGGCCTCCGCGTCTTCATTCGTGTGGTTGAGCAGCCCGACCGGTCCCCGCCAGCCGCTGTCGCGGATCACCTGCAGCAGCCCCGTATCCAGCTCCCCCTGGCCCAGCGGCAGGATGATCTCACCATTCGGCTCGCGGTGCCGCGTCATGCCATTCAAATTCAGCGCCAGCAGGTGCGGCTTCATCTTTTCCAGCAGAGCGGGGAACCTGTCCAGGTGCTCGTGGCCGTGGTGCTGGTTGTAGACGATCCCCACATTCGTCACGCCATCGCGGCTGAGGCGGTCGATGACCTGCAGCTGGTTCTCCGGCTCGCCAAACCATGAGCCGTGATTGTACAGCGCCACCTGGCAGCCCGCCTTCCCTGCCTCCTCTGCGATGGGCCGGATGCGCCCCGCCTCCGCCTCCACCCGTGCCCGCTGCTCCGCCTCATCCTTCACCGGGCCGCCACCGCCCATCACCCAGAGCTGCGGGTGGACGCCGTGCCGCTTGATCACGTCCAGGATCAGCCGAGCCTCCGCATTCAGCTCCGTGGGAAACCACCACGCCGTCAGCTCGATCCCGTGCTTCTTCAGCGCGTCCATTTCGGCATCGAATGTCGGCACATGCTCCGCCCGGTAGTCATACGCCAGTTTTCTGATCCCCAGCCCCTCCAGCATCGCCGCCCGCTCCTCCGGCCCGCGCTTTCCTGCATCAAATGGGACGATGCACCACGCCACCAGGTTCTCCTGCGCAAACAAGCCGGCCCCATCCGCCGCCTGAGCAGGGGAAAAAACAGAAGCCGCCACCGCGAGGCACGCGAGCAGAAGGATGAATATTCGGGTCATGCCGGGACTGTGCCCGCGTTTTTAAATCTGCCAACCCGAAGCCGTCCCCTACACCGCCTTCTCCATTGCCCGGCGGCGGGCGGCGAGGCGGCGGAGCATTTCATCCGCGATGACGCCGGCGAGGATGAAGCAGCCGATGACGGTGAACTTCGAGGTGTCGCTGACGCCGAGGAAAAGCACCGCCGTCGAGGAGACCTGCACCAGCGCCGCGCCGCAGACGACGCCAGCGGCGAGGCATTCCCCCCCGCGCAGGCTGCACCCGCCGAGCACAGCTCCGGCGATGGCGTACAGTTCGTACGACTGGCCAAAGGAGGAGGGGCTGGCCGCATTTGTGTCCATGACAAAGAGCGCCCCGCCGAGTCCGGCGATGAGCGAGCAAAGCATGTAGGCAAAGATTTTCATGCGGTCCACCGGAATGCCGCTGAAGCGGGCGGCCTGCTCATTCCGGCCCAGGGCCATGAGGTGGCGGCCCCAGACGGTGCGGTGGAGAAACACAGAGGCGAGCGCCGCAAGGATGAGCAGGAAAATAAACGGGTACGGGATGCCGCTGAAGCCACCCTCCACTGCGAAGAGCTTGCCCTTCGCGAGAATCTTCAGCCCGCCGAACTCATCGAGAAACCCCTGCGTCTGGTCCTTGGCGATGGTCTTGGCGATGCCCCGGTAGATGAAAAGCCCGCACAGCGTGACGAGGAAGGGCTGGAGATTCAGCCGGGTGATGAGCAGCCCGTGAATGAGGCCGACCAGCAGGGAGACAGCGACGATGACGGCAAAGGCGACGGGCACGCTGGCAGGCTCGTTGAAAAACGGTGTGCCCTCCATGAGCAGCATGGGGAACATGACGCCGGTCAGTGCGATGAGGGCGCCCATGGAGAGATCGATCCCCCCGGTAACGATGACAATGGCCGCGCCGATGGCGAGCACGCCGAAGAGGCCGGTGTAGCGCGCAATGTTCATCAGGGTCTCCTGGTTTCGAAAGCGCACGTCGATGAAGCTGGTGACGAGCACGACGACCACGAGCAGCGCGAGGATGCCGAAGGTTTTCTGGTTGGAGCGGAAAAATTTCGAGAACATGAAAGTGTCAGTGTTGCGTGCCGGTGGCCAGGCGCATGATGGATTCCTCGCTCATCGCGGCGCGGTCGAGTTCACCGGCCAGGCGGCCCTCGTGCATGACGAGGACGCGGTCGGAGATGCGCAGGATCTCCTCCAGCTCGGAGGAAATGAAGAGCACCGCCGCGCCCTCCTCGGCGAGCTTTTCGACGACGGAGTATATCTCGCTCTTCGCGCCCACATCCACCCCGCGCGTCGGCTCATCAAGGAGGAAGACGCGCGGGGCGAGGACGAGCCATTTCGCGATGGCGACCTTCTGCTGGTTGCCGCCGGAGAGTTCGCCCACGGCTTTGAAGACGTCCGTCGTCCGGATGTTCAGCCGGGTCCTCATTTCATTCGAGGTGGCTGTGATGTCGCCATCCCGGGCAAATCCAGCGGTCTGAAACTTGTCGAGCCCGGCCATGGCGATGTTGTCGCGGATGGCCATTTCCAGGATGATGCCCTGCTGCTTCCGGTCCTCGGGCACGAGGGCGAGCCCGGCGCGGATGGCGTCGCGGGGCGTCTTTGCCACCAGCGGGCGGCCCTCGACGGTGACGGTGCCGGAGAGCGCCTGGTCGATGCCGAACAGCGCCCGCGCCAGCTCCGTGCGGCCCGCGCCGACCAGACCCGCCATGCCGACGACCTCGCCCGCACGCAGGGTGAATGACACTTCGCTGCCGGGGAAGCGCGGCGTGCGCAGCTGGCTCACTTCCAGCATCACCTCGCCGGGCAGTCCGGCGGTTTTGTCCGGCACCTTGAGATCCCGCCCGACCATCAGGCTGACAATCCGTTCGCGCGTGATCTCAGTTTTTGCCAGCTCGCCGGAGTTTTTCCCGTCGCGCAGGACGATGACCCGGTCGGCCAGCTCGTCCACCTCCGCCATGCGGTGGGAGATAAAAACGATGCAGAGCCCGCGGGCTTTGAGTTCGCGGACGAGCTTGAAGAGCTTTTCCGTTTCCCGCTGGCTCAGGGAGCTGGTCGGCTCGTCCATGATGAGCAGACGCGCGTCCTGGGAGAGGGCCTTGGCGATTTCCACCATCTGCTGGTGGCCAATGGACAGCTCGCTCACGGGCGTGTCCGGTTTGAAATCCACGCCCAGGTCGTCCAGCAGCTGCTGTGTCCGGCGGGTCATCTCGCCCTGTTTGAAAAAGCCGAACGTCTGCGGCTCGCGCCCGAGGAAGACGTTCGCGGCCACGCTCAGGTTGTCAGAGAGGTTCAGCTCCTGATGGATGAAGGCGATGCCGAGTGCGCCCGCCACGCGCACGTCCGAGATGTCCACGGCCTGCCCCTCCCACTCGATGCTGCCCTCCTCCGGCTTGTGCACGCCGGCGATGGCCTTCATGAGCGTGCTTTTGCCCGCCCCGTTCTCCCCCATCACGGCCACGACTTCGCCGGAAAAGAAATCCGCACTCACGTTGTTCAGGGCGTGGACGCCCATGAATCGTTTGTGGAGTCCTTTGGCGGAGAGAAGGGCGGCCATGAGGGAAAAAGGCGGAGGCGGGTGGGTGAGCCGTGGCTTGGGATTTTTACTGACCGAGCGCCTCGATCACGCCCTGGGCGCGCTGACGGGCGTTTTCCGCGTCGATCTTGCCGACGAAAATCATGATCTTGCCGCCCTGGGGCATCTTGTCCTTGATCAGCTTGCCCATGAGGCGGCCGGCTTCGATGTTGTTCGTGCCGAGGTAAAAGCGGCGATTGCTCTTTGGCGCATCGCTGTCGTGGCAGATGAGCGGCATCGCAGCCGCCAGTTTGTTCAGCACCTCGGTCTGGTTGGCCGGTTCGCTCGGGCTAATCGTCGCCCCCTTGTACTCACCGGATTTCAGGAGAATCGATTCGATGATCCGGTTTTGCTCGCCGCTGGTCCCGTCGGCGGGCGTCTGGAAATCAGCAATCACTCCGAAATCAGCCTCGGCCTTTTTCAGACCGGCCTTGGCGTAGCTCCAGAAATCGCTGGAGTTGTTAATGATGAAGGCAAACTTCGGCGCTCCGGCAGGAGGGGGCGGGCTGGGCAATGCCGCAGCGGCCTTCATGTCGTCCATCTTCTTTTTGAAGGCATCGACGCCAGCCTTGTCGATGATGGTGGCAGGCACGGGCACTTCCTTGTTCGGGACGTTCTTGCCGTCGGCGATTTCCTTCAGGTATTTCATCGACTGGTAGCCAAACTCATACGGCTGCTGGACGATGGTGCCCTCGCAGTTCCCGGCGGAAATGGCGGCCAGGGTGTTCGCGTCCTCGTCAAAGGCGAAGACCTTCACCTTGCCCAGTTTGCCCGCATCCTTCAGCGCCTCCAGGCACTGGGGGGCATTGTACGACCAGAGGCCGACGACTGCGGACACGTCGGGGAACTTCTGGAGCACGTTTTCCATGTTTTGTTTGGCCACGGTCTGGTCGGCGCCGTCTGTTTTGATGTCCAGCACGGTGTACTTCCCTGCGGTGGCGGGGAAGGAGGGCAGGCCGGACTTGGCCGCGCCAGCAGAGCCGGCGGACTTTTTGCTGTCGCAGCCGGTCAGGCCGAGCAGGGCGGTGGAGGCGAGGAGGCCGAAATGGAGGAAGGTTTTACGGTTCATGGGTCGGATTTATAGTCAGGGCCGGGCCCCGTGGAAAGCAGAAAGAAGGCCTGAGGCAGGGTCGGGGAGTTTTTGAGGCGGGAAACCCGGATGCACTGCGGGCGAAAAACCGGCAGGCAAACCACGGAGTACGTGCATTTTCCGGAGGATGCGCCAGAGTGGCGGGGATGATCAGCGATTCGGTGCCGGTGCATTGCAAAGTGTGTGACGGGGTGTTCATGGCGGGGCCAGTCTCGCCATGGAACGGCGTCCAGTGCCCCCACTGCGCCCACCAGATGCCGCGCAGTGAGTGCCGTCCCGCGCAGATCGAGGCGCAGGAGGTGAGGCGGGAGCTGCTGGTGACAGAGGAGGAGGTTGCGGAAAACACCAGGGAAGCGCGACAGCAGCTGCAGACAAAATGGCTGATCGGGCTTGGCGCCGTGATTGCCCTGGCAGCGGTGGGTCTGTTGATGCGCGGGGGATTTAACCGCGACCGGGAGAAGCGACTGGAGGCGGCCGGGGCCACGCCCGAGTTCCGCCCGGAAAATCAAAAACGAATCACCGCAGCCTGGGAGGCGGCGGAGGCGACCCTGTCCGCCCCGGACTGGCGGTCTGCACTGCCGGGGCTGAGGGAGGCGGAACGCATCACCCCGGTGATGGAGCGCTACCATGCCGGGCAGCCGTGGCAGCCACTGCACGTGGCCGGGCGCGGATCGGCACGCCTCTCGGACCACGAGGGGCTCCCCTTCGTAGAACTCGAAGCCAGCCTCTCCAGCGGACGGCGGCCCACCCTCGTCATGCAGGAAACTCCCGACGGCTGGAAGCTGGACTGGGAGCTTCTCGCCGACGCCCCGCGCTTCGAGTGGGACGACTTCATCAGAACCCAGCCACGCGAACCAAGACGACTCCGCGTTTACCTCCTGCGCGCCTCAGTCCGCGACGGCTACTGCCTGGCCGCCGGCGTGGAACCCAGCCGCGTCCTCGCCCTGCGCGTCTGGGCGGGCGATCCGGGCGACTCAGTCACCGCCCTCGTTCCCAAGGATTCCCCCGCCGGCCGCGAACTGGAGGCCGCCACCGGCTGGAAAGCCGAGCAGCCCTATCTTGTCGACGCCGCCTTCGCCGATCCCTCAGCCCTCCCGCCCCGCATCGAGCTGAAGCAAGTCGTCAAAAAAGGGTGGGAATGGAAGTAGAGGAGGAATGCGGATTTCGGAATGCGGAATGCGGATTGTTGAATTTTTGGGGGAATGCGGCGTGTCCATGGCAGAGAGTGGAAACTGGGCTGTCCGGAAATTGCTAACTTTCCCGGCGGAGTAGTCCTGCAAATGCCCCGGAGCCGCGCAAAATTCCCGACCGAGCCCTGGGTCTCCGCAATTAGCAATTTCCGGAATGCCCCGTCAGCAGGCTCCCAAGAAGCAGCCATAGACTGCCTCGTCAAGAATTCCGCAATCCGAATTCTGCAATCCGCAATCCTACTTCCTCCCTTTCGCCTGGCCGAGCATCAGCTGGGCCGGGGCGGCGACGGGGGTGAAGGGGACGCGGCGGGCGTCGGACCACAGATCTTCCAGCGCGTAGAGATCGCGTTTTGACTGGTGGAAGACGTGGACCATGGCCGTGCCGTAGTCGAGCACAAGCCACTGGCTCTCGGCGGCCCCGTCGGCACTGGCGGCGCGGCGGTCAAATTTCTCGCGCATTCCCTCGCGAACCTCACGCGTCACGGCCTTCAGGTGCGGCAGGGAGGAGCCGGTGCAGATGACAAAGTAGTCGGTGATGGTGCTCAGCTTCGACACGTCCAGCACGATGATGTCCTCCGCCTTCATTTCATCCGCACACTTCGCAATGAAGAGCGCCCACTCCTCGGCCTCGGGCACGGGGCCTGAAGTTTTTTTCGCACCGCTAAAGACGCGCTCCGCCGGGCCGGACTTCTTGGAGGATGCCTTCTTCGCCGCAGGGGCCGCCTTGCGTGGCGGGGAGGAAACGGTCACCGCCTTCTTGGCCGGCGCGGCCTTTTTGGCAGCTGGCGCGGCTTTGCGCGGCGGGGACGATTTCGTCACCGCAGGCGCAGCCTTCTTTGCCGGGACGGCAGCGGCTTTCTTGGCGATCGGTTTCGGAGCCGCAGCCTTCTTTGCTGGGGCGGCGGCTTTTTTCGCCGGTGCCTTCACGGCGACGGCTTTTTTGACGGGTGTGGATTTAGGCTTCGTGCTCAAGGTCGCTGAACTTGGAGGCAAAACCGGGAATGATCAACGGCGAATGCCGCAAATCACCAGGCGCGCGGATCGGCCAGGGAAGGCCAAATTCAGCTTTTCAGCCTCAACCCAACTCGAGTGCGCATTATTTTCCACGTGTCTGCGGTGCAGGTACTGCTGGATCTCCAATCCCTCCGGATTCCTCGTGGTCAAATCCCTTCCGGCCTTCGGAGGCTTTTCCTCCCAGCTTCACTCACCCCCAGGCTGACCGGGAACCATTGCCGCAGGTCAGTCACGAAGCGGGCCGCCCGGCGGCGATCGGGACGAGGCTGGTTTTCGACTTCGGACTCCAGCGGTAGCCAGTGAGGGCACCGGTGACCGGGTCGGCAGTGAAGGCCATCCGTCCGTGTCCGAGCCCGCTGCGCTTCCCGCTCGACTCCAGCACTCCGGCTCGCGAGTCGGTGGGGCGCGAGTCTTCCCCGTGCGGCGACGCCGTTGAGTCATACACCTCCACCACCCAGGTCCCCTCCGGCCCTGCGACCGGGAGACTTCCGATCACCACGGCATGGCCGGAGGAGGTCGCTGTCTGTTTCTCCCAGGCCACCACATCGCCCGGGCGCAACTCCGAGGCCTTGGTGACCGCCGCCCACCCCTGTTGCGGTTTTCCCGCCAGGCTGGCAAAAAACGTCCGGTAAAGCGCCGGACTCGGGATGCGCCCCTTCGCGATGCTGCATGCCTTGAACGCCGACTCCCGGGCCTGCGGCGCCGCCCGCTTCAGCGCCCACGAGACGAACCCCACGCAGTCATACCGGTACGTCCCCGCCGTGCCATCCACCTCGGTTTTGTGCTGATACAGCGTGGCCGTCATCGTCTTGAATTCCCTGACCGCCTCCCGATACAACGGCCCGCCCGAGGCGACCGGCTCCGCCCCCCTCAACCCACCGCCCATCAACCCGCAGGCCGCGATGCCCAAGACGCAGCCCCAAAGGCGGAGTCGGCGGGGTCTGCTGCTGGCATCAGAAATTGGGAGTGGACTGTTTTCGTTCATGTCAGAACCATGAGGCAAATAGCACCTACAGCAACCACATAGCAGCGGCTGAAGCGGATCTTCATGGCGATGGCATTAGCCGTGTTTTATTCACCGCTTTGCTCAATCCCCCTTCATGGGGGCAGCGTTGTGTAAACGGACGCAATATTCTCCGGACCAAATTCCAACGCACTTGTACTCCCGGCAAGATGGGTTTGCTCAATTGGCGTTTCTATGATGGCCGTGTATCTCACGGTTGGAGGGCTTCCATGTACCCCTGTGATCCGAACTTTGAGACTGTCCTGCCTGGCCTCGGTTTTTGGCCCATATACATAAAGATCCACAGCTTCACCGACTTTCATCATCTCCCGTTTCACCCGGCCGGGAATTTCAAATCCTGGAAAATAATGCTCCGCAAGATGTTCAACGTTCTGAAGCCGGGAAGGAGGCAACGGCAGCAGCATCGGAGGGATATGCGCGAAACAGGTTGAGCCGCCGCGGGATGCCCACATGCGGGCGGTAACGCCACAGTAGTTCGGAGCATCGGGATTTGCCCCGGCCGCCACCAATGCAGCCACAATCGCTTCGTTCCCCTTTTGCACCGCCCAATAAAGCGCAGTCTCACCGGTCCGGAAGTACCGCAGCTCCGTGTCTGCACCGGATGAGAGCAGTTCAACAACTCCCTCCTTCCAATCGGACGTGACGCAGAGGCTCAGCGCAGTCATCCCGTATTCATCCTGCACATTGATCATTCCCTCCACGATTCCACGCTGCAGTGTTGCGAGGTCATGCCGCGGCTTTCGACTTCTGCAATTTCCAAACCAGTCCTTCAACGCCAAAATGTTTTGCCCAGCCATCTGTTTTACACTTTCATGTTTTCAACTTGGCAGCTGACGCATTCTCCAACTGCTTCCAACCCTCTCCCCTCCCCCTACTTCCTCCCCCTACCTCCGCCCCCTCGCCGGCACCTCGTTGACGATCTCGCGGGGGCAGTCGGGGAGGGCTTCGAGGAAGGCTTTGCCGTATTGTTTGGTCAGCACGCGGGGGTCGAGAATGACGGCGATGCCGTGGTCGCGCTGGGTGCGGATGAGGCGGCCGACGCCCTGGCGGAGCTTGAGGATGGCCTCGGGGACGCTGTATTCCATGAAGGGGTTGCCGCCTTTTTCCTCGATGGCCTCGAGGCGTGAGGCGGTGAGGGGGTGGTCGGGCACAGCGAAGGGGAGGCGGGTGATGATGACGTTGGACAGGGCCTCGCCAGGCACGTCGACGCCGGTCCAGAAACTCTCCGTGCCGAAGAGGACGCTGGAGATGTTGTCGCGAAATTCCTTGATGATCTGGTGGCGCGGCTTGCCCCGGCCCTGGACGAGCAGTTCCCAGCCCTTCTTTGCGCAGAAGCCCTCCAGCCGCCCGGCCATGGAGCCGAGCAGGCTGTAGCTGGTGAAAAGGACGAAGGCGCGCCCCTGGGACATGGTGAGGAAATGGCGGATCCAGTGCTCCATCTCGTCCTCGTAGCCGGGAGAGCCGGGGTCGGCCATTTTGTTGACGAGGTGGAGCTTCATCTGCCGCTGGTAGTCGAAGGGGCTGCCGATGCGGGTGCCCTCCACGTCATCCGCCCCGACGCGGCGGCGGAAGTAGCGCAGGTCGGGCTCGCCCACGCCGAGGGTGGCGCTGGTGAGGACGCAGGTGCGCTTGGGCCCAAAAAGGATTCGCTTCAGCTCCTCCGCGACATCGATGGGCGCGGTGTGCAGGCCGAGGGACTCGAACTGTCCGTTGGTCGATTTCTCCACCCAGTAGACGTGGCCGTCCAGATCCATGTCCAGGAACTGCTGGATGCCCCTCCGCACCTCGCCCAGGCGGCGTCCGGCCTCGGCGATCTCGGCCTTGGCAGCCTCGTTTTCCATGGTGTCGCAGAGTTTCGCGATGCGCTGCTGCACGGCGAGCATGGCCCCGGCGGCGGTGTGCTCGACGAGCCCGGGCTCGCGCACGCGGAATTCGCGCGCCGGACCGCGGAAGGTGACGGCGTCGCCCACCTCGCGGTAGAAGTCATCCAGCGCCTCCAGCAGGCCGACGGTGAGCTGCACGCCCTCGGCATCCATGTTCGCGGTGAAGAGGCCCTTCCTCGACTTCGGGTTGTAGAGCCGGTGGATGGCGAAGCGCAGGCTGCTGTGGGAAAGGTTCAGCCCGAGCTGCCGCGCGGCCACGTTTTCCAGGGTGTGGGCCTCGTCGATGATGAGGAAGTCATTCGGGTAGAGGAACCCCTCCCCCTCCAGCCCCACGTCGTCGATGGTGCCGAGCAGGGTAAAGAAGAGCGTGTGGTTCAGGACGACGACGTGGGCCTCGGCGACTTTTTTCCGCGCCTCCTGGTAGAAGCAGTCCCCGCGCGGCGCGCAGCCGCGGGCGGTGCAGGCGTGGGGCTCGCTGCAGACCTGGTGCCAGACTTTCATGTCCGGGGTGAAATCCAGCTCGCTGAGCGTGCCGCCGTTCGTCTGCTTGGACCACCGCCAGATGGCCTTCAGTTCCTCCGCCTCGGGCGTGGTGAAAAGGTCGTGCGACTGCTGCATGGCCCGCTCCAGCCGTCGGGGGCAAAGGTAGTTCTGCCGCCCCTTCAGCAGCACGGCATTGATCGGCTGGTTTTTGAAGAGGGACTGGATGATGGGAATATCCTTCGAGATCAGCTGCTCCTGCAGGTTGATCGTGTGGGTGGAGATGAGCGCCTTTCTCCCCTTTTCCACGGCATGGATGACCGAGGGCAGCAGGTAGGCGAGGGATTTCCCCACGCCCGTCCCGGCCTCCACGACGTAGGGCTTCCCGCTCTCCAGCGCCCGGGCCACACCCACGGCCATTTCCTGCTGCTGCGGCCGGTATTCGAAATCCGGAGACTTCGACAGAATGCCCGTCTCCCCAAACGCCTCGTGAATGCGCGCCGCCAGCCCGGGGCGCGGGACCTCGGACGGACGGGCGGACTGGACGGGTGGCAGCGGCATGGCGGAAAAACAAGAACGCGCCTCCGGGTTTTCGGAGACGCCCCGCCAGTCTGCCACGTCTGGCACGGGATGCACCGGGTTTCTGCGGGGCGGCAAAGCTGCACTGGCGGGGCATGTTTTCCGCCACGGTTTATTTCCATTCCTTTGATTGACAACCCTCCGCTCTTTTGAGATTCTGCACAATACTGCCGCGCTCGTCCCCGCAACCCTCAACAAAGCCCCCCTTCCCGCCATGGTTTCCTCAACACCGCTCACTCTCGCCACGCTGGCAGCGTGCCTCTGCTTTTCTGAGCCGGCCCAGGCGCACCCGACGTTTTTTCATACCGATGCCGAGCTGACCGAGGCGCTGGATTCGGCCCAGCCCTGGGTTTACGCTCCGCCAGACGTCATCTCCGGGTTTGATGACATCATTTCCAGTTCGAACGGGACGCACAGCGGTGGTGACGCCCTGATCCTGCAGGTGGGCAGCGCCTCCTGCGTCATCGTTGGTCCGGGAACGGCCCGCATCTGGGTTTTTCCCAGGGCGAGCCGCTTTGACACGCCCGTGGCGGAAATGCGGATCGACGGGCAGCCCGGCGTCTCCTATGCCCGGACGTCAGGCGGGGAGAGGAGTGATGCAGCACCCGGCTCCGCCGCCTCCTACCATCTGATGGAACTGGTCGTCCCTGCCGGTCGGCACACGCTGACTCTTCCGGCGAACACGGCAGCCTACGGCAACTACTACGATGAGTTTTCGTTCGTTCCCGGAACTCTTGTTTTCCCCGTTCAGGACATCCTCGTGCCCAGAGTGAATGTCGCATTCAGCCACCAGTTCCTGGCCACCTCGGGCAGCAAATTTACCAGCACGGCGCTGCCGGGCGGACTGACTCTCGATCCGGACACCGGCCTCCTCGCCGGCACGCCGACACAGAGCGGAGCTGCCACGGTCACCATTACCGCCACCCTTGGCGCTGCCTCCCTCAGCCGGCAGGTCGAGATCCAGATTTCCTCACCGCTGGAAGCTGTGACCGGCCAGGCAGGCTGGCCCTGGCGCACGTCTACTGAGGGGGCAAAGGCGTGGGCGCCCCGAGCCAGCTGGGCCCCCGGCGGGCCGCTGCAGCTCTCACCGGTGGAGCCCGGGGTCACCGGCGCGTGGCTGGAAACAGATCTCACCGGGCCCGGTCTGGTGGAGTGGGACCAGACCGCGCAAACCGGCAGTCTCTCGAAGGCAGAGATCGCCGTGGCGGTCGACGGCACTGCGGTGGGTGGCGATGCCTCCCCGCCCACCTGGGGCTACGACAGACGCCGGGTCTGGATTCCCGCCGGCCCCCATGTCCTGCGCTGGGTCTACAAGGCCAGCACCGTAAATGGGAACCTCCCCGCCTCGGCTGGAATGAAAAGTTTCTCCCTGACCATGGACACCGCACCCGCGGCCTCCGGTACAATGACATTCCAGGACTGGGCCAGCGCAACCGGATTTCCCCAAACCGGAATGAACGATGACGTCGACGGGGACGGGGTGCCGAACTGGGCTGAATTTGTCCACGGTCCGCTGGATGCCGGACAATACCCGGTCCGGCCCGACATCGCCCCGAACGGCGACTGGCTCGAAGTGACTCTGCCCCGCCGTCCGGACACAAAGGGAATCAAGTGGCAGCAGTTCTTCTACTACGATGCCAGCGCTGCGGGAGCCGCCGGGTGGTCTGAAGCACGCCCCTTTGACGGAATGGCATTACTTTCCTCCACCTACGTCTACCGGGCCAGCCAGGTGCCGCGCTTTGGCCCAAGTCCGCTCGCGACCGCCCCCGTGGTAGTCGCGCCAGCTCCCAAGAAAATCCTCACCCGCACCGTGGCCGTGCCTGCGCCATAGGCGTGGCGCAAAAGGAATGCGGATTTTGGCCCAGGAGAAGGAGAAAAAAACGCCGCCGCGCGCCGGGCTTGGTGCGTGCAGAGACTTGCAAAGTCTCCTTCCCTGGATGGGCGGCGCGATGCCTTTTGAACCGAGTTACTCCGAGGTGGCCGCCGCTGCCGCCTGCAGCTGGTGCAGGCGGGTAAAGACGGAGCGTATCTGTGCCACGGTGCCGGTGGCGAGGATGGTCTCGTGGTTGAAGACCAGGCCGGGCGCGAGCGCCATGGTCCGCACCGGGGCGATGTAGGAGCAGTCCCCCACCCCGGTGCCGGTCACGCGGTAGACGGTGGCCGTGGTGGTGTGGGGAAAGTAGAGGCCGATCGCCTGCCCGCCCGGCTCCTCCCAGGCCGCCCACGGCTCGCTGAAGGCGGCGGATTCATTCGGGAAACCGGGCTGCCGGCGTTTCAGCGGGGCGTCCTGCCAGGCGGGCGAACTCTTTTCGCAGTAGACCAGCGTGGCGAAGCGCGGGTCGATGAAGACGGCCGGCAGCTCCTGGTGGCGCTCTGCGTGAGATGTGGCCCCGGAGTAGGTCATGCGGAACTTCAGCCTCGCCAGCCCGCCCTCCAGCCGCAGCCACTGCTCAAACATCATGTCGGTCACATCCGCCCCGCTGGCCCACTGGCGGGGGCGGGTCTTCACGTAGAGCACGCCGCCTGTGGTGGAAGTTTCCAGCACCGTGGCGGGCTGGTTTTTCCAGCTGCCGCCCTGCACGGGATTGTAGCGCCAGGGTTTGCCATTCCACTCGGACCCGTCCGCATCCCCGTAAAACGACTGCTGGACGTAGCGCCCCTGGTCAAAGGCGTTGAGCAGATTTCCCCCGCCCCGCGCCTGGGAGAACCACCCGATGGCCCCGCCCGCACTCATGTTCGCCCCCAGACGCACGTGCCCGTTGTCCAGGAACTGCCAGGACTCGGCAACCGTGGCCGGCTCCGCCGCCCGCCCGGGGACGGAAAGCAGGATGCAGGCGGCGAGGAGGTGGAATGGGGTGGATTTCATGCGGGATGGTGCACCATGCGGACAGAAGTGAAGGGAGGCCTGGCAACGACAAGCCGGCTCACGGCGGAGTCACCGTGTTCGTCAGCACGCGGAAGAAATGTTTCGTGGCAGTCAGGGCGGCTGGCTGTGGGTCCGCAACGTTGGCAAAACTGGCCGAGCCAGTGGCGTCGAGACTCCGCGTCGCAATCGTCGTCCACAGAGCAGTCGTGTCGAGGGTGGCGGAGGCCTGCAGACTGGCCGTGCCCAGCACCGGTCCGGAGACCACCATGCCGCTGAAACGTGGCGCAGCCCCTGCTCCGGCGGGGTAGACCTGGACACCGGTCAGCCGCGGCCCGGGGAAGGCTGGCGGTCCTGTGATGCTGTAGCTTGCCGTGGCGTCGACAAAAGTGGTCGTTCCATCCCCGGTGGGTGAAAGGAAGGAGGCGGTGGGGGCCGTTATCGGCACGACTCCCGTATTGTTGACGATCAGCCGCAGCGTGTTCACGCCGGGAACAAATCCAGTCGTTACAGTTCCGGAGGTCTTGCCGGTAAAGTTAAATGGCGCATCCCCCCCAGTCGCGGTGAGTGCCATCACTCCGGATCCTGTGGCGCCAAGATGGTCTGCATTGCCAATAATGCTGCCATTCAGCAGCAGAACCACCCGGTCGTTTCCGTAAAGTCCGCTGAAAGTGAGGGACACGCTCGAAGCATTCTGGGGAAGAACAAACGTCCGCTCCGCGACCCAGAACCCGTTGAACAAAGCCAGGCTGCCGCCCGTGACAAAGCTGCCCGTCCCGATGGCATTGCTGGTCAGCGTGATCGCGCCGGCATGATTAACCGTCGTTTGAAAAGCGGGTGCATTCACCGCCCCCGCACCGGAGATCAGCCACTTCGAGGCGTTCCCCGCCGTGCCAACGTAGGTGTCGACTGCTCCGGCAAACTCCGGAAGCAGAGCCAAAAGCGCTGCGGAGGCCGCGGGAAACAACGCCGTAATCTGTTTCGCAGTTGGGTTCATGCCTCCCATTCTGCTGCTATTTCATCGGGACGCAAGGTCCCTCGCTGGTCCGGCTGGAAAAGGGACTGAAAAAACGGGTCCTACCAGTAAAGCAACCACCCCTTCTCCACGAGGATGCCGTGGCCCTGCATGGTGATGCGCTCGTCGGTGGGCTGGACGTCCTTCATGAGGGAGGCCTGGTGGATCATGAGCCCGGAGTGGACCGCCATGCTGCCCCTGGTGTAGGCGTGGTAGAGCGGGTTGTTCGGGTCAAATTTTCGTTTGGCGGCGGCGGGGTCGAGCTTTGACTCCTCGTGCTCCACGTCCCAGTGGTTGAGCCCGGCGCCGGCTGCTGGCAGGGCGACAGAGAGGGTGAAGGAAAGATGAGGATCCTTCACGTCGGCGACGGTGTGGCCGAGCCAGTTGATGTCCCGGTGCTGGAGGTCGCAGTGGATTTTCGCCACGGGCCGGGCAAAGGCGGGGTCGGCCAGGTAGACGTGCCACCCGGGCCGGGCGAAGCGGTCGTCATAGAATGTGGGGCGTCCGAGCCCCCCGGCGAGCAGTCCGGCGATGCGCTCATGCAGCCAGCCGAAATGGGACATGAGGAGGGGGTTTGACGCAGCCGTTTTTTCCGCATAAGCGGCGGCGCGCCCTCCGCTGGCGTCCAGATAGCTGGCTGTCCCGAGGGTGTAGAACGGCACGTCGGGATGCCGCCGCTCCCAGTGGTCCCTGAGCGAGAATATTTCCTGCCTCACAGCGGCACACTCGGCGTCTGAGAGAACCGGGATGTCGTGCAGGGCCAGTTCCGCTGCCTTGGTCGTCGACGGGCTATTTTCCATGGGAGGGTGGGTGGTTTACGGGTTGTCTACAGCGGAACTTTTGCCCCGTTGCCCGCGAAGTCAAAAGGTGTCTCCCCCATTTCCGCAAGGCTGCAGGTCTGGGGGACTCAGCGTTTCCGGGGCGGACGGCCGGGGGCGGCGTTGTTTTCGATGAATTCGATGATGCGCGCGCCCACGTCCACCTTCGTCGCCGCCTGGATGCCCTCCAGGCCCGGACTGGCATTCACCTCCAGCACCAGCGGGCCCCGGCTGGAGCGGATGAGGTCCACCCCGGCCACGTTCAGCCCGGTGACTCTGGCGGCCTTGAGCGCGAGTTTTCGCTCCTCCCCGGAAATATCCACCGCCGTGGCCTCGCCGCCCAGGTGCAGATTTGACCGGAACTCCCCAGCCCTCGCCTGCCGCTGCATGGCCGCCACCACCTCGCCGCCAACGACGAAGGCCCGCACATCCGCCCCGCCCGCCTCGGCGATGTACTCTTGGGCCAGCGTCCGCGCGTAGAGCCCGTGGAAGGCGTCGATGACAGACTCCGCCGCCGCCGGGGAGTCCGCCAGCACTACTCCCACGCCCTGTGCGCCCTCCAGCATCTTGATGATCACCGGCGCCCCGCCGCAGCTTTTGATGAGGTGCTTCGTCGCCTCCGGGGCCGAGGCGCAGGCGGTCGCGGGCATCGGGACCCCCCGGGCGGCCAGCATCTGCATGCACATCAGCTTGTCCCGCGCCATCGCGATGGCTGTGCTGCCATTCAGACACCACGTCCCGGCCAGCTCCAGCTGCCGCACCACCGCCGTGCCGAAAAAGCTGTGGTTCGCCCCGATCCGCGGGATCACCGCATCATATCCGGCCAGCTCCTTTCGCCCCAGAAAGATGCGCGCCTCGCCCGGGGCCAGCGTCATGTGGCACTTCAGGTAGTCGATGACCTGCACCTGGTGCCCCCGCTTCCGCGCCGCCCGTGCCAGGACCTGCGTGGAGTGGATCTTCGGGCTGCGGGAAAGGAGGGCGATTTTCATCCGGGGAAAAGTGGCCCACTCTGGCCGTTTCGCCGTCAAAAATGTCGCAAAGCGTGGAAAAGTCCGCCCCTCACAGGCGCTTCAGCCAGGCGTCGGTCCCGTATTTCTCCCGTTCCAGCCGCGCCGCCAGCTCCAGCACGGCTGCGGACGGGGAAAATGGCGTCACCTTTCCCGCCAGCGCCCCGGCCAGCAGGCTGGGAAATTCCTCCGGCAGCGCCGCCTGCACGCTGCCCTGGTGCAGCCGCCCGTGCCGCGACCGCCGCTGCGCCGCCCCGGCGATCTTCCGGCCGCCCAGCATCAGGTCGTACGCCACCGGCTGGGCAAAACACACCCCTCCCAGCCCGGCGGGAGTCTCCGGGGCAAAGCCCGCCTCCACCCCCGCAGCCCGCAGCGCCCGCCCCAGCGCGCCGTGGATCTCCCTGTACGACTGCGCACTGGAGCACGCCGCCGCCTCCCGGCCGGCCGGTAAAATCAGCGAATAAGTGAAGTCCCCCCCGTGCTCCACCACCCCGCCACCTGTCCACCTCCGCACCAGAGTCCGCCCCCCTTGCTTCGTCACCTCCTCGTATTTCACAAAACAACCGAACGAAACCGCAGGAGCCGCCCACGAGTAAATGCGCAAGACTGGCTGATTCACCGAAAGCAGCAGCGCCTCATCCACCGCCATGTTCATCGGCCCCAGCCCCGCTCCAGGCTCGATCAGGAGCCCCAACTCCCAAACCAAAGGCGCCGTTTCTCCCGATTCCTCGAAATTTTTTTGGTTCATATATTATTGATATATGAACAATTTGAAATAAAAACCATAATTTTGGTAAAAACCAGATTGCGCATTTTCGCGTTTTGAATTAATATCTTTTCACAGTCGGGAATTGGACGGGGCCGCAACCGGGGGGAAACCGGTTCCTCCAGTTCCAGACTGTAACCTTTTTGTTAGGGGGGACTGAGGTGGCGCTGGAGGAACGCGAAGTTCAGCCAGCGCCGCCTTTCTTTTTGCCCCGGAAGCGTGGCCCCGGAGAGGGCCGCTGACAAGCAGCCGCCTCAACTCGAAAAAATTGAATGAATTAAAAACGCGGTTGGCGAATTTCCAGTGGCCGGAACGGCGAGAAGAGGGTAGGGTGAACCTCCATTATGAAGACCCCAACCATTCTTTCCAAGGCGCTCACCCCTGCCCTCATCGTCTTAACTGCGGGTGCCGCCATGGCGCTGCCCTCGCAGACCAACGTCACCCAGAGCAATGCTGCCTACGGCATTGCAACCGGTGATTTCCTCGAAACTGCCGGAGCCACGATCAGCGGAACCGGAAACTTCACCCAGGAGGGCATCCAAGGCCTCGCCGCCCTCAATGACGGCCTCTACGGACCGCAGGGCGGCGCAAATTCCAATCCGCCCGGGCTGGGGGCATTCAGTGCCGGAACCGGCGAGACGGTCAACATTTCCTTTCCTCAGGCCAACGGAGTGACGCTGAACAGCGTTGTCTCCACCGCCGCGTGGGACGGCGCCCGGGCCAGCCAGGCCTTTCAGTTTGAGTACCAGTCCACCATCGCCCCCGGTGTCTGGCATCGTGCCGCCACCGTCAGCCACGATCCAGGAGTGCTGGCCGGCAATACGAACACCCAGGTCACGCTGACTGACAGCACCGGAACCCTCGCCTCGAACGTGAGCGCGATCCGGTTCAACTATGCCAACACCAATTTCTGGGGCTGGAACGGCTACCGGGAAATCGACGCCACCGGCTCGGCCTCCGCAGCGCCCACTGGGACAAAGGTTCTCAGCTCGATCCAGATCAACCAGGCCTTCACCCCCTCCAGTTCAGACCTTCTTCAAATGGGGGGCATCGTCACCACCACTTCCGGAGATTTCAATCAAGAGGGCTCCGCGGGCATTGGTGCTCTGAATGATGGAGCATTCGGCCCCACCGGCGGTGGCGGCGGCGGCCAGGGCTCATCTGCCACGGGCAGCGCGGGCAACGTCGTCACCTACGCCCTCGACACCGCGACCAATCCTGGTGGCTACAGCATTACCGGCATCGACCTCTATGCCGGTTGGGACGGCTTCCGTGGCGGACAGAAATATACGGCCTCCTATTCTCTCGTCAGCGATCCAGGCACCTTCCTCCCCCTCGCCTCGGTGGACCTTGATGCAACGAACACCAACGCCCCTGGCGGAGACATCGCCACCCGCAGCATGCTGCGTGATGCTGATGGTGAACTCGCCTCCGGTGTGGCTGCCGTGCGCATCGCCTTTGGCGACGTGACCTTCGGCTTTGCCGGCTATCGCGAAATGGACGTCTTCGGCAGCCCCACTCCGGTGCCCGAACCCGCCAGCGCCGGTCTCGCCGCCGCCGGTCTCGCCTTCATCCTGCGCCGTCGCAGGCGCTAGTCGCAGCACAGTCTGCCTGCTTTCCTGCACCGGCTCCGTCAGCTTGTTTTCAAGCCTGACGGAGCCGTTTTCCGTTGTCAGCCAGACTCTGAACGTTCTGTCACCATCGTCAGACTTGAATTGCCCGCTGACTCGCTTTTTCTCGTGTAGTGTCCAGTTGTTCGCACCCCCTCCCCTGTTTCCAAACCCCACCCCGCTCCCATGAAACGCCGCCTTCCCCAGCTGCTCGCCTGTCTTCTTTCCGCCGCCACGGCGTCCGCCAGAGACTCGGCGGTGATCATCAATGAAATCCACTACCACCCGGCGGATGAGCTGACACAAACGGAATGGATAGAGCTGCGCTGCCTGCACGGGGTGGATGTGGATTTGTCCGGCTGGCAGCTGGAGGGCGGGGTGAACTACACCTTCCCTGCTGGCACGGTCATCAGCGGGCGCTCGTTTCTCGTAGTCGCTCAAACACCGGGCCTGCTGGCGGGCGTGACGGCGCTCGGGCCGTGGACCGGGAAGCTGGACAACGGCGGTGAGGAAATCCGCCTCGTGAACGCGAACGACCGGGAAATGGACCGCGTGACCTATAGCGACTCCGGCGACTGGCCGGTCGGCCCGGATGGCTCCGGCGTGACGCTGGCCCGCCGCCTGCAGAGCGAGGCGCAAAACGGACCCGCCGCCTGGGCGCCGAGCAACGAACTGGGCGGCACGCCCGGCAGCACGAACTTCTACGACGCCGACACCCCGGCCAAGGCCACCGTGCCCGTGCCCATTGATTCTGCCGTTTGGAAATACAACGACACGAACACGGCTCCCTCCGCCACCTGGAAGGACCTCACCTACACCGACACCGGCTGGGCCACCGGTCGCGCCCTCTTCTATCGCGGCACGGCCCGCATCGCAGACCCGGTAGCCGCTGCCACGGTGCTGACGGGGCCGGGTGACGGCCTCATCTCCTACTGGCCCATGAATGACTCCGTGGGCAGCACCACAGCGGCCAACAGTGTGGCGGGTGGTGCGGTGGGCACGCTCAATGGCACGGTGGGCACGAATGTTGCGTTCACCACGGATGCTCCTCGCGGCAAGGTGCTCCGGGTAAACATCAACGCCTCCAACGCCAATGTGACCGGCAGCTGGGTCGCAGCGGGCTCGCTCCCGGTCATGAGCCTGGCGAACAACTTCACCTGGGCCTTCTGGGGAAAAACCAACCAGGGCGTCAGCAGCAACGTCATCCTGGGCAACCGCTACAACGGACCCGGTGCGGCGGACTTCAGTCCGCGAGAGTTCATCAAATTCACCAACAACGCCTTCGAATGGCATCGTCAAAACGTGGGTGAGAACCTCGACTACGTGGACATCCCGAGCGGCTCCTGGATTCACCACGCCGTGGTGAAGGCGGGGAACGTGCTCACCTACTACCGCAACGGAGCCGCTGCAGGCACCATCACCATCACCGCCACGCCCGTCAATGCCCAGCCGTTCTTCATGGGGGGCAACGGCACCAGTGAAAGCTGGCCCGGCTGGCTGGATGATGTGGCCCTCTGGAATAAAGCCGTGCCCGCAACATCCGTCGCTGCACTGGCTGCCAACACCTACACCCCGGCCACCCTGCCCACGAACGTCACCTTCGTCGACAACGGCCCCTACCCCATTCCGGCTGACATCCATTTCCCCGTCACCTCGACGGCGCCGCTTACGGATGACTTCGCCCCGGCTGCGGTGGATGCGCTCAAGTGGGACGTCATCGACCAGGGCCTGGAAAACACCGGCGTCTCCGGCCTCACCGCCACCCAGAACGGCGGCCTGCTTACCATCGCCGGCACGACCACGGTGAACTACTGGGCTGGCAAGTCCCTGCGCAGCGTGGCCAGCTTTTCCAGCCGCGCCCGCGTGACGGCGGAGGTGGACCGCGTCTCCCTCACCGGCACAGGCACCGCCTACCGCTCCAGCCTGTGGCTCTGGGCGGATGCGAACCACTACCTGCACTTCTCCCAGAACATGAACGAGGGCGGCTGGTCATGGAATGCGAATGACGTGGGCGGCTCCGGCACCTCGATCGCCACCGGCTCCGGCAACAACCTCGGCACGCTTGATTTCGCCGATGCCAACGGCGGCCTGGCTCACATGAAGCTGGTGTGGATTCCCGGCGCCTATGCCGGCCAGGGCTCGATCCAGATCTGGCGCGACACCACGCTGGCGGGCACCGCGACGGTCACGAACTGGCCCGCCACCTTCAAGGTCCTCCTCACCGGCCAGGCCCGCCAGGCCACAGCCGCGCCCCCGGCGGACACGGTCAGTGCGGTTTTTGACAATGCCTCTGTCACCGTGGCGACGCCCGTCCCACTCCAGACGGCGGTGAATCCGGCCACCACCCACTACTTCAGGAACACCTTCTCCTTCACCGGTGACCCAACCCGCACCACACTGATCCTCTGGCCCATTCACGATGACGGAGCGGTCTACTATTTGAACGGCACCCAGATCCTGCGGGACAACGTGGCCGCCTCGCCCGCGCACGGCACCTTCGCCACGGCCGCGGTGGTCGACGCCAGCTTTCCGAAAAATCCCATCTCAATCCCGGCAGGCCTGCTGGTGAACGGCACGAACGTCCTCTCCGCCGAGGTGCACCAGGACAGCGCCGCCAGCCCGGACATGCTCTTTGGCGCGCAGCTCATGGCCAGCGAAGTGCCCGGGCCGCCGAGGGATGCGCCTTCGCTCCGGCTCACGGAAATCAGCGGTTCGGTGGACGCCGTCTTCCGCGTCGAGCTGGCGAACACGTCCGCCACGTCACTGAACCTCGCAGGCTTCATCCTCGCCGATACCAGCGGCCACAGCTACTCGCTCACCGGCAGCCTCGCCGGGGGCCAGTTCCTCACGCTGGATGAGACCACGCTCGGCTTCCGCCCCATCGACGGTGCGCGGCTGTCGCTTCGTCAGGGAAATCAGTTTTACGACGCCCGCACCGTCACCGGCCGCCTGCGCGGGCTCAATGCCGCTGGCGACTGGGCCTGGCCGGACTCGGCCACCTTCGGCAGTGCGAATGTCTTCACGACCAACACTGACATCGTGATCAACGAGATCATGTACAACGCCCCCAGCCCCTCCCCGGAGCAGTGGGTGGAGCTGTACAATCGCGGCACCAGCCCGGTGGACGTGTCAGGATGGAAATTCACCGACGGCATCACCTACGAGTTCCCCGCTGCCACGCCGCCCATCCCTGCCGGTGGCTACGCGCTCGTCGTGTGGGATGTGGCCGCCTTTAATTTGCTCCACCCCGGACTGCCCCGCGTCTTCGGCCCCTTCACGGACAAGCTCACCAGCTCCGGTGAGCGTCTGCGCCTGCGCTATGCGAACGGCAACCTCGCCAATGAAACCAGCTATGTGGAAGGCGGAGCGTGGCCAGCTTTCACCTCCGGCACCGCCTCCAGCATCGAGCTGCGCAGCCCGAAGGCCGACAACGCCAACGGCTCCGCCTGGGCCGCCAGCAATGAAACCCTGCGCGGCTCATGGCAGAACGTCAGCTACACCTTCCCCGGCACCATTTACGAGTCGGACCCCTCCTACTACAGCGAACTCATTCTCGGCCTGCTCAATGACGGCGAGGTGCTGGTGGACGACATCAGCGTGAAGCAGGATCCGGCCGGCACGAATCTTGAGCTGATCCAAAATGGAAACTTCAGCGCCGGCACCACTGACAAGTGGCGTTTCCCCGGTTGTTTCCGCCGCAGCACCGTCGTGGATGACCCGGACAGCCCGGGGAACAAAGTGCTCAAGCTCATCTCCGGCGGCTCCATCGACCACATGGCGAACCACGCCGAGACGACGCTGAAAAGCGGAACCGTGCTCCTCGGCACAGGCGGCCTGAACGCCGCAGTCAACTACACGATCTCCTTCCGCGCCCGCTGGCAGAAGGGCAACAACGCACTGAACTCGCACCTCTATTTCAACCGCGGCCCGGCCACCACCATCCTCGCCCGCCCCACCACGGGCGGCACACCGGGCCTGGTGAATTCCACGTTCAGCGCCACGGCGGGCATCACACTTGCCGGCGTCAGCCACTCTCCCGCCGTGCCCGCCGCCGGCACCGCCGCCACCATCACAGCCCGCGTGGATGATCCGGAAAACACCACCAGCGTTTCCCTCATTTACTCCGTGAACGAAGGCACCGAGCAAACGGTGGCCATGAGCAGTGCCTCTGGCGTGTGGACCGGCACCATCCCCGCCCAAGCCGCCAGTGCGAAGGCGAATTTCCGCCTCGTGGCCACGAATCTCCTGGGCCACACCGCCACCTGGCCTGCTGCGGGCATGTCGGGCCGGGCCATCGTCCCGTGGGATGACAGCCAGGCCCAGCTCGTCCGCCCGAACGGCTGCCGCCCGCACAATGTGCGCATCGTCATGACCGCTGCGGACACCACGCTGCTCCACCTGGCAAGCAACGTGATGAGCAACGACTGGATCCCCTGCACCGTCATCTACGACGAGCGCGAGATCTACTACGGCACCAGCGTCCACCTGAAGGGCTCCGAGCACGGCCGGGCCAAGCAGTCCCGCGCCGGCTTTCTCATCCGCTTCCCGGCGGACCACCTCTTCCTCGGCGTGCACAATGAAACCGCCATCGACCGCAGCGGCGCCGGGGATCAGTTCAGCCAGAAGGAAATCCTCGTGAAGCGTTCGCTCAACCGTGCGGGCGGCATCTTCTCCACGGAGGACGACCTCATCCGCGTCATCGCCCCGCAGTCCCAGCACACGGGACCGGCCATTTTCATCCACAACAAAATGGACAGCGATGAATTCCTCGACGGCCAGCTCGCCAATGGCAGCAAGGGAACCATGTTTGAATACGAGCTGCTCTACCCGCTCTACTCCGGCAATATCGCCACCTCCACGGACAACACCACCCTGGAGGGCAACAAGCTCACTCAGGACGGCCCCTTCCCCTACGGCCCGACCGGCGTCAACGTCCGCGCCCTGCAGACCGGCACCCCGCGTGTGAACAGCCTGAATGAGGAGGACTACCGCTGGTACTGGCTGATAAAAAACAACCGCACCACCGACGACTACAGCGGCCTCATGACAGCGCTCACGGCCATCGGGCAAAGCGGAGCCGCCTTCCACACCCAGACCGCGCCACTTCTCGACACGGACGGATGGCTGCGCTCCTTAACCGGCCCGGTCGCCTGGGCGGTCGGCGACAACTATGCCTACGGCGCCCAGCACAACGCGCTCTACTACGTGAAGCCCGACGGAAAAACCCTTTACGTCCCGTGGGACATGGATTTCACCGCCAACACCGGCTCAGGCGCCACCATCAATCCCAACGCCGAACTCGGCAAGATGATCAACACCCTGGCCGGAACCCCGGCGGATGCCAACCGGCGCGCCTACTACGGCTACCTCCTCCACATGGTGGACGCGGCCATGAACCCCCGCTACCTCAAGGCGTGGATGGACCACTACACCTGCTTTGTGGATGAAAACCTGACCGGCAATTTCCTTCAGTTCGTCACCGACCGGGAAACGAGCATCCGCAGCCAGATTTCCGCCTCCCTGCCGGTCGTTCCCTTCCAGATCACGACGAACGGCGGGAACAACTACTCCGAGCCGCTCAGCACGACCACGCTCGCCGGCGACGGTTGGGTCAACGTCGCCACCATCCGTCTCGCCGGTGGGGCACCGCTGGCCGTCACGTGGACGGATCAGGATTCCTGGTCTCTCCAGCTGCCCGTGGTGAATGGCGTGAACGTCTTCAACCTCGAAGCGCGCGACCTCGACGGCACGCTCGTGGCCACGGACAGCATCACCGTCACCGGCACCGGTGGCGTCGTGCCCTCCACGGCGGCGAACGTCCTCCTCACGGAGATCAATTACCACCCCGCCGTCCTCGGCGAGGAGTTCCTGGAGCTGCTGAACCTCTCCCCCTTCACCGTGGACCTCTCCGGCTGCATCTTCACGGCGGGCATCGTTTACACCTTCCCCTCCGGCACCCTGGTCGCGTCCGGCGCCAGGATACTGGTGGTGGAAAACCGCACCGCCTTCCAGGCCCGCTACCCCACCGTGCTGGGGCTCGCGCCGGGCGCCTATGCCCCGTCCAACCTCAGCAACGGCGGCGAAACCGTCACGCTGCGCGCCGCCGACGGGCTGAGCGACATCTTCAGCGTCACCTACAGCGACAGCATCGCCTCCACCGACGGCCCCGGCCGCACTCTGGTGCGCGTGGTCGGCTGCGCGCCAAATCCCGCCGACTTCACCTGGCGCGAAAGCACCGCCAACGGCGGCAACCCCGGCACCACGGACGCCCTCATGTTCACCGGCGACCCGCTCGCCGATGCTGACAGCGACGGCCACAGCGCCCTCATCGAGTACGCCTTCGGCACCAGCGACACGGTCTGGAATGCAGCCACCGACTTCCTCCAGCCCAGCGCCACCCTGCCCACTTGGGCCGCCCCGCTGCCGAATGCCGACTGCGCCATCATCACCCTGGAAACGTCCGACGACCTCATCACCTGGACCACCGCCAGCAACCCCAGCCGCCGCTACTGGAGGCTGAGGGCCACACAACGATAAAATTTTCCGCCGGCCTGAACCAGCAGGTGGCAGGCCGGAAACCGCCCCTTGCGATGAACAGTGTGTTCCATTGCCTTTTCCGGCGGGTGCCTGTAGTGGTGCCCTGCTCCCGATTTAATCAATGAAGCAGTTCCTCGTCCTCCCCAACACGCCCGTCAAACTCTCCTCCTGGAATCCGGATGACACCTCGGCCCTGCCGGGGGTCACGAAGGAAAACCACGCCATCTCCCTGGAGTACATCCGGGTCAAGCTGCGCGAACTGCAGACCCGACTCTTCGCCGAGCGAAAGCAAAAGGTCCTCATCATCGTTCAGGCCATGGACACCGGCGGGAAGGACGGCACGGTGCGCAATGTTTTTTACGGCATCGACCCGCTGGGGCTGGAGGTTACGGCCTTCAAGGGCCCGACGCAGGAGGAACTCGACAGGGATTTTCTCTGGCGCGTCCACAAGCGCGTGCCCGGGCGGGGCATGATCTCCGTTTTCAACCGCAGCCACTACGAGGACGTCATCGCCGTGCGCGTCAGAAACCTCGCCCCGAAGACCGTCTGGGAGAAACGGTTCGCCCACATAAATGCCTTTGAGAAGCTCCTGGCTGACGAAGGCACCACGATCCTGAAATTCTTCCTCCACATCAGCCCGGAGGAGCAGAAGAACCGGCTCACCTCCCGCCTGAAAAATCCGGAGAAAAACTGGAAGCTGGCGGCCTCGGACTTCCAGGACCGGGAGCGGTGGACTGAGTTCATTCGCGCCTACGAGGAGGCTCTCGAAAAAACCTCCACGCCACACGCGCCCTGGTACGTGATCCCGGCGAACAAAAAGTGGGCGCGCAACGTCGTGGTGGCCACCATTGTCCGGAACGCCCTCGAAGCGCTGAATCCGGCATGGCCGCCCGGGCCGCCCGGACTCGAAACCATGGAGATCCCGTGAGGACGGCGCTCCAGGCTCCGGCTGCGTTCCAGGGCGCGCTGGTGGAGTGGTTCGCCGCAGAAGGGCGCGACCACCCCTGGCGACGCACGACAGACCCGTACGCCGTCCTGGTCTCGGAGCTGATGCTCCAGCAGACCACCATCGCCATGGTGCGGGAGCGGCGCTACTTTGAGCGGTGGATGGACGCCTTTCCCGACGTTCAGACGCTTGCCTCCGCCGGCGAAGAATCCCTCCTCAAGCTCTGGGAGGGCCTCGGCTACTACAACCGGGCGCGCAACCTGCAGAAGGCAGCCCGCATCATCGTCGCGGAGCACGGCGGCGTCTTTCCGCGGCGGCTGGAGGACATCCTCGCCCTGCCTGGCGTGGGCCGCTACACAGCCGGGGCCGTCGCCTCCTTCGCCTACGATGACCCGGCCCCGCTGGTGGATGGAAACGTCGCCCGCGTCTTCGCCAGGCTTTTTGATTTTGACGCGGAAATCGACAGCCCGGCCGCCATCCGACAGCTCTGGTCCTGGGCGGAGGCCCTGCTGCCGCAGAGGGACGCCCGCCGCTACAACTCAGCACTCATGGAACTGGGCCAGCGCGTCTGCACCACCGGGCGGCCAGCCTGCCTGCTCTGCCCGGTAAAGGCCCACTGCACCACGACCCGCGCGGAGGAACTACCCCGGAAAAAACCGAAAGCCGGACCCGTGCTGGTAACAGAGGACGTTCTCCTGGCCCGCCAGAATGGCAGGCTCCTCCTCAGCGCCACCACCGGCACACGCCGCCTCGGCATGTGGCAGCTGCCCCCGCTGCACGGACGCCCGGCAGGCCGCGAAGTCTGGCGGGGAAAATACGCCATCACCAAGCACCGCGTGACCCTCACCCTTTTCGAGCCAGCGCAGACAGTGGTGCTCCAAGACGGCGAGCGCTGGTTCACCCTCGCGGAAATCGAAGCCCTGCCGATGCCCAGCCCATTCCGCCGCGCACTGGAGGCCGCACTCAGCCCCACACCGGAGGCAGGGTGACGTGTTCGAAAACCTCTCGTTCCCGTCTGCCTACGAGGCGTTCAATTATTTCGAATGCCCCGCCTGGGTGGTGATCGCCCTCGCACTGCCGTTCCGCTTCCGCCGCTGCCCTCCGGAAAAGAGAAGCATCATCCTGGTCGCGTCGGTCATCTTTGTTCTCTTCGGAGTCTCGGACTTCCTCGAAGCCCCCACCCACGCCCGCCTGCCAGCCTGGCTCTGGGCGTGGAAACTGGCCTGCGCCACCGCCCTCCTCGGCTGCCGCTTCTTCTGCCTCGGCCGGGCGCGCTTTCGCTGGCTGGAAAGAACGAACCTCGTCGCCTTCGCGTGCTTTCCGGCCGTCTTGCTGGCGATGTTTCTCCAATACTGGTTCCGGGACATCCTCGCGGAGGCTCCGTAGTAGGCCCGTTCGGCGAGGCTCACTGCGGCGTCAGGGAGACCGTCAGCGAATCATACCCGGACACGCGATTGTAACCGGATTCCTTTTCCACATGCTCCTCAGCCGCCAGAACGGTGATGCGGCCCACACGCTGCGTGCACTTCAGCAGGAGCGTGCGCACCAGCAGCCGGGCGTGGGCGGCGCCGAGGCACAGGTGAGCGCCGAAGCCGAAGGAAAGGTGCGGGTTTGGCTTGCGGTCGAGCCGGATTTCATCCGGCGCAGGGAACGCGGCCTCGTCACGGTTCGCCGAGGCCCAGCAGAGCGAGACTCGGCCTCCGGGTTTCACCGTCACGCCGTGCAAATCCGTCTCCACGGGACACACGCGGCCGATGTGCGTGAGCGGCATGAAGACGCGGAAAAATTCCTCCCCGGCGTGCACGATGCGCGACGGATCCTCGCGCAAGTACTCCAGCGCCTCCGGATTTCGCCCGAGGTAGGCGAGCACGGAAGATACAGAGTAAATGACGGTGTCGCGCCCCCCGGCGAAAGCCAGATTGGCAAACCCCATCATCTCCTCCCGCGTGAGAGGCCGCCCGCGAAAGGTCGCCTGGCTGAGCGCGCTGAAGAAATCCGCCCCCGGCTCCGCCTCCGCCCGGTCAAACTGCCCGGTAAGGTAGCGCTCCAGCGCCGCGCCCTTCAGCTCCTTGTTTCCGCCGTCCTTGAAAACGTGCACGCCCCACCCGATCCACGTTTCCGCCTCGGTCTCGGGGACGTCCAGCAGGTACGTCAGCGCGCGTGACTGGAGCGGCAGCGCGAACTCCCGCACCACCTCGATCGATTCCCGCCCCAGTGCCTCGGTCAGGAGCCCGTCGATGAGCGCCTCCACCTGCGCCACCACGGCGGGCAGTTTCGGCCGTTGGAAAAACGGCTCCACGATTTTCCTGAAGTCCGTGTGGTCCGGCGGGTCCGTCTCAATGGGCAGCTGCCGCATCGTGCGAGCGTCCTCCTCGGAGGGAATGGGCACGCGAAAGGGGGCATCCGAACTGAAGGTTTTCCAGTCCCTGGCAGCCCGGCGCACATCCTCGTGGCGCAGAATCATGGGCAGCAGCTCGCCCTGGAATTCGCATTCCAGGATTCCGGACTCTTGACGGGGCTGACGGAAGGGATCGGGGAGAGTTTCCATTCGAGGAAGCAGTTTTGGAGGGCCGGCGGCTGCCGGGGCGGCATTCGACACTCCGGTCCATATCACCGGGCGCCTCTGGACGCAAGCTGGCGCAGACCTCTGTGAAGCGGCGCTCACGGTCAATTCCTCACTGCGCGAAATTCACCGGCACCAAAAAAAATGAAACATGAGGCAACCGGGGCGTGAGTTCGCGGCGTACCAACTCCTGCCGGCCGCAGACTTGATTTGTTCAAATCTGCGCGAAGCCACAACAAACAACCCATAAATAATTGCCGTATGAAATTCCTCAGTACTTCCCTCCTTGCACTTGGCCTGATGTTGTCACCAGTCGCACTTCGCGCCGAAGCCCCCACACAGAACGTTGTGGAAATAGCCGCCGGCAACAAGGACTTCTCCACACTGGTCGCCGCAGTGAAAGCAGCCGGGCTGGCTGAAACCCTGAGCGGTAAAGGCCCGTTCACCATCTTCGCCCCCACCAACGCGGCGTTTGCCAAACTGCCCGCCGGCACTGTGGAAGATCTCCTCAAACCTGAAAACAAGGCGAAGCTGGCCGGTATTCTGACCTACCACGTCGTCGCAGGCAAGGTCATGGCCGCCGATGTGAAGGCCGGCAAAGTGAAGACCGTGAATGGTGCTGAAGCCACCATCGCCACGGAAGGTGGAGTTACCATCGACAAGGCCAAAGTCGTAAAGACCGACATCGCTGGAACCAACGGCGTCATTCACGTGATCGACTCTGTCATCCTTCCCACGGCAAAGTAAGGTCGACCTCTCCTCTGTTCCCTCATCGGCCGCCGGCTCTCGAGCCGGCGGCCCTTTTGTTTGGAATCTGCGGCGGCGGACTACTCACTGCGCCTCCCGCGCCGGCGACAGCAGAACCATCCCGTAGCCAAGCGCTGCCGCCGCAGTGAGCGCGGCGGGAATGTAGAGCGCCCCATTGCCCAGCTGATGGAAGGCCGCAGCCCCCGCCACCCCGCCGCAGAGAAACCCGGAAATCACGAGAAAGCAGAGGCGGAGCCGGCGGGAGTCGACGGGAAGACCGCGCAGGGCATGGCCAAGGAAAATCCCGAGATCAGTGAACATCCCTGAAACGTGGGTGGTACGGATGACGGCGCCGCTGTAGGTGCTCATCATCGCGTTTTGCAGGCCGCAGGCGCCGGAAGCGCAGTAAATGCCGTAAATGCTGCTTGAGTTGAGCATCGGAACCGCGGCACAAAGCAGCACCGACTCGAGAAAAAGGGCTGCGCCGTAGCGCCTACCCAGCTGGAGGGTGCTGTCCTGGATGATGAACCCACTCAGGACCGTGCCCGCGACGAACGAACCGATGACGGCCGCAAAATGCAGCGCCGCCCTGCCGTCCAGAGAGGCAAGTGCCGCCGCCAGCATGGAAGTCGTGCCCGTGAGATGGGTGACCGCCTGGTGCTCGAATCCGAGCAGGCCAATGACATTGACGCTCCCGCCGACGAAGGAGAGCGCCCACGCACCGCCCCAAACCCACCGTGGCAATTTGGAAATCATGTTTTTACTGGAGGGAAGCTGGAAAATTGACCCGGTCACCCGATACCACAAATTCCGGCGCACGTCACCGGGTGAAAGATTCCCCCCCTCCCGGACCGTAGACGGCTTGCCAGGGGGATTCTGGCAGTTATAGTAGCCAAACCGAGAGGGCAGACGCGCACGTCTGCCCTCTCTTGTTTTCCGCCATCATGTCCACAGAAGCCACCAATCAACCGCCTGCCGCCACCAGTGCGGCCGCCTCGCAGGCGAAGTCCACCGGAGTCGTCTCCATCGCCATCCTGTGCAGCCGCCTGCTCGGGCTGGTGCGGGACCGCCTGCTCGGAAACCTTTTCGGCAGCAGCTGGGGCGGGCTTTTCATCGTCGCCTTCCGCACGCCCAACATGCTGCGCGACCTCTTTGCCGAGGGCGCGCTCTCCACGGCCTTTGTCACGACCTTTTCGAAAAAAATCAAAACGGAAGGCGACGAGGCTGCCTGGCAGCTCGGGCGGAAGATGGCCACCCTGTCCGCCGTTTTCATGACCGGGCTCTCCATCGCCGGCATTCTCCTCGCGCCCTTCATCATCCGCTGGCTGAACCCCGGGTGGAAGCTGGAGGACGGCACGCCCAACCTGGAGAACTACCGGATCGCCACGAATCTGGCCCAGGTGATGTACCCCTTCATCGCCATCGTTTCCCTGACCGCACTGGTCATGGGCATGCTCAATGCCAAACGCATCTTCTTCGTCCCGTCGGTCGCCTCCGCGTTTTTTAATCTCGGCTCCATCTGCGGCGGGCTCGGGCTGGCGTGGTGGTTTGATCCCGGCTTCCCCATGCACCTTTCGGAAAAAGGCCTGGTCTGTTTCGCAGCAGGGACGCTCATCGGCGGGCTCTGCCAGCTGGTGGTGCAACTGCCCTCCCTGCGAAAGGTCGGCTTCCGTTTCCGGCCAGACTTTCAGTGGAATGATCCTGGCGTGAAGGAAGTGCTCCGGCTGATGTGGCCGTCGCTCATCGCGGCGGGTGGCACGCAGGTGAACGTCTTCCTGAACACCATCTTCGCCAGCTACACGCCGGGCCACGAGCAGGCCGCCCTCTGGCTGGGAAATGCCCAGCGCCTCATGCAGCTCCCGCTCGGCCTTTTCGGCGTGGCCACCGCCACCGTCACCCTGCCCGCGCTCGCCCGCGCGGCGACGAATGGCATCAATGCCGAGTTCCGCGGCATCCTCGCCAGCGGACTGCGCCAGGTCATCTTCCTCGCTCTGCCCAGCGCCATCGGGCTGGCAGTGCTCGCCTATCCCATCGTCTCGCTCATTTATGAAGGCGGCCGCTTCCACGCAGCGGACACCCTGGCCACCGCCGCCGCTCTTCAGGCGTTCGCCTTCGGCCTCGTCTTTTACTCCGGCATCAAGATCGTCCAGCCCGCCTTTTACGCCATCGACAAGCGCTTCCTCCCGATGTTCGTCAGCATCGTCTCCATCGTCGTCAATCTGGTGCTCAATTACACCACCGTCTTCATCCTTCACCTCGGCCATACCGCCCTCGCGTGGGGCACGGGCATCGGGCTGTGCATCAATTTCATCATCCTCTACTTCGCCATGCGGAAGTACGCCGCCGGACTGGAAGACGGAAGGCTCCTCGCCACTCTGGGCAAACTGGCCGTGGCCGTGGCCGCGCTGGGTGCCGTGTGCTGGGCCTCCAGCCACGCCTTCATGCCGCACTGGACGGACCACCGCTTCCCCATGAAAATGCTTCTCGTCTTTGGCACCATCGCCCTGGGTGGAGCCGCCTACTTTGGCTCCTGCATGGCCCTGAAAGTGCCGGAAGCCGCCGCCTTCGCCTCCATCCTCCGCCGCCGTCTCGGAAAATGACTCCTGAACTCAACTCTCTCGGCCAGCCCCTGGGTCCCCTCGTGCCCGACTGGTCCCCGCCGCCCCTGCCGGAGCACGCCCCGCTGACCGGGCGCTGGTGCCGGCTGGAACCCCTGAACGCCGCGCGCCATGCGGCCGGGCTGCACGAGGCCAATTCACTCGACACCGAGGGCAGCAACTGGACCTACCTGCCCGCCGGCCCCCACGAAACCCTGGACGCCTACAGCGCCTGGGTCGCCTCCGTGGAAAAATCGGGCGACCCGCTTTTCTTCGCCATCATCGACACCCGCACCAGCCTTGCCGTCGGCGTCTGCGCGTGGCTGCGCCTCCAGCCGTCGGATGGATCTCTGGAAATCGGCCACCTGAATTTCTCCCCTCTCCTCCAGCGCACCCCCGCCGCCACCGAGGCCCTCTTTCTCATGATCGAGCACGGCTTTTCCCTCGGCTACCGCCGCTGCGAGTGGAAATGCGACTCCCTCAACGCCCCCTCCCGCACCGCCGCCCTGCGCATCGGCTACTCCTACGAGGGCACCTTCCGCCAGGCCACCGTCCGCCGCGGCCGCAACCGCGACTCCGCCTGGTACGCCATCATCGACGCCGAGTGGCCCGCCCTCCGCTCCGCCATCGCCGGCTGGCTCAAGCCGGAAAATTTCGACGAATCCGGCCGCCAGCGCACCCGCCTCTCTGAACTGACGCGCCCGCTGCTGCACGCGGTGGGATAGCGAATCACGGCGTGTCCGCGGTTGCCCCAAAGTTGCCAGGGGCAAAACCAGGAGGATTCCGGCAAAGGCCTGGCAGAAGAAACCCAGCCGCAGAGCGGCAGATTTGTAAAGATCCGGTAATGGTGCCTGCCCCGGCGTGAGGAATCGCTTAGTTTTCTCCCGAATCCACCGCCAGCCATGCCAGAACCACACTCCCCAGACGAGTCGCGCCCCCGCGTCCTCATCATCGATGACGACCGGGAATTCTGCGGGCTGATCCGCGACTATCTGGAGCCGTTCGGCTACGCGGTGAGCATGGCGCACACCGGGCGGGCCGGGGCGGATGCGGCGCTTGGGGATGCGTGGCATGCGGTCATCCTGGATGTGATGCTGCCGGTCATGGACGGGTTCGAGGTGCTGAAGCTCATCCGGCGGGCCAGCGATGTGCCGGTGCTCATGCTCACGGCGCGCGGGGCGGAGATGGACCAGATCATCGGCCTCGAGATCGGCGCGGACGACTACCTGCCGAAGGGCTCGTCCACGCGGGCGCTGCTGGCGCGGCTGCGGGCCATCACGCGGCGGGCGGCGCTGCCGCAGCGGGAGGAGGAGGCGAGGAAGGAGCCGGAAATCATCGTGGCCGAGCTGCGCATCCACCCGGCCTCGCGCACGGCGGACCGCAACGGACGCCCGCTGCAGCTGACCCCGGGCGAGTTTGACCTCCTGGTTTCCCTGGCGAAGGCGAAGGGCCGGGTGAAGACGCGGGATGCCCTGCTGGAGGAGATCCGCGAGCGGGATTGGGAGGTTTTTGACCGGTCCATCGACGTGCTCATCTCCACCCTGCGGCGGAAGCTGGGCGACGATCCCAAGACGCCGCGTTTCATCCGCACCGTGCGCTCCGCCGGGTACATGCTCACCGATCCCGACTCGCCCCACACATGATCGCCCGCCTTTCCCTGCGCTGGAAAATCCTCGCCTGGCTGTTCCTGAACCTCCTGGTTCTGGGCGTGGCCGTCACCCTTTTCCTGAGGGCGCAATTCGGGGCCGGGCTGAACTCCCTGCTGGCCGGCCCGGCCGGGGACCGGCTGGAGACGCTCGGCCAGGTCACTCTGGCGGCGCTGGGCGAGACCACGCCGGAGAAATACGAAGCCGCGCTGGAAAGCACCTGCGCCGCCTGGCGCGAACGCGGAGTGCGGGCCGCTCTTTTCCGCACCAGCAGCCAGTCTGCGGATTTCGTGGCCGGGGATTTCAAGACTCTGCCGCCGCTGGTTTTCGAAGCGGTGAAGGACCGCATGCCCGGCCTCCCGCAGCGCGTGGACCGGCCCTCCTTTGGCCTCGATCCGCCTCCCGGGGAACCAGGCTTCCGCCCTCCTGGCGGAGAGCGCGAGCCGAGGCCGGTGCTTCCGCCGCCAGCCAGGCCGCCAGACCAGTTCACCGGCCCGGTTCCGGTGGTTCAGCCCGCCCCTCCCGTGCCGAGGATGCTGCAGAAATTCATGCTCGTCTCCCGCGAGCCCCGCACCTACTGGGCGGCGGTGCGGCTGGGCTGGCCCGGGGCGGACCGCCGGGTGCCAGGCGGGTTCAAGCCGGTCACGCTCGTGCTCGCCTCGGACTCCATTCGCGGAGGCGGTCTGTTTTTTGACTACGTCCCGTGGCTCATGCTGGGCGGGGCTCTGCTCGCGCTCTCGCTTCTCTTCTGGCTGCCCTTTGTCACCAGTCTCACGCGCAGCCTGGCCCGGCTGACACGCTCGGCCGAGGCCATCGCAGAGGGGACATTCGAACCGCCGCCCGACACGCCGCGCCAGGATGAACTCGGCCGCCTGAACCGCGCCCACCAGCACATGGCCACTCAGCTGGACAGCTTCGTCGCCGGACAAAAACGCTTCCTCGGAGACACGGCGCACGAGCTTCTCTCCCCTCTCGCCCGGCTGGAGGTGGCCCTCAGCATCCTGGAGCACCGCGCAGCGGCGGAGGACCAGCGCTACATCGACAAGGCGCTCGACGAAACCCGCCAGATGACCGGCCTGCTTCACGATCTGCTTTCCTTCAGCAAGGCGGGGCTCGGCGGCGCAGCGGTCAGCCTGCAGCCCGTCGCGCTTGCCCCGCTGGTGGCCGCCGTGGTGGCGCGGGAGACGGCGGAAAAACCCGGCACCACCGTCGTGCAGGAGATACCGCCCGACCATGTCGTGCTCGCAGACGCCGGACTGCTCGACAGGGCGGTCGCGAACGGCCTCCGCAATGCCCTGCGCTACGCAGGGGATGCCGGCCCGATTTCCCTCACCTCACGGGCCGGGGGGGACAGGATCATGCTCACGCTGGCCGACCAGGGACCGGGCGTGGAACCGGCCCTCCTCACCAGGCTCTTCGATCCCTTCTTCCGCCCGGACGACTCCCGCGTGCGGGAAACCGGCGGTGCCGGGCTCGGGCTGGCCATCGTGAAAAGCGCCACCGAAGCGTGCCGCGGCACCGTTTCTCTGAACAACCGCGTCCCCCGCGGGCTGGAGCTGGCGTTCTCCCTGGAACGCTGCTCCACCGGGGACTGAAGACCGGCCAATCACCCAAACTTGATCACGCCCATCTTCGCGCAAATCCAGACCAGGGCGAAGGCGACGCCGCCCGTCGCGGGCAGGGTCATGATCCACGCCCACAGGATGCGCTCGATGACTTTCAGCTTGAGCGCGCTGAACCGCTTCGCGCAGCCCACGCCCATGATGGACGTGGTGATGGCGTGCGTCGTGGAAACCGGCATGCCGTAGTGACCGGCGACAGCAAGCACTGACGCAGCCGTGGTCTCCGCCGCAAAGCCGTGAATCGGCTGCAGTTTGACCATCTTGTGGCCGAGAGTCTTGATGATCCGCCAGCCGCCGGCCGCCGTACCCGCCGCCATGACGAGCGCGGACGTCACAACCACCCAGTCCGGGATGCCCTGCTTGGTCGGGTCGATGGGGTCGGGCATGTAGCCGAAATGGCAGAACTGCGGGAGCAGATAGCGCTCAATGTTGTCGCCCAAGCTGAGCTTCAGCGGATCCGCACCGGCATGGACATTCAGGAAGGAAAGCCAGCCGGGCAGGTCGTGGAAGGCCCCGCTTGCCGCGCCGCCCACCAGCGCGAGGGTAATGATGCCCATGCACTTCGTCGCATCGTTCATGCCATGGCTGAAGCCCATGTAAGCGCTGGAGGCCAGCTGCAGCTTGCCAAAGAGCCGGTTCACAAAAACCGGCCGCCACGAGCGGACCAGCACGTAGAGCAGGCCCATGACGACAAAGCCCGCCGCAAAACCAATGAGCGGGGAGGCCACCATAGGGATGACCACCTTGTTCAGCAGGCCCACTTTTTCCTCGCCGGGCGTTTCCACGATGACCTTGGCCGTGTCGTCAAAACAAACGACGACCACCTTTTTCTGGTCCGCCCCCACTTTGAGGATGTGGGTGCCAGGCTGGTGAATGCCCTCGCCAAGCACCGCCAGCACCTCGGCGGACGGGTCCTCCTTTTTGATCTTCGGCTTGGGCTTGGTTTCATTCCATTTCACAGCGGCCTCCCAGGCGGTGAGGGATTTGCCCTGCTTGTCGACGAGCGGCTTCACCGCGCTCGTGCACACGGCCGCGGCGAGCGCTGCACCCACGAGGCTGCCGATGAGCGCATGGCTGGAGCTGGACGGCATGCCGAACCACCAGGTCAGCAGGTTCCAGAAAATGGCCGACAGCAGCGTGCAGATGAGCACCGGCTGGGTGATGAAGCTCTGCTCCACAAGGCCGGAGGAAATGGTCTTCGCCACAGCCAGTCCGAAGAAGGCGCCGAAGAGGTTCGTCACCGCTGCGAGCATGATGGCCTGGCGCGGGGTGAGCACCTTCGTGCCCACAACGGTGGCGATGGCGTTCGCCGTGTCGTGAAAGCCGTTGGTGTAGGTGAAGGCCAGCGCGATGACGATGACCAGAATGACGAGAAAGAGTTCCATGGCAGGATCAGAAAAGGGGCTTAGGTGTTCTTGAGCACGACGTGGGCGAGCACGCTGCCGATGTCCGAGCAGCGCTCGATCGCTTCGGCGAGGATGTCGTAGAGGTCCTTGGCAATGATGACTTTCAGCTCGTCGTCGCCGGAGGCGTACAGCCGCCGCACGGATTCCAGAATCAGATCCGAGGCGTTGGCCTCGATCTGGTCCAGCCTGGCGTCGATGGATTTGAGTTCAGACAGTTCGCTGTAGGCCTTCAGCCCGCTGATCATTTCGCGCACCAGCTCGGTGGCATTTTTCAGCATCGCTGCGGCGGACGCGAAATCGACATCCTTGATCTTTGACCAGGTCAGCTCGTAGCGTTCGGCGAACTTTTCGATCGTCTTCGGAATGCGGTAGAGCCGGTCGCTGAGCGACTCGATGTCCTCGCGCTCCAGAGGCGTGACAAAAATGCGGGTCAGCATTTCTTCCAGCTCGAGGGCCAGCGCCTTTTCGCGCCGGCGGGCGGCGATGAAATCATCCAGCTTCGGGGCCGCAGTGGGCGTGGAGACCAGGGTGTGGAGCGCGCCGGCGGCGTCGCAGGACGCCTGGGCGCTTTGTTCGAGCAGGCCAAAGAACTGGTTCGGCCGGCCCAGCAGTCGTTGTAGGGAAAACATGTTGGCTGGACCTCCTCAGGAGTTCTTCATCACGATGTGGAGGACGACGTTTCCGGCATCCCGGCAGCGGTCCACGATCTTTTCCAGCAGGTCGTACAGATCCCGCAGGGCGAGGACGCGGATCACGTCGTGCTTCCCGCTGTAGAGGTCGGCGAGGATTTCCAGAACCAGCTTGTCCGCATCCCCCTCGATCTGCTGCAGCTGGCCGTTGAGTTCCTTCGCCTGCGCCAGCTGCCCGGCACCCAGCGTGCGCAGCATGGCGACCAGGGCCACCACCTTCTCCGTCGCCGCACTCAGCAGGGCGATGTGCCGGGAAAAATCCACGTCCCGGATCAGGTTCGAGCTGATCACAAAGCGCTCGGCAAATTTCTCCACCGTTTTGGGTATCTTGTAGAGGGCGTCGCTCAGCACCTCGATGTCCTCCCGCTCCAGCTGCGTCACGAAGGTGTTGACCAGAGCCTCGTTGATCCTGGTAGTGATCTTCTTGTCGTTTTCCTTCGACTTGTTGAACTCCGCCAGACTCGCCGCCTGGCTGGGCGTGGCCAGAATCTTCGTGAGAGCCTGAATGCAAGTGCGCCCCTCATCAGCCGAAGCCTCGAGGAGCGCGAAGAATTTGTCGTCTTTGCCGAAGATTTTTTGGAGTGAGATCATGTGTTGGGGTCGTTCGGGGCGGTGGAATGTGACGTTTCCGTTACATTTCCTACAAACTAAAGCCGCATTCTGTGACGAAATCGACACACGCCACCCAACCCCGGCGAGCGCGGACAGCCCAGTGGGCTGCCCGGGCCTCACGCGCCCGATCCCCCGCCGCACACCTGACCAGTCGGCTAAGTGCACGCGAGGGCTCTCCGGCCGGCGCCGCCGCTTAGAAAATCTGAATGGTAGCCTTCTTCTTCAGCTTGGCCACCCACTCGTCACGAGCCTTTTTGCGCTCAGCCTGAAGGATCAGGCGCTCGACCATTTCATCGACCTCCTTGCCCTTCTTGATCTCGCCGAGCTTCTTGTCCTCAACGTAGAGAATGTAATACATGCCGCGGAATTCCAGCACCTTGCTGATCTGCCCGGCGGGCAGGGAAAAGGCGGGCCCGGCCAGCTCGTCCGCCAGGGCCTTCGGGGAGATCCAGCCCCAGTCTCCGCCCTTGCTGGCGAAGGAATCCTGAGAATAGGAACGGGCCAGGCTGGCGAAGTCTCCACCGTCGGCGAGCTGGCGGCGGATGTCCTCGGCCAGCGCTTTCTGCTTGGTGGCGACGTTCGCGGCGCTCACTCGCGGGATGGCCAGGGTGCGCAGCTTGATGAAGTCCCCCTCACGAAACTGTGCGGCGTGCTCGCGAATGTAGGCCGCCCGCTCGTCAGGGCTGGGGAACGGGACATTCCGCGCATACTGGGAGGTCATGATCTGGACGATCAGGTCCTTCTCATGCAGCTCCTTGTATTTCGGCAGGGTCAACCCGGTCTGGGCCAGCGCGGTCATCATTTTCATCCGGTCACCCTCGAATTTCTCCCGCACAATGCGCTGGATGTCCTCGTCGATGTAGCTGGGTTTCAGCTTTGCCCCCTTCTGGGCGGCCTCGTCGAGGATCAGCTCCCGGTCGATGAGATCGTCGAGAGTCTTTTCACGCAGTTCCTTGAGCTTCTCCTGTTTCGAGCCTGCCTCAGTGGCGCCCTGGAGGATCATCATGCGGCCAAATTTCATGGCCTGGTCGACCTCGTTGTGGGTGATGACGCGGTCATTCACGCGGGCGGCGACGCCATTGACCAGCCTGCCGCCGGGCTGCGCTGCAGCCGCAGAGGAGGTGCGCCCGGCAGCCGATCCGGCGCCGGAACCTGGTGAGACCGACGCCAGCTGGGCCTCGCAACTTGTTGATGAAAAAACAAGGACGACCAGCGTAGTCAAGCCTGAAAGAAATGAAGGAAGCGCATTCATGGTGGGAACGGGAGGGAAGCGGTGGAGGGAGGGAAATTCGTCTTCACCTTGGACAAGGTACGCGGAAATTTCCAGCAACTTGTCATGCCAGGGCGATTCAGCTGATTTTTCCGTTCAGAGGTATTTTGAGCGCAGGTGGGCCAGGTGGTGGGAGGCCTGTGTGGCATGACCGGTGGCGTGGCGCATGAGGTCCTGAGGCAGATACCGCTGGCCGTGGCGATGGACCTTTTCCCGCAGCCAGGAGAGGAGCGGGGCGTAGTTCCCGGCAGCCAGGGCGGCGTCCAGGCCCGCGTCATCCTGCCGGGCGCGGTGCATGAGCTGGGAGGCGTTCAGATTTCCCAGCGTGTAGGTGGCGAAGTAGCCGACCAGCCCGCAGCTCCAGTGGATGTCCTGGAGGCAGCCGCGCGCGGCGTCGGGTACCTTCAGGCCGAGGAGCTTTTCGAAAAGTTCGTTCCACGCCGCAGGAATGTCCTTCACGGCCAGTTCGCCATTGATGATCCGCCGCTCCAGGGTGAAGCGCAGGATGATGTGCAGGTCGTACGTCACCTCGTCCGCCTCCACGCGAATGAAGCTCGGCGAGACGCGGCGCGCGGCGGCAGCCATGTCTTCGGGTTTCAGCCCGGCCAGGTGGGGAAAATGGTGAACCGCCCGCGGCATCCAGTGCTCCCAGAAGGCGGTGCTGCCACCCACGTGGTTCTCCCACAGGCGGGACTGGCTCTCGTGGATGCCCAGGGAAACGGCCTCGCCCGCAGGCAGCAGCCATTCCTCCGCGCTCAGGCCCTGCTCGTAAAGCCCGTGACCGCACTCGTGCAGAACGCCGTAGAGGGAGGAGAGGAAGTCCGCTTCATCGTAGCGCGTGGTCAGCCGGATGTCCTTCGGCCCCAGACTGGTGCAGAAGGGGTGATTCGTGGCGTCGATCCGACCCGCACCGAAGTCGAAGCCAAACGCCTCCGCCACTTCGCGGTTGAACGCCTGCTGCGCAGCCACCGGGTAGTGCCCCTTCAGCAGGTCCTCCGGAGTCTGGCGGGACTTTTCCGTGGCCGGACCGACGAGGGCGGAAATCTGGGGCCCCACTTCATCAAAGAGCGCGCTGATTTCCGCCGACCGGGCGCCGGGCTCGTAGGCGTCCAGCAGCGCATCATACCGGCACGCCTGCCAGCCCCAGTAGTCCGCCTTGCGGCGCTGCAGTTCCATCAACTTTTCCAGATGAGGTTGAAACAGGGCAAAGTCCGACTTTTTTCTCGCCTCGGCCCAGAGGTGGGTGCCGGTGGAGGTGGCGCGGGTCAGCTCCTCGACGAAGTCCGTCGGCAGCTTCACCTCGCGGTCGTAGTTGCGCCGCCACCCTTTCACGTTGGTCAGTTCCACGCTGCCATCGGGAAACTCATGATCCTCACACGCTTTGATCCAGCCGCCAATCTCGGGCGCAGTCCCCAGCCGGTGCGCCTGGCCATCGAGAAATGAAAGCTGGTCCGCCCGGAAATCCGAGGCTCCGGACGGCATGTAAGTCTCCTGATCCCAGCCAAGAATGGCGGAGGAGGATTTCAGCCAGGACACTTCACGGAAGCGCTGGCGCAGGTTTTGGTAGGCGGAGGCGGCATCAAACATGGCCGGACCCTTGCCCCGCCACAGGAAAAGGCAAGAGGAAGGGCGGCGACGCATCCGCGCAGCAGGTCACAGAAGAGGATTTTCGCGGCCATTCATTATGACCACCTCCCACTCGCTGAGGGTGACGGCCACGGAGCGCTTCGGCTTTGCCGGATCAAACACCACGTCGACCGGTCCCCCTTCCGTGGTGGCTTCATAGACGGACTTGGGCACGGACTCCTTGCCCTGAAAGGACTGCCCCATTACCAGATAGCTGTAGTGGACGTCGTAAAAGGTGCCGCCCTTTGATCCGCGGCGCGTGCCTTTTGAGACGACCCTGCCCGTGGTCTCCTCCCCGTTTTTGACGAGCCATTTCCTCCGCCAGGGTGCGATGTAGAGCAGGTAAACGAAGACGCTCAACAGGCCGTTCCAGAACAGCCCGAACCCGCCAATGGCCCACGTGTTCGCCGGAAAACGATCCCCCTCAGGCATGTAGTCCGCCGTGTATTGGGGCAGCACGGGCAGGTAAACGACGGGCAGGCTGCCATGCTCAGGCAGGGCGGAATAGTTCGCCGCGCTGATTTGAGACTTCCCCACAACCAGCCCGCCGTCAGTGACAAACGAAAACCTCACGTGATGGGAGGTGCTTCCCTTGGAGCCGCGCGTGGTGAATTTCTCCTCCACCCGTCCCTCGACTCGCGGGCCGGCCAGCCCGAGCACCACCTTCAGCAAAAACACCACCAGAAACCCGGCCCCCGCGATCATGTGGGGCAGGATGAAGAGGCGGACGCATCCCGTCGCGATGGTTTTATATTCCGGGCGGCGCCGGATTTTTCGTGGTGTGGGGCCAAGGGGCATGGAGGGCGGTGGATGTTGGGTGTTTGGCGGTCACTGTGGCTGGCACGCCGAGCAGTATTCCTCCCCGTCGGCGGCCACGCGGAACTCGGCCTGCGGATCCGTGGCGTCCGTCTTCCCGCAGGCATGGCAGGTGTGAAAGGCCTCACCCGGGTCAGATTTCGCAGACTCGAACTTCTGCCGGCGCACGACCACCTTCCCCCGATGCCGCAGGTAGGCGATGAAACCCGGCAGGCAGAAGAGGCAAAACGGGATCAATACCGCCACGACCTGCCAGCGCAGCGCAGCCTGGTCGACGAACCAGTAAATCAGGTAGCCGGCATTAATGAGCCCCAAGTATTTCATTTTGACCGGAATGATCCCGTATATTCTGATCTCGTAATCCGGATCGATGGTCGCCAATGCCATGAAAACGCTCATATACAGGAGTGTGGACTCCATGCCAGTGCCTGAGCCAAGCCCGGCCACCAGCCGCTCGAGCCCGGGAAACGCCTCCCTCAATGGACTGAACCACCACCCCGCCATGGAAGCGACCACGAGCAGAAATGCTCCGAGAAAAACGTAGCAGTTCAGCCGGAACACCCCCCATGCACGCTCCATGATGTCGCTCATCCAGAACTGGAGCATCACCGCAAACACGATCCAGATGTAGCTGGAGGTCTGCGGAATGAAAAGGAAACTGACCAGACGCCACACCTCGCCGCGCATCACCCTGTCCGGAGACAAAATCAAGACCTCGATGTAGTCGGGGAAGAATTTGGCAAGGATGAAACAGACCAGCTGTAGTGCAGCCCAGATCTTCAAGAGACCGGGGATGGCGAAGCGTCCGAATTTGGGTTCTAGAGCGTTAATAAATGACATGGCAGACAGTCTGCTATCCTGTGGCAGGGAAACGGCGGGTGCAAATTGACAAACGCCCGAACCGCACCCACGGTGCCAACTTTCCATCCTGTATGACAGATTTGAAACACACTCCCCTCGAAGCCGCGCACCTGCGATTGCAGGCGCGGATGGTCCCCTTTGCCGGCTGGTACATGCCTGTGCAGTACAGCGGTATCACTGCGGAGCACGAGGCTGTGAGAAAGGGAGTGGGCGTGTTCGACATTTCCCACATGGGCCAGGTCTTCGTGACCGGAGCCGGGGCCGAGGCGTGGCTGAACGGCCTGCTGACGAACAACGTGAGCAAACTGGAGCCCGGACAGGGGCAGTACACGCTCATGCTGAATGAAGAAGGCGGAGTGATCGACGACCTCATCGCCTACCGCACGGGACCGGCGGACTTTGTTCTGGTGATCAATGCCTCCATGATCGACGAGGACGTCGCCTGGATGCAGGCGCACCTGCCTGCGGACGTGGTGCTCAGAAATGCCAGCAGCGACTACGCCGGCCTCGCCGTGCAGGGCCCCCGTGCGTCGGAGCTGCTGGACGGCCTGCCCCCGCGCAATGGAATCCAGCTGCGTCTGGACGGCGTCATCGTCTGCCGCACCGGCTACACGGGCGAGGACGGCTTCGAGCTTTTCTGCCCCGCTGCAGACGGGGAAAAGTGGCTGGACCGCTTCGTGGCGGCGGGGGCCACTCCCTGCGGCCTCGGCGCGCGCGACACGCTCCGTCTGGAGATGTGCTATCCGCTCAATGGAAACGACCTCTCCCCCACCCGCACGCCCATCGAGGCTGGGCTCGGCTTTTTTGTGGACCTCACCAAAACCGCCTTCACCGGCCATGAAAAACTCCGCGCCCAGAAGGCCTCCGGCGACCACGACAAGCTCTGCGCCCTCGTCATCACGGAAAAAGGGCCCCCGCCCCGCGCCCATTATCCGGTCGTCCTCGACGGGGTGAAAATCGGCGAGACCTGCAGCGGCGGCCCTGCACCCAGCCTTGGCGGTCAAGGCATCGCACTGGCCTATCTGCCTGCCGCCCATGCGAAACCAGGAACCATTGTCGGATTGGAGGTCCGTGGAAAAGTTTTCGCGGCAAAGGTGGTGAAGAAGCCATTTTACAAGAAAGCCTGAGACACGAACTTCCCGCCGTCCCGTCACCCAAAGCACCCATCCTTTCACCGCCATGAACATCCCTGACCAGCTCCGCTACACTGAATCCCACGAATGGATCGCCCTCGACGGCGACGTGGCCACCATCGGCATTTCCGACCACGCCCAGTCTGAGCTGGGCGACGTCGTCTACCTCGACCTCCCCGAGATCGGCCGCCAGTGCTCCGCCGGTGACAGCATCGCCGTCATTGAGTCCGTCAAGGCCGCCAGCGACATCTACGCCCCCCTGGCCGGCGAGGTCGTGGCCGTGAATGACGACGCGAAGGGCGACACCGGTGTCATCAACACCGATCCCTACGGCAAGGGCTGGCTCTTTAAACTCAAGCTCGCCAACCCCGCCGACGTCACCACCCTGCTCGACGCCGCCGGCTACCAGGCCCGCCTCTAAACAAACTCACGCCTTCCGCTTTCCAGCCCACCATTGATGTCCGGTCATCCCTTCGCCTTCGCTTCGCGCCATCTCGGGTCCTCCTCTGAGGACGTGGCGGAAATGCTCACGACCATCGGCGCCGCCACCCTGGACGGGCTGATCGACCAGACCCTGCCCCCGGCCATCCGCACCACCGGCGTGCTCGACCGCTTGGAGGCCGCCACGGAGACCGAGGCCCTCGCGGAGCTGAAGGCGATCATGGGGCAGAACAAGCTGCTCAAGTCATGCATCGGCCAGGGCTACTACGGGACGATCACTCCGCCCGTCATCCAGCGGAACGTGCTGGAAAACCCCGGCTGGTACACCGCCTACACGCCCTACCAGGCGGAGATCTCCCAGGGCCGTCTGGAGGCATTGCTCAACTACCAGACCATGATCTGCGAGCTGACCGGGCTCGATGTTTCCAATGCCTCCCTGCTCGACGAGGCCACCGCCGCCGCCGAGGCCGTCACGGTGTGCGCAGGCTCCGTGAAGTTCCCGCCGAAGTGCGTCTTCATCTCCAGCGACTGCTTTGCCCAGACCATCGCCGTCGTCCGCACGCGGCTGGAGCCGCTCGGCCTGGAGGTCATCGTTGGCGACCACCGGACGTTTGATTTCACCGCGCACGCCGGCCTCTTCGCCGTGCTCCTGCAGTACCCCGCCGGGGATGGCGCCATCCACGACTACCGCCCGTTCATCACTGCCGCGCACGCCGCCGGAGCGCTCGCCATTGTCGCTGCAGACCTGCTCGCCCTCACGCTCATCGAGGCCCCGGGGGAATTCGGAGCCGACATCGCCGTGGGCAGCACCCAGCGCTTCGGCGTGCCCATGGGCTACGGCGGACCTCACGCCGGCTACATGGCGGTGAAGGACGAACTCAAGCGCCGCATGCCAGGCCGGCTCATCGGCGTCTCCATCGACAGCCACGGGCAGCCCGCCATGCGCCTCTCCCTCCAGACGCGGGAGCAGCACATCCGCCGGGACAAGGCCACCAGCAACATCTGCACCGCCCAGGTCCTCCTCGCCGTCATGGCCGCCCTCTACGCCTCGTATCACGGGCCGGAGGGGCTGAAAAAAATCGCGCTCCAGGTCCACGGCCACACCGTCATTTTTGCCGATGCCGTCAAGGCCGCCGGGTTCGCCCTCGCGTCGGAGGCGTTTTTCGACACCGTCGTCGTGAAGACCCCCGGCCGTGCCGCCGCCCTCCTCCAGGCCGCGCGGGAAAAAGGGTACAACCTCCGCGAGATCGACGCCGACCATGTCGGCCTCAGCTTTGACGAGACCACGACGCCTGCCGACGTGCTCGCGCTCCTCGCCGTCTTCGGAGCGAAACTCACGCCGGCCTCCCAGCCCGCCCTGCCGCGCCCGCGCCAGTCAGACTTCCTCACCCAGCCGGCGTTCAGCCTTTACCACACGGAGCACGAGATGCTCCGCTACCTCCACCGCCTGGAGGCGCGGGATGTAGCGCTCAACCAGTCCATGATCCCCCTCGGCTCATGCACCATGAAGCTGAACGCCACTGCGGAAATGATGCCCCTCACCTGGCCTGAGGTCGGCTCCATCCATCCGCACGTCCCTGCGAACCAAGCCCGAGGCTACGCGCAGATGTTTGAGCAGCTCGAAAGCTGGCTCGCTGAAATCACCGGATTTGCCGCCGTCTCCCTCCAGCCCAATGCCGGCTCCCAGGGCGAGTACGCCGGCCTCCTCGCCATCCGCGAATACCACAAGTCCCGCGGCGAAGGCCACCGCCGCGCCTGCCTCATCCCCACCAGCGCCCACGGGACAAACCCGGCCAGCGCCGTCATGGCCGGCATGAGCGTCGTGCCCGTCAAGTGCGACGAGCGTGGCAACATCGACCTCGCCGACCTCACCGCCCAGGTGGAGAAGCACTCGGCTGACCTCGCCGCCCTCATGGTCACCTACCCCAGCACGCACGGCGTCTTTGAGGAAAGCATTCGCGACATCTGCGCCCTCATCCACCAGCACGGCGGCCAGGTCTACATGGACGGGGCCAACATGAACGCCCAGGTCGGCCTCACCAGCCCCGGCTTCATCGGGGCGGATGTCTGCCACCTGAATCTCCACAAGACCTTCTGCATTCCCCATGGCGGCGGCGGCCCCGGCGTCGGCCCCATCGGTGTGGCCGCCCAGCTCGTACCGTTCCTGCCCGAGCGCATGAACCACGACGCCCCCGGCCACCGCCCCGGCCCCGTCAGCGCCGCCCCCTGGGGCAGCGCCAGCATCTGCACCATTTCCTGGATGTACATCCGCCTCATGGGAGGCTCCGGCCTGCGCGAGGCCACCCGCTTCGCCATCCTGAATGCCAACTACGTCGCCAAAAAACTCGCGCCGTATTTCCCCACCCTCTATACCGGCCGCAGCGGCACCGTCGCCCACGAGTGCATCCTCGACCTCCGCCATTTCAAGGACACCGCCGGCATCTCCGTCGAGGACGTCGCCAAGCGCCTCATCGATTACGGATTCCACGCCCCCACCATGTCCTGGCCCGTGCCCGGCACCCTCATGGTCGAGCCCACCGAGAGCGAGTCCAAAGCCGAACTCGACCGCTTCTGCGACGCCATGATCCGCATCCACGCAGAAATCCGGGCCGTCGCCACCGGCCAGGCCGACCGCACCGACAACGTCCTGCGCCACGCCCCCCACACCGCCTCCGCCGTCGTCAGCGACACCTGGTCCCACCCCTACTCCCGCGAGTCCGCCGCCTTCCCCGCCCCCTGGCTCCGCCACGCCAAATACTGGCCCCCCGTCGGCCGCGTCGACAACGTCCACGGCGACAAACACCTCGTCTGCACCTGCGCAAGTGTGGAAGAGCATGCGGCGGAGAACTGAGCCGGGCCGCGCCTCGCTGTGCTGCTGCACATTCCCGAGGGCCAACGGCCCGCCCCATACCCAGCCCGGGCTGAAGGCCCGGGCCTCCTCCCGCCAAAACACGAAGGGCTTTCCGAACAGCGGCAGGCACGTCATCGGCGGTTGGCTGGTGCAGGACGTTCCGGCAATGGGTGGCCACTTCGTTCAAATGCAGGGGTCCAACACGATGTGGATGGCCGTAATGTGGATCCTGCCGGAAAAAAACCTGGCCATCGTGGTCACAACCAGCTCGGGGGCCGCCAACGCATCAGAGACGTGCGACAAAGTCGTCGCCAGGCTCCTTCAGGAATCGGGAAAGTAGTGGGTTGCCGAATCACGCGAGAAAAACTCCCTGGCCACTCGTCACATTTCAATTCTAAAACGTCATGGAACTGTGGCAGATTGTGCCACGACGATGACCACCGCCCCTCAAACCAACTCCCACGCCGCCCCGTTTCTCACGACACGGTGGACGCGAGTTTGTCTGGCAAAGGCGAACTCTGACGAGGGACAAAGAGCCTTGGGAGAACTCTGCGAGGCCTACTATGAGCCGGTCGTCGCCTATTTGCGCACCGTGTTTCGCGATGCGGATGCGGCCCGCGAGATGAGTCATGCCTTCTTTACGGAAATGCTGGGCGGCGGCACCATCCACAAGGCGGATCGGGGGCGCGGCCGCTTCCGGTCCTACCTGCTCGGTGCGGTGAAGCACTTTGTGGCGCACCATCGGGAGGCGGCACGACGGATGAAGCGAGGCGGAGGCATGGAGCCTGTGTCACTGGACGACGACGAGGCCGCCGCAGTGCCGGATGTGCGGCAGCTTCCACCGGACCTGGAGTTTGACCGGCAATGGGCGATGACGGTGATTGCACGAAGCATGGAGGCGCTTCGTGTGGAGTGCGTGGCCGGGGGACGGGGAGATTTTTTCACTGCAGCGCACGGCATCTTGAACGGACATGTCAGCCACGGAGACCAGACCGCACTGGCCTCGACCTGCGGGATGAATTTCGATTCCTTTCGCATGGCTGTGAGCCGGTTGAAAAAGCGTCTGCGTGCGTGTGTGAAAGCGGAAGTCGCAGGAACGCTGGAAGACCCGGCCGCCGTGCAGGACGAAATGGATACGCTCTTTGCAGCGCTGGGCAGCAAATAAAAGTTGTTCGGTTTCCGCCGGGAACGCGTCAGTTAACTGGTATGAGCACTTCTTCTCTTCACACGACATGCCCCCACTGCGGTTCCGCCCTCCCTGCAGGAGTGCTGGAGAGCCAGTGCCCACGCTGTCTCATGGCACAGATCATGGAGCCAACACAGGCCGGTGAAGCCGCACCTCCAAGGCCTTTGCACACCCCGAAAGAACTCGCGCCGCATTTTCCGCAGCTGGAAATCCTCGAATGCCTTGGTCGCGGGGGCATGGGTGTCGTATACAAGGCGAGGCAGAAATCCCTGAATCGAATGGTCGCGCTGAAACTCCTCGCTCCGGAGCGGGCGGATGATCCTCAGTTTGCGGCACGATTTGAAAAGGAAGCTCACGCGCTGGCGGCGTTGAACCACCCCAACATCGTCGGGGTGCATGACTTCGGGCAGGCGGGCGGGTTCTACTTTCTGCTCATGGAGTTTGTGGACGGCATTAACCTGCGCCAGCTGCTGGAAACCAAGCGCCTCACTCCGAAGGAAGCCCTCAGCATCGTGCCGCCCGTCTGCGAGGCACTGCAATGCGCCCACGATCACGGGATCGTGCATCGCGACATCAAGCCGGAAAACCTGCTCATCGACAAGGCGGGCACGGTGAAAATCGCCGACTTCGGCATCGCGAAGATTGTGACGGACCAGTCAGACCCGACCGTTTCGACTGCTGATGCCGCTGCCGCCACCCAGGCACAGGGCACCCCCGCCTACGCGGCACCAGAGCAGGAAAACGGAACCGCCGACCACCGGGCAGACATCTACAGCCTCGGCGTTGTGCTTTACGAAATGCTGACTGGCGAGCGCCCGCAACACAACTTCGTCCCGCCCTCGAAACGTGTGCAGGTGGACATCCGCGTCGACGAGATCGTGGTGCGGGCCCTGGAGAAGACACCGGAGCTGCGGTATCAGACAGCTGCGGATTTCCGCACGCAGGTGGAGGCTGCTGTTTCGAGTCCCACCGCCAGGCAGTCACCGCGCGTGCTGGAAACTTCCCAGGGGTTTCTTTTTTCTCCGGCTCAGTTCGACACCGCCAGCGGGCGGTTTTACGCCTATCAGCGGCGCGGCATGCTCGTACTGGACGAGCAACGCCTGGTCTATTCGCGTGGAGGCGAGAAAACCATCATCCCACTCGCTTCGATTGGCGATCTCAGCATGGGGCAGTATCCAAGATCCGTCAGCCCCCTCAAAAACGACCTCATCAGCCTGACCTTTGAGGACGGCGGAGAACTCAAGCAGGTGCTGATCTCGCCCATGGAGGGCTGGATTGGATTTCCCTCCAGTCGGAATGCCTATGCCGCCGAGTGGTTCGTGGCCATTCAAGAGGCGGTCATTGCCGCCACTGGCAGGGCGCCCGCCTCCACCCCACCGGAAGCACTGGGCATCTCACCCGGCTCCCACTGGCCGCATCTTCTCATGCTTGCTCTGCCACTGGCGGTCGCCGCATTGTTTCTGGCAGTGATTTTCTGGCGCCCTGGCGAAGGCTTCACAAACCTGTCGGTGTGGATCGCCTTCTTGATAATATTCACGATCACACCGCTAATAACGCGCTGGCTGGTGCGGTGGCGTGGTGGAAAGTCGGGTGAACAGGAGATGCCTGCCAGTGTCGCAGAACCTGACGGCAGCAGCCCGCCATCTCAGACCCGCTGGCAGGGCTGGGAAATGTGGCTCCTCGGGCTTGGTTTGGCCATCGGTGGTGGCCTGCGGCTGGAGCGGCTGTCGCTGGAGCGGGTTTATCGCTCCATTCACGAGGACCCCAGCGAGGCTCCGGATGTCGTCTCCAAATACGTGCTCGCCACGGTGCTCCTCGTCGCAGGTGCGGCATTCCTCTGGATGGCGGCACACAACATCAAGAACCCCACGCGTTCCCTCATCGCATCCGGCAAGCGCATGCTGGGACGAGCCATCGTGCCCGCCATCGCGGTGGTGGTGTTGCTTCGCGCGTTCATCGTTCAGTCATTCCAGGCTGTGACTGATGCCGCCGCGCCGGAGATTCCCCGTGGCAGCTACGTGCTCGTCTGGAAGCTGACCCGCACTTTCGCTGCGGACGAACTCATCACCTACATCAGCAAGGGCCGCGTAAACCTCGGCCGCGTCGCAGAAAGTACTGCTGATGCCGTTGTCGTGGGCCGCAATCACGAAGAACCAGCCCGCATTCCTCGCACAATGGTCATTGGCAAGGTGGTCAGCGTCTTCTGGCGTGCAGCCCCGGTGCCGATTACGACCAGAACCGCGTCGCCCGAAACCCCAGGCGCAGCCATTCCCTCCCCCCGCGCTCGATGATGAAACCAAGTTACAACACCCCGCCCGGCCAGAGTGCCACTGCCTATTTCCCGGCATCCGGCACGTAGACCTCGCCCATCGCGTCCAGGATTTTCGCTTGGAGTTCCTCCGCGGTGACGGGGCCAGTGTGGCTCCACACGGTTTTTCCGCCGGGGGCGACGAGGACGGTGTGGGGCTGCGGACCGTCCCAGGCGGGGTCCAGGGCCTTGACCAGGTCGTCCTGGCTGGCCTCGGAGTAGAGGTAGTTGTTGCCCGCGCGGCCTTCGGCTTTCAGGGATGGCTTCAGCCGGTCGTGCAGGACGGCACGCTTCTTTTCCAGAAATTTCTTCGCCTTCTCCAGATCCGCAGGCAGGTCGGTGGAAATGGTGATCAGCTCAAACTCCCGCAGCCCGAAGCGGCGGGACATGGCAACGAGTGCGGGAAACTCCTCCACGCAAGGGACGCAGGTCGTGGACCACACGTTGAAGAGGCGGAATTTTTTCGTGTCGTTTGCCCGCAGGGCCGCGATGCCCTTCGCATCGATCAGCTCCAGTGAAACGGGGGCGGTGGCCCACTTTTCATCGTCCCTCGCCACGGCGTCCTTTTTCTCCAGCCACTTCGTGGAGCAGCCGAAGGGCTTGGTCACCGTCACCTCCGGCTCCCGCCCCTCCAGCAGGGCGAGGACGGCATTCCTGGCATCCGGGTGTTTCACGGTGTCTGCGGCGGCGAAGCGGGAATCGTCCAGCCAGCCCTGGTAGCGAACCTTCCGCGCCTTGTCCAGGATGAAGACATGCGGGGTGGCCAGGCAGCCCCAAGCCTTGGCCGTCTTCTGGTCCACGCCGTCGTAGAGGTAGGGAAAAGTAAAACCCTCGTCCTTCGCGTAGAGCTTCATTTCCTCAAAGCTGTCGTTGTACTTCGAGTAGCCCAGCTCGTCCGCCCGCAGCCCCTCCGCGCTGTTCGGGTTGATGGCAGCGATGGCAAACGAGCGGCCCTTCAGCTCTGCGGCCAGCTTCATGAGGCGCGGGTCCTGCGCGTGGCAGACCGGGCAGTGGTTTGACGTGAAATAAACCATGAGCACGTCCGCCGTGAAGTCGGCCAGTTTCCAGGTTTTGCCATCGATGCCCGGCAGGGCGAAGTCCGGCGCGGCCTCGCCCGTCTGCATCTGGTGAAAACCCGGAGGCTCACTCCCGGCGGCGTGCCCCGTGCAGGGCGCGAGGAGAAGGGCGGCGGTGAGGGCGAAAAAAAGAGCGGCGGCGGCTTTCATAGAGGAGGGAAATGATCCACGGTCCCGGGCCGGTGGTCAATCATTCATGCCACCGCCCCACCCCAGTATTTTCCCCGCCCGATGGACGACCTCTTTTCCCATGACCTGGATCCCGGCGACGCGCCCGATGACGACGCGCGGCCCCGGCCGCCCTCCGTACCGCTGGCCACGCGCCTGCGCCCGCAGACGCTGGACGACTACGCCGGGCAGCAGCACCTGCTCGGCCCAGGAAAACTGCTGCGCCGCGCGGTGGAGGCGGACCGGTTCAACTCGCTCATCTTTTACGGCCCGCCGGGCGTGGGGAAGACGAGCCTGGCCCAGATCATCGCCAGACACACCCGGTCAAAATTTACCAACCTCTCCGGGGTGGAGAGCAACGTCGCCGACGTGCGCAAGGCCGCTGAAACCGCCGCCGCCGAGCTGAAGCTGCGCCAGCGCACGACCATCCTCTTTGTGGATGAGATCCACCGCTTCAACAAATCCCAGCAGGACGTGCTGCTGCCCTACATCGAACGCGGCACGGTGCGCTTCATCGGCGCGACCACGCACAACCCCTACTTTTACCTCAACAGCCCGCTGGTCTCCCGCAGCCAGATTTTTCAGCTGGAGCCGCTCACCGCGGTGGACCTGACCGGTCTGCTGCGCCGGGCGCTGGCGGACGAGCCGAACGGCTACGGCTTGGAAAAAATAGAGGCGGAGGAGGCCGCGCTGGCCCACGTGGCCCGGCTGGCGGATGGCGATGCGAGAAAGGCGCTCACCGCTCTGGAGCTTGGCGTCATCACCACTCCGCCGGACGCGGAGGGCGTCATTCATTTCACCCTCGCCGTGGCGGAGGAGTCCTGCCAGCAAAAGACCATCGTCTACGACGGCGATGGCGACGCGCACTACGACACCATCAGCGCCTTCATCAAAAGCATCCGCGGCAGCGACCCTGATGCGGCCCTCTACTGGCTGGCGAAGATGCTGCACGCCGGCGAGGACCCGCGCTTCATTGCCCGCCGCATCGTCATCGCCGCCAGCGAGGACATCGGCCTGGCCGACTCCTCCGCCCTCAGCGTGGCGGTGGCCGCCCAGCAGGCGCTGGAGTTTGTGGGAATGCCGGAGGGCCGCATCCCGCTCGCCCACGCCACCGTCTACCTGGCCACGGCGCCGAAGAGCAACAGCGCCTACGCCGCGCTCGGCCATGCCCTCGAGGACGTGAAAACTGGCCGCACCCTGCCCGTGCCCGACTACCTGCGCGACCGCAGCGCCGTCGGTCACAAAAAGGGCTACAAATATTCCCACGACTACGAGGGCGGCTTCGTCCCCCAAGCCTACCTGCCCGAAGGCCGCACCTTCTACCACCCCACGGAGAACGGCATGGAGAAACGCATCAAAGAGCGCCTGGCCTGGTGGAAGGCGCAGTTCGACAGGGAGCAGGGTGGCGGGGCGGGGTAAGAAAAATGGTCTAGTGGCCAGCGAGAATCCCGGGGAGGTGAGTCGCGAGGGATTTGATCAATTCGGCTCCCGTCGCTTCGGGCCGGTGCTCCAGTAGCGAAAGCAAACCGAGAGCGGACAGAGCCGGTCCTTGAGCAACCAGCACCTCGCGCAGCTTCGAGGAAACAACAAGGGGATGCCGTGGTTTCTCCTCGAGGGCTGGAATGGAATCAATCGCGTGCCGGACGAGCGCCAGAAGGGACACCGACGGAAACCACTGCGGCAGAGGATTTCCGCCAGTGAGAAAAGTCCAGTCGGAGGATTTCACCTGATACCGGCGATTCGCCCCCCTCCTGCCCGGTGCGCGCTCCCCCGCTGCAGGCTCGCTGCTGAACAACCGGCCCGAGAGAGTCATTTCCTGCAACAACGCCTGGAGAGTACGCGGCGCATACCCGGTCAGTCTGGCAATCTCAGAGGCATTGGCCGCGCCCCCCCCCGCCAGACACAAAATGACCTCCACACGTGCGCTCACTCCCGCAAGCGCCCGCAAAAGGAGAACTATGTTCGGCGCAACTGACGGATTCGGAGGACGGCTCATGCCCCGCAGGACGACAGAACCGCGCTCCAGTCCGCAGGCCAGAAAAACGGGATCGCAGAGTTTGGCTGGCACTCGTCCAGTCCCGAAAAAGAGAGGCTCGGATGCTCCAGTCGGAACCTTGCCTCCCGTCAGGGCTGCCCAGCGGGGCTGCCCTGCGTGCCTGGCGAGAAAACCGGCCACTGCTGAAAGCACTGCCTCATCACCCAGTCCCGTCGACTTTTGAAGGTTCTTCAATCGCTGAAGGTTCAAGAGAGTCCCAAATTTTGACAACCAGTCCAGGGCCTCGTCAAAAAGACGCGGCTCATTTCGCCCGAGCGATGTCGTTGCAAGGAGCAGAGCCTCGGGATCAATGGCTAGGCCTTCAGCCGCTGGTGCAGCGTGCCCGGCCACACCCAGGCTGCACCACTGCCGCCAGAGGAAATCCAGAGCCTCCGCCAGGCATTGTTTTCTAAATTCGTTCAACAAGGTGTCCATGACCGAGCTTCCCAAGGGTTTCTGCCACAATCTGAGGAAAAACCTCACCGGCATCCTGCGTTAGCACCCACCGGCCCGCCAGCACAAGTTCTTCGTCAGAGGGGGCGAGTGCTTCAAGGTCCCGGCTGTGCCGGCCCAATCCTTGATCAACGACGGCAAAAAGTTTCAGGTGAATGAGATCCAAGCGATCCGGATAATAAATTGCAAGCCCTGTCCCGTAGTTGCGGCGTGCAAGGCGGTCGAGGAATCCCTCGGGCAACCCGGCCATAAGCTGATCCGCCGGGCCGGTGTTCAGCCAGTTCGGTTCCAAATCCATTTCCCTGGCCACGGCGTCCGCCGCAGCCCGCAGAGCCGCCGACATGGGCCTGGGGTCAACCATCCCGCGCTCAACATCCACACCAGCCATGATGTCCACATCCCTGGTCGTCCGGGAAACGAACCCCAGAGCAATCATCGCCGCCCCACCGATTACCACAAGGCTTTCGGCAGGAGCATCTGCCTGTTCCAGGAAGGCAGCCAGGGCCGTGAAGACTTCCTCAAGGTTTTCGGTGGAAACTCGTTTCATACGCCTATTAATAGCGCTTTTTACGTTATTAACAAGCGCAAATTTTGAATCGATGCCGTTCTGATCAAGCGGAATCCGCCCCAGTTTTCCCTCAGCGACAAGCAGATGGAATCCACGAATTCAATTCACCGCGCCGCTTCGCCTTTTTATCTCGGCAAATGCAACGGCAAGGATTCGATTGGCCAGTTCTTCCGCCTCGTCCGCCAGGATTGGGTTGGAGTACGGTCGTTTGATCTCATGACTGTACTTGGAACTGACACTAAACTGAAGTTCATCAAACTTTACGCCCAAAACGACGTCCATCGAGAATGGTTCGGGTGCAACGCTTTTGTAACCGTCCAGGCGAACCGCCACTTGAAACAGCCAGCCTCCCGCCCCACTTGCCACCACTTGCTCAAGCGCGGTCGAGGCAGGGGAGGTAGCGGCACTGGGAGGATGTGTGCCCACCCGGCAACACGCGAAGAGTGGCGAAAAGCTGCTCAGTTTTGCTACGAAGCTTTCAACGAGTCCCTTCAACCCAAGGTCGAAAAGCTCCCTCAGCACTTGGGGAGACCGACGAATGGATTCGCTTTGAACATGCCGGCCCTTCTGCTCCCGCACAAAAACCGCCACCTCCTTTTCCACGTCGTCCGGCTCCTCGATGGACTCCCCTCTGGCTGCGCGGATGCCAAGATTCAGCGACCACTCGGCCAGCCTGCCGAGGTAGCCTGTGAGCGCGGCGATGTCGCCGGCATCGGCCAGCTGGAGGGCGGTGAGGTAGTTTGCCTTGTCCCCGGTGCGGACCACGACGGGGAGGTGGCCGGTGCGGAGAAGGACGTAATTCACGAGCATCCGGGCGACGCGACCGTTCCCGTCGTCGAAGGGATGGATGAGGACAAACTCGTGGTGGAGCTTTGCGGCGAGCGCGACGGTGTGCAGAGTCGGGGTTTCCAGTTCACCCTGCAGCCAGGCCACCAGCGCCTGCATCCCGGGCGGGGTGTTCTCCACCGAGGCGAAGTAAAACATGTCGCCGCTGGCGGTGCGCACGTTGTTGGGCGATGTCTTGTATTGCCCGGGGATGATTTGCTTGCGCGTGGGCTGGCCGTCCGCCGTCTCGGCGTGTTTCCAAAAGGGCTCCTTGAGGATGATTCTGTTTAAGTCCCGAATGTCGGCCTCGGTGATCACCCGGGCGGAGTCAGCTGCCAGAGTGCGCACGTGCTCGATCCCGATGTCGTGAGCTTTCATTTCCACGTACTCGCGGTGGGTGTGATTCCCTGTGGTGCGGTCGTGGAGGAGAAGCAGCTCGGTTTCACCATAGGTGAGCGTGTTGCCCTCGATGTGGTTGGAATGGTAGTTCCATTCCAGCCGGAACTTCCGCCACAGCCGGTCGCGCGGCTCCGGAGCCAGCGGCTGGAGGGAAAGCCACTGGTCGCGCAGGCCGGTAATGGAATCTAACAACGGGTTCATCGTGGAAAAAGTAGCGCAGATTTCAACTCTATCACCGCTCCTCCAGCGTCCCGTCCGTCACGCCGAGGCGGCTGGTGGCATTGAGAGACTGCCAGAGGGTGGCACCCTCCGCGCGACCGGCCAGGAGGTGCTGGTAGGAAAGGATGGCATCCCTGGCGGCGGTGGCGTCCTCGCGCAGCAGCTCGATGCGGAAGCGCGAGAGACCGGTGGCGCGGAGGTCGCGGAAGAAGCGGGCTCCGGTTTGCGCCTTTCCGTGGTAGAGCGTATTCCGGCAGCCCACGTCCGGAGCCAGCGGGTGGAGCAGGCCCACGCGATCCCGCAGCTCGACGCTGTGCTTTTCGCATGGGCGGCCGCAATCGGTGTAGTCCTTGCCCTTGCTCATGAAGGCGGCAAAGACGCAGTGCTCCATGTGAAACATCGGGATGTGCTGGTGCAGGGTCAGCTCAAACCACTCCGGCGGCGCGGCCTCCAGGAGGTCGAGCACCTGCTGGATGTTCAGGTCATAGCTCACCGTCAGCCAGTCCAGCCCTTGGTCGATGAGGAAGTCCGCAGTGAGCGGGTTGGCCGCGTTCAGGGAAAAATCTCCCACCCTCAGAAAGTCTTTCCGCCCGGCAAAGTAGTCGATGGCCCCGAGATTCCGAATGAGCACGCCGTCGGGCTCCGCCCGTTCGATCAGCTTGAAAAAACCCTCCTCACCCGCCTTCTGGATGCGCGGCGTGGCGAGCACGATTTTTGCCCCGGTCCCGGCGGTGCGGACGGCGGCGACCACGTCCTTGTAGCGGCGGATGTCCTCGAAATCGGCGTAAATAAGCCCGCAGCCCAGCTCCAGAGCGGCTTCCAGCTGGGGCATGGTGCGGACGAGCACGGACAGCGAGGGCGGCGCGTCTGTCACCGTGCGGGCGTCCACCTGCGGGCGCTCCGAGGCGGGGCGTTCGTTTTTGAAGGCTACCACCGCACTCGCCGCCACCAGGTCGCGCCGCAGCTGGTTCAGCTCGCTCAGCGGCAGCATGACCTCGCCTGCGATGGTGCACTCCAGCGACTCCAGGTGAAAAGGCGTCCCGCCCAGACGACACAGCTGCTCCCGCAGGACCTCCGCCGTGAGCGGCCTCGTGCGGGCAGGCTCCAGCAGGGTGGCGGACGCGACGGAAACCCCGCGCACCGTGTCCTCCAGCCGCAGCGGCTGGCCAGCAGCACCACTGGCCCGCAGGCACAACGGCTGCCGGCCCGGTGTTTTTCCCACGGTGGAAAAAGTCCGCCGCAGTTCCGCCGCCAGCTGCTGGTCCCCGGTTTTAAAGACGCGCATCCCCTTCTTCACCTTCGACCAGTCCACACTGCTCCGGCGGTCGAAGTACAAACGACGCCCCTGGATTTCCAGGATGCGGCCGCCCGTCTCGTTGTTCGTGTCGGCCGGGTTTTCAAAGACCACGCCATCCCCCGCCTGCACTGGCGCCGTGCCGCGCAGCTCCACGTAGCCGGGCTCCGCCTCCACCACCGTGCCCAGGCAGGTGCCGCGCTTCTTGCCATAGCGGGCGTGCACCAGCTCCTGGTGCTGCACCCCGTGCATCCACCCGCTGTAGAGCCCGCGGGAAAAAGTCATCTCCAGCGCGTAGCGGTCCGCGCGATCCACCGGCGGCAGCGGCGCGCCCGCAGCGGCCAGCGCCGCGTCTATCTGCTTCCGGTAAACCCGCGTCACCGCCGCCACATATTCCGGCGTCTTCAGCCGGCCCTCGATCTTAAAGCTCGACACCCCCAGCCGGATGAGTTCCGGGATTTCCTCGTGAGCGGCCAGATCCTGCGGGCTGAGCAGATAGCGCCGGTCGCCCAGGTCCTGCGTCACCCCGTCCACCACCAGCTCGTAGGGCATGCGGCACGCCTGGGCGCACTCCCCGCGGTTCGCGCTGCGCTGGCCCAGCGCCTCACTCGTCAGGCACTGGCCGGAGTAGGCCACGCACAGCGCCCCGTGGACAAAGACCTCCAGCGGCACCGCCCCTGGTTCCGTGGCGTGGAATTTCCCGATTTCCCGCAGGCTCAGCTCCCGCGCCAGCACCGCCCGGTCCAGCCCCAGCCGGCGTTGCACAAACTCCAGCCCCTCGGGCGAAGTGATCGTCATCTGCGTGCTCGCATGGATCTCCAGCTCCGGCGCCACCGCCTTCGCCAGCCGCACCAGGCCCAGATCCTGCACGATGATCGCATCCACCCCCGCCGCCTCCAGCAGACGCAGCTGCTCCTCCGCATCCTCCAGCTCGCTGGTAAAGATGAGCGTGTTCATCGCCACGAAACCCCGCACCCCGTGCTGGTGGAGGAATTTCATCAGCTCCGGCAGATCCTCCGTCGAAAAATTGTCCGCCCTCAGCCGCGCATTGAAGCGCGGCATGCCGAAGTAAATCGCATCCGCACCGTTCGCCACTGCGGCGCGCGCGCACTCCCAGTTCCCCGCCGGCGACAGCAGCTCCAGCGGAGCGTGGCGGGCGGCGGCAGGCGGAGCGGACTCAACAGCGGTGTCGGAAATGGGCGATGGCATCAGCGCGCATGTTCGCCGAATCACCGCCGCTCAACAACGGCTAAAGACGGTCACTTCTCCGCCCCGTCCGCCTTCCCCTGCCGGACAGGCAGTTTTGGGGAAACCGGCAGCTCTCCCCGGATGACGCGAGCGGCCTGGCCGGTGAGCCACAGGTAGTGGTCGGATGGCAGGCCGGGCTCCGAGAGAAACTGCACATCCCCTGCCGGCGGGGTCTGGCTGGTTTTAAAGATGGCGGTGCCCTCGTCCATCTCGTCAAACATGGCAACGTAGAGCATGGAGGCCCCGGCGGATTTCGCCGCCTGCACCTGCGCCCAGAGAAACTCGCCACCACGACGCGGGGTGGCGTTGAACTTTTTGTCCTTCCCCCGGGTCTTCCACAGGTTCCGCCAGCTGAATCCAGGGAAGACAACGGGCAGGTAGTCCGCCTTCAACTCTGCGGCACGGGCCAGATCGGGCTTCAACCTGGTCTCGACACGTCCGGCGGCGTCCTCGGGTGTGGCGAGGCGGCCCACCGCCCACGGACTGATGATGTCCGCCTTCGCGAGGAGGGCGTTCAGCCCTTCGTCCTTGATGCAGTCCGCCTCCTGCGTCCGCCAGTGGTAGGGCACGCCCAGCATGATGGCACAGCCCCCGCACTCCGAGTCGTCCCGCAGGAAATCGATGAGCGCCCCCCACTCCTCCAGCATCGGCGCGCGATCCTTGAAGCCCAGTCCCCACAGGGCCACGAGCGGCTTCCCATGGTGGCGGAAATAGGAGGCATCACTGCCGTCGCGGACCACGCGCTTCTCGCGCACGAGCCGCTTCCAGTCGTTCTGCACCACCGGGCCACTGCCCGGCTGGAGGCCGGAGAGGTCATACATCACCGCCCAGCCCCGGCCATTGGCCTGAGCGGCCGCGCGGCAGTGGGCGAGCACCGTGTCCATCGGCCCGCAGTAGCGCGGGTCCCGGGACGTCGTGGCGAAGCGCTGGATCATCGCCCCATCGATCCCATACTCCCGCATCCACTGGAAATGCAGGCGCGCCACGGATTCGCTGACGGAGCTGAACACCTGCGCCGTGCTGCCGTCCGCATTCTTGAACGGCGTCGCCACGCGATCCGACTCCGGGATTTCGCCCACGTCCGGCCACATCTCCACGGCCACGTGCGCAGGATCCAGCGGCCCGCCCGCCGCGTAGTGAAACCACCCGTTTTTACTCCCATCCCCCTCGCAGCGGAACCACCCTTGGTAGCCGCAGACCAGCTTCCCCGTCATCGTGGTGGTGTCCACCTTTTCCCCTGCACGTGCTGTGGCGTGGGGGAAAACGAGGAGGAGCAGGGCTGTGAGCAGTGGTCGGAGGGCGGGGGTTTTCATGCGGGAAATGTGTGGTGGCTCAGGGCTGCGCCGGCGCGGCCAGGGTTGTCAGCGGCTGCACGGTCACCCTGTCCGCCAGTTCATAGCTCCGGCTTCCCGGATAGTAAACGGTGAGGTGGTCCAGCTTTAAATCCTCCATCGCGATTTTCATCGACGGTGTGAGCCGGGGCGCATCGGCCCGCTTGCACTCGATGCCCAGCCGGCGCCCGTCCTTGAAAAGGAGCAGGTCCAGCTCGGCCTGGTTGTGCGTGGCCCAGAAGTAGGCCTCGTCCGGCGCGTGGTGGCGGATGGCCTCCTCGATGGCATAGCCCTCCCAGGATGCGCCCAGCTTCGGGTGCGTCAGCAGCTCATCCCGCGTGCGGAGGCCGAGCAGGCTGTGAAAGAGCCCGCTGTCGCGGAAATAAATCTTGGGCGACTTCACCTGGCGCTTGCCCAGATTTTCAAACCACGGTTGCAGCTGCCGTACCATGAAGACGCCGCTCAGTGCGTCCAGATAGCGCCGTGCCGTCGGTGCGGAGACGCCCAGACTGCCTGCCGCCTCGCTCGCATTCCACATCTGCCCGTGGTAGTGCGCCAGCATCGTCCAGAAGCGCAGCAGCCCCGCAGGGGGCAGCCCGGGAGCGAGCAGGGCCATATCGCGCTCAATGAACGTCCGCACAAAATTCCTCCGCCACGCCGCGCTGTCCTCGTCCGTCTCCGCCAGGTAGCTGAGCGGAAATCCCCCGCGCTGCCAGTGCGGCTCCATCGCCTCCGCCCCGGTCTCAGCCAGGATGAAGCCCGTCATTTCCACCAGCTCGATCCGCCCGGCCAGCGACTCCGATGACTGCCTCAGCAGCTCCGGGCTGGCGCTGCCGAGGATCAAAAACTTCGCCGGCGCCCCCCGCCGGTCCGCCAGCACGCGCAGCACGGGGAACAGCTCCGGGCGGCGCTGCACTTCATCGATGACGACCAGCCCCCGCAGCCCCTCCAGCGCCGTCCGCGGCTCCTCCAGGCGGGCGAGGCTCACCGGATCCTCCAGGTCAAAGTAGTTCGCCGATTCCTCAGGCACCAGCTCCCGCGCCAGCGTCGTCTTTCCGCACTGCCGGGGCCCGATCAGCACGACGATCCGGCTCCGCCGCAGGGCGGTCTGGACGATGGCGTGAAATGCGGGCCGGGTCAGCATGCCGACAGTGTACCATGAAAATTGAACACGTCACGTTCAATTTTCATGGTGTTTTGCCGCTGTGGCCGGCTTTTTGCGGCCAAAACACCCGAAATCGCCCCTCTTACCATGAAAATTGAAAGTCCCACGTTCAATTTTCATGGTGTTCCCCCCTTTTACCCCATCCAGATTCAGCGTCACGCCCGCCCGCCACAAAAACGCCGCGATGCTCCAGTTCGCCGTGCTTTTTCGTTGCTCCCTGCATCTGAATCTGCAAGAACAAGCACCGTGAATCTCAAAAACCTCCTCCCTCTCACCATCGCCCTCGTTTTTCCGCTGCTGGCAACGCAGTGCGCCAGCCGCCGCATCGATGCGACGGAAAAGGCATCCATCACCGGCGTGCGCGTGCCCCAGCCGGACCTGAAAAAAGGAAGCCTGCAAATGCCCTCCGTGATCAGCAACCAGACGGCCAGCACCCTGGGTCTGGTGTCCGGACTGACGGGCTGACTGGTCGGAGGCCTGGTGGTCGGCACGGCAGTGGTGGCCACGGATGCGAGCTACAAGAAGAACCACGCCGCCGAGCACCAGAGCCTGAACGCCCCGGCCGGCTACGTCCAGCGCCAGCTCAACGAGGCCATGACCGCCTCGCTGAAACAGAGCCCGTTTTTCGGCCCGAAGCTCAGCAGCAAACCCAGCCACCAGCTGCGTCTGGAGGTGCGCTCCTACGGTCTGCAAAACCTGGGCGGAAAGGAAAAGCACGGCCCCTCCATCTTCGTGATGGCCTCGATCATCGATGACCACGGCGCCCCCGCCAGCGATGAGGCCCCGGTCATTTGGCAGATGCCCTTCGTGGCGACCGGCGACCAAGTTTCACCCACTGCTGCTGTGGCCCCGCTCCAGACTTATCTGGCCCAGCCGGCCCTGCTGGAAAAAGACTTCCGCGCCACCGCCGCACAGCTGGCGGAAAAGATCCGCACCACGCTGGACGAGTCCGTGGCGGAATAGACCGTGCCTCATTTGCCCGTTGACCACTGGCGGTGTCCTCATGAATCATGGGCGCGTTGAATCCCTCCTCCAGCCCGATTGGCGTGTTTGACTCCGGCGTGGGCGGCTTGTCCGTCCTGCGGGAAATCCGCGCCCGCCTGCCTGCCGAGGACCTCGTCTACATCGCAGACTCGGCCCACGTGCCGTATGGAAACAAGACGCCGGAATTCATCCTGGAGCGCAGCCGGGCACTCGCCCGCTTCCTGGCTGCGCGCGGGTGCAAGGCGCTCGTGATCGCGTGCAACACCGCCACCGCCGCCGCCGCCCAGACGCTGCGTGATGAGTGGGCGATGCCCGTCGTCGCCATGGAGCCCGCCGTGAAGCCCGCCGTGGCCGCCACGAAGTCCGGCGTCGTGGGCGTGCTCGCCACCGTGGGTACGCTGCGCAGCGCCAGGTTCGCCGGTCTGCTGGAGACATCGGGCGCCGGAGTCCGCATCGAAACCCAGGCCGCTCCGGGCCTGGTGGAGTGCGTGGAGGAGGGGCGGACGGATGCACCGGAAACCGCCGCCCTCGTCGCCTCCTTTGTGGCGCCGCTGGTGGAGCGCGGGGCTGACGTCATCGTGCTCGGTTGCACGCACTACCCGTTTCTGCGGAGCGTCATTGCGAATGCCGCCGGACCCGGAGTGGCGCTCATCGACACCGGGGCCGCCGTGGCCCGCCAGCTCGAGCGCCGACTGGAGGCCGCCGGACTGCGGCGCACCGACGGCACCGGGACGGAAACGTTTTTCACCACAGGCGACGCGGCCGCAGCCGTGCCGGTTTTTTCCCGGCTCTGGGGCTCTCCTGCCACGGTGGAGCGACTGCCGGCGGAGTTCTGTTGAGCACGGTACTTGAGGCCGGGAAAATCTGCGCCACACTCGGCAGATGAGCGCACCCGCACCCACACTCGTCCTCCTCGCCGCCGGCATGGGCAGCCGTTATGGCGGCCTGAAACAGATGGAACCCCTCGGCCCGAATGGCGAAACCCTCCTCGATTACTCCGTCTTCGACGCGAAACGCGCCGGATTCGGCAGCGTCGTTTTCATCATTCGCGAGGACTTTGCCGGTGAGTTTAAATCCCGCGTGGCCTCCCGTTTCGCCGCGCACATCCCGGTCGACTACGCCTATCAGCGCCTGGACGACGTGCCCGGCGGCTACCAGCGCGCCCCGCATCCGGTAAAGGGCCTCAAGCCCTGGGGCACCGGCCACGCCACCCTCGCCGCCCGCACCGTGGTGAAGGGCCCCTTCGCCGTCATCAATGCCGACGACTACTACGGTCGCGATTCGTACGAAGTCCTCGCCCGTTTCCTCATGCAGCCGGATCTGGAGCGGGCCGCCTGCCGCTCGTGCATGATCGGGTTTCAGCTCGACCGCACCCTCTCAGACCACGGCACCGTCGCGCGCGGCGTCGCCCAGGCGGACGCCTCCGGACTCATGGTGAAAGTGGAGGAACTCAAAGACCTGAAGCGTGCCGGCACCGGCGTCGAGAACCGGCCCAAGGACGGCCCCGTCCACGCCCTCACCGGCCTGGAGCCCGTCTCCCTGAACATGTGGGGCTTCCTGCCCTCCATCTTCACCGGCTTCGAGCGCCTCTTCGCCGACTTCCTCGCCCGCCGCAGCGGCGATCCGGATGCCGAGTTCTACATTCCCGAGGCCCTCGACCAGCTCATTCGCGAGGGAAAAGAGCAGTGCCGCATCCTCCCCACCACCTCGTCCTGGTTCGGCGTCACCTACAAGGAGGACGCCCCCCTCGTCCGCGCCTCCCTCGCCGCCCTGCATGCCAGCGGCGAGTACCCGGCCAGACTGTGGGAGTAGTGGCCAGCGCCCTACTTCGTCCGCTTGTAGCTGAACTCATTCACCGTCTTCACCACTTTCCCGTCCACCTCGAGCAGCGGGTAGATGAGGAAATTGATCGGGCCTCCAGCGGGAGCGGGCGTGACGTTCAGGTCGCGCCCGCGCGTCACCTCGAAGCGGTTCGCCGGATGGTGGCCGAAGTAGTACGGGGCAAGGGCGGGCACCTTTGAAGCCTCGCTGATGTCCACCGGCACCCACTTCCCGTCCGCCAGAAATTCCGCCCAGCAGTGGTAACCGGCGATGGGGCCTTCATCCGCTGCAGCGGGGATGGTGAACCCGATGGCAAACCGGGCCGGAATGCCTTGCGAACGGGCCAGCGCGATGAAATAAGAATGAAAATCCGTGCAGTTGCCCACCTTTGAATCGCACGCCCAGAGCGCATCCCCCCGGCCCCAGCCGGTTCCGGTTTTGTCGTATTTCATCCGCGCCAGCGTGTGATCATACAGCGCCCGCGCCTTTTCCATGGCTCCGGATTTTCCAGCCACAGCCTCCGCCGCCAGGGTGCCAAAGACCTTGTCCTGCGGCACCATCTTCTCCGGCTTCAGGAAGCGCGCCGGCTCCTCTTTTCCGGCCTTGGCTGCGGATTTTTCCTTCCGCATCACGCTGTACTTCACCTCGATGCTCTTGCCCGCATCGGCCGCAGCCGGGCTGAAAACCAGAATTTCGTTTCCATACTCAGCGTCCTTGACGGTTTCGTGCTTCAGTTCGCTGGTGATCGACTGCACCTTCACCGCTTGGAGCGCATCCGTCCGGGCAACAGGCACCCACAGCTTCGCGCTGCCGGTGATCTCGGGCAGCTTTACACGGTAGACAAACTCAAACGAATCAGAGCCGTTTACGATCTCTTTTTTAGCGGCTTCCTGCGCCTGGCCAGAGGAGAGACCTCCGGCAAGGAGAGCGAGGGTGAATCTGAGGAAAATTTTACGAGTCATGGGTAATGCGGGGTGGGTGGTTTGGGAAAGCATCCGCCCGAGCATACCGCTCAAAACGAATTTGCAACACCGGACAGCCTTCGGCCAGTCCGTGAGGGGGATTCCACACCCTGCGTCCTTTCACCCGGTGGCCAACTGCCGTCACTGTGGAACACCATCACCCCCTCACCCACCACCCTCTGGTGCCAGGTTTACCGTTCGCGCGGAGCCGATGTCGCGGCCAGGCATTTTCCACATGACGAGCCGCCATACCCCGGCTAAGGGGTGCGGCATGAAATGGACACCCGCCCTTCTTCTGGTTTTTGCCTCCCCCCTGCTCCAGGCCGAGCCTGGGGCGGCCCTGCAGACACTCACGGCCGTTGGCCCGGAGGGGCGGGGAAATGCGGAGGCGGGTCCCGCGTGGGCCGCCGTGGTGAAGGAAGGGCCTGCCGCTCTGGGTGCGGTGCTCAAGGCGATGGAGGGTGCAAACCCGCTCGCGGCCAACTGGCTCGGGTCCGCTGCGGAGACCATCGGTGACCAGGCGCTCGCGGCTGGAAAAGCCCTGCCTGTGGACGAGCTGAAAACGGTCATCCTTGACGTAAAAAAGGCCGGACGCGCGCGCGTCACCGCCTTTGACCTCCTCCACCGTGCGGACGGGGCGGCGGCCGATGCACTGGTTCCCGGATTTCTCAGCGACCCAAACCCGGAACTGCGCCGCAGCGCCGTGGCGAAGCTTTTGACGGCTGCCAAGGCTGCGAAAGAGAAGGCCGAAATAGTGGCCGCCTGCCGCAAGGCGCTCGAAGGCGCGACTGATGCCGACCAAGTGAAGGAGCTGGCCGAGACGCTGGAGAAGAACGGAGAAAAGGTGAACCTGCCGCGCCACTTCGGGTTTCTCATGGGCTGGCAGGTCATCGGGCCGTTCGACAATTCGGGCCGTCGCGGCTTCGACACCGTCTTTCCCCCGGAGACCGAGATCAAGCCCGACGCCGCCTATCCCGGGAAGTCCGGCGAGGTGAAATGGCAGAGCTTCACCAGCAAGGACGACTACGGGCAGATCGATTTCAACAAACCCTACGGCCTGATCAAGGAAGTCACCGGCTATGCCACGACCACGTTTGACTCCGCCACCGAGCGCACTGCGGAGGTGCGGCTGGGGTGTAAAAATGCGTGGAAGGTCTGGCTGAACGGCCAGCTGCTTTTCAGCCGGGACGAGTACCACCGCGGGGCCGAGATCGACCAATACAAGCTGCCCTGTCGCCTGAAGGCCGGGAAAAACACGCTCCTGGTAAAGCTCTGCCAGAATGAGCAGACCGAAACCTGGACCGCCGAGTGGCAGTTCCAGCTCCGCCTTTCCGATGACACCGGCCGGGCACTCCTCTCCACCGACCGCAATGCCGACCAGTGAAACACCGAGCCGCCACTGACATCATGAAATCCCGTCACCTTCTTCGTATCCTGTTCACCCTCGCCCTGCCCGCAGCCGTGCATGCGGACTGGAGGCAGTTCCGCGGCCCGGACGCCACGGGCGCCACCAGCGAGGCCGGTGCTGCGCCGTCAAAGCTCGCCGTGGCCTGGTCTGCCGAGCTTCCCGGGCGCGGACTTTCCAGCCCCATCGTTCTCGGGGACAAGGTTTTCGTGACCGCCGCCAGCGGGCCAAAGCAGGACCGGCTTCACCTTTTTTGCTTCAACACTGTGGACGGGAAAAAGATCTGGGAGCGCCAGCTGCGCGCCACCGGGCGCACGATGTGCCAGGAGAAGACCTGTGTGGCCGCGCCCACGCCGTGCACTGACGGGACCAGCGTCTTCATCCAGTATTCGTCGAATGATGTGGCCGCCTTTGACCTGAAGGGAAACCTCTTCTGGTTCCGCGGCCTGACTTCCGACTACCCGAATGCCAGCAACAGCCTGGGCATGGCCTCCTCCCTCGTGGTGGCGGGCGGCACCCTTGTCGTCATGGTGGAAAACGACAGCGAGAGCTTCACCGCCGGCCTGGATGTGAAGACCGGCGTCAACCGGTGGAAGCTCAGCCGGCCCAAGGCCGCGAACTGGACGAGCCCGGTTCTCTTCCAGAACGCCGTCGCGCTGCAATCCAGCAAGGGACTGCTCGGCATCGATCCCGCCACCGGCAGCCCGCTCTGGAACTACGAGGACGGCGCGTCCACCATCCCCTCCAGCGCCGCTTCAGGTGAGGTCCTCTTTGTTCCCAGCCGCGGCCTGACTGCGCTGAAGCCCGGCAAGTCCGGCGGCTCACCGGAGCAGCTCTGGCGCGTGGAAAACATGAACCCGGCCACCGCCAGCCCGCTGGTGCTGGGCGACCGTGTCTACATCGTCAATGGCACCGGGGTCCTTCAGCCCGCCGATGTCAAAACCGGCGAGCGCTTCTGGAAGCTCCGCCTCGCCGGGCCTGCCAGCGGATCGCCGGTGGGTGCGGGCACGTCCATCGTCTTCGCTGCGGAAAAAGGGGTGGTCCAGCTCATCGACACCACCGCTCCTGAAGGGGCGGTTGCAGCAGAGGTGGACCTGAAGGAAACCCTCCTCTGCACTCCGGCGCTCTCCGGCGGTGCCGCCTACGTGCGGAGTGACAAGCATCTCTGGAAACTGAACTGATCCGGATCACGGCCGCTCCAGCCAGACTGCGCAGCCCTGCCCGCCACCGACGCAGAGGCTGACGAGGGCGCGGCGGCCGCCGGTGCGCTGGAGTTCGCGCAGGGCAGTCAGGACGAGCCTGGCTCCGGTAGCCCCGACGGGGTGGCCGAGGGCGATGGAGCCGCCATTCACGTTCAGCCGCGCGGGCGGGACGCCGCCCTGCTCTTCCAGCTGGCGCAGCACAGCCAGTGTCTGGGCGGCGAAAGCTTCGTTGATTTCGACGAGGTCGGCCTCGCAGGGGCGGATGCCTGTTTTCGCGATGGCGGGCAAGGGGCCGAGGCCCATGCGGCGTGGATCGCACCCGGCACAGGCGTACGTGACGAGGCGGCCCAGGGGCTCGCGACCGAGGCGGGCCGCTTCCTCCTCGCCGGCGACGAGGAGGGCGACTGCGCCATCAGTGATCTGCGATGAATTTCCCGCCGTCACGGTGCCGTCGCGGTCGAGAAGGGGGCGCAGCTTCGCCAGGGCGCCGAGGGTGGTGTCCGGGCGGATGCCGTTGTCCGCATCCACGACACCGCGCTCGGTGAAAACGGGTGTGATCTCGCCGTGGAGACGCTCACGGGCGGCGGCCGCCTTGCGGTGGGAGTCGAGGGCGAAGGCGTCCTGTGCTGCGCGGTCGATGCTGAACTCGCGCGCCAGCAGCTCTGCGGTCTCCGCCATGCCCATGCCGGCCACGGGATCCGTGAGGCCCTGGATGAGGGCGGAGACGGGGCTGAAATCCGACGGGCGGAAGGCGGCCAGAGCGCGCGCCTTTTCCACGAAGCTGCGGGACCGGGCGAGCCGCTGGAATTTCCTCTGCGCAGCCGGGGAAAAGAGGAGCGGCACGCGGCTCATGCTCTCCGTGCCGCCGACAATGAAGACGCCGCCCTGGCCCGCGCAGAGCTTCGCATGGGCGGTCGTGAGGGACTCAAGGCCGGAGGCGCAGTTTCTATGCACGGTCATGGCCGGGGTGCGTTCGGGCAGGCCGGCGCGCAGCGCGATGACGCGGGCAATGTTTGCCGTGTCAGCGGGCTGGCACACGCAGCCAAAGATGACCTCGTCCACCACGTCCGGATCGATCCCCGTCCTGGCCATGAGGGCGCTGACAGCGGCGCGGCCGAGATCCGCAGCGGACTGCCCGGCCAGCGTGGTGCCGGCTTTGCAGAAGGGGGTGCGGAGACCGTCGATGATGTAGAGCGTTTTCATGGATTTCGGATTGGGGGTTTCGGAATGCGGATGGGTGGACGAGGCGGGCGCTGGCGCGAGGCCTAGTTGGGAGATGCGGGGGGGAGAGAGAGGGGTCTTCGGTCGAGGATTTTTTCCTCCTTGAGCAACCGGCCGACGCCGTGCATCTCGCGGAGTTCGGCGGGGTCGTGCCAGATGATGCGGTTCGGGCGGACCTCCGCAGCGTCGGCAAAGCGGCGGGTGATGGAGTGCTCCAGGTCGGCACGTCCGGCGGCGCGGTCGGTGGCGGCGTGGACGATGATCTCGTCGCACTCGAAGGGATCGTCATGCAGCTTGCGCAGCTCGATCTGCCAGGCCCCGAGCCCGTCGAGGTCGTCGAGGGCGCGTTCGAGGGTGTTGAAATCAACGAGCGTGCCCTTCACCTTGTCCGTGGCGAGCGAGCGCACCTCGCTCACGCGGGAGATGGAGCCGACGAGGCGCGGGCAGGTGCGTCCGCAGTAGAGGCAGGGGGCGGTGTAGAGGCCGCCGTCGATGCGGTCGCCCGTGCGGTAGCGCACGACCACGGTGCCCCGGCTGTCGAGCGAGGTGTAGACGATCTCGCCCGGGTGCCCCTCGCGCACCTGGCGGCCGGTGGCGGGATCGATGACCTCCACGAGGCCGAAATCCGGATACAGGTGGTAGCCGCTGGCCTCGCCACCGGGCGGGGGCGGGCACTCCATAAAGGCCATCTTTGCCTCCGTGAAGCCGTAGGTGGCCAGCACATCCACCGGCCCCGCGCCCAGCCCGGAGGCCAGTGCGCGCAGTTTTTTCCGCAGGCCGTCCGGCACCTTCTCCCCGCCGAGGACGAGCTTTTTCAGCTGCGGCCACTGCCTGTTCTCGGCCGCGGCCTGGCGGAGCAGATGGTAGAGAAAGGTGGGCATGCCGATGAGGACCTCGGGCTTCACCTTGTCGAGCAGGGCGACGTTGCCCTCGGTGCCCAGCACTTTGCCACCGCCGGTGGAGAGGCAAAATGTGTTGAAGCCAAGTCCGGCGTAGTGGGCCTGCCAGAAGGCGAGGTGTGGGGCGAAGGGGAAGAGGTTCGCGTGGCGGAATTCGGGCCGGGAGGCGCCCACCTCCATCATGCGGCGGCCGGCTAGGGTGAGGATGTCAAGGTCGTGCGCGGTGTAGACGAAGGGCACGGGATCGCTGGAGCGCCCGGTGGTGCTGGTGAGGAGGAGCGGGCGGAACTCGCGCTCCAGCTCCTCCTTCACCCGGCGGCGGCCGTGCAGCAGGGCGCGGCCGATGATTTCCGGCTGGTGGGAGAGCACGGCCTCGTCCGGGATGAGGACAAAGTCCCGCGAGCGCTGCGGCTGCTCCGGTGTATTGAGCAGGTCGCCCTTTTCAGTGAAGGGCAGTTTCTCCAGGTCTGCGAGTGAGCGCAGGGCTGCGGGGTTTACGCCGGCCTGGCCAAAGGCGCGGCGGTAGTGGGCGGAGAACGGGATGACGCGGGTTTTCAGGAAATGCCGCAGGGTGCGGAGCTGGCGGTCGTGGATTTCGTCAGGACTGGCGGTGGCCCACCAGGAATGGGGAGCGGTGGTTTTCATGGGAGTGGGGGGTTGGGTTTTGCATGAGGGAAAGGAGATCCGGCAGCACCTGGAGCGCGGCGGTGCGGCCCAGCTCGATATATCGGGCCCAGTGGTGGAAATCGTGCAGGCGCGATCCTGCAAGTGACGGGTGGATGATGACGTCAGCCCGGCGTTCCGTCAGGTGGGCGAGGCGGATCTGCGCGCTCCACACGCTGCGGCGGAGGACGTCCATCATGTTTCCAGTGGCAAAAGGGTTCCACCGTGAAAGGCCGCGCGCGCCGGGGCGGCGGCGCTCCAGGCCGCGATCCACCTCGGCGAAGGACGGGATGACATTCACGGCGATGACAAAGTCGCACCCGGCCTCGATGAGTACGCCGCAGGGCAGCGGATCCACCACACCGCCGTCGCAGAAGCGCTGGCCGCCAATCTCCACGGGCACGCACAGGCCCGGGATGGCGAGGCTGGCGTGCACGGCATCGGCGACATCGCCTTTGTGGAAAATGGCGCGCTGGTGGGTGTCGAGGTTCACGGCCACGGTGTAAAACTCGCGCTCCAGCTCCGCGAAGTCGGCCCAGCCGATGTCCCGGGCAAGGTGGTCGCGGATCTTCCGCCCGTGCACCAGCCCCTGGAAAGGCGGCAGCGCCATGTCCAGCCGGGAGAGAAAATCCAGGGGCGAGCCAATTTCCGCCGCCAGGGCTTCGAGCTGCGCCCCATCGCACCCCGCCGCCCAGAGGGCGCCGACATAGGCACCCATGCTGCTGCCCGCCACGGCATCGATTTTGATTCCGCTCTCCTCCAGCACCTGGATGACCCCGATGTGCGCCAGCCCTCGTGCCCCTCCGGAGGAGAGGGCGAGTCCGATTTTTACAGGGGTTCCGCCGGTTTCGGCATGGCGGGGAAAAATGAGTGGGGGGAGTGACATGGCTGCCTCCTTTAAAAAGTTGGCCCAAATCTTTTGAATCCGGCCCCTGCGGCTCGAAACAAGTTCTCCCCGGGCCTGTGCGCCGCCATGCGGGCGGCTTGAAGGCCAGATGAAACATGGATTTCAAGTGCTGGGGGTCGTCCGGCTGCCGGTTTCCGCCAGCTGGCCGGGGGGGGCTGGCGGTCTGCGGTTGTCCGGTTTGTTTGTAGAATGAGCGTAACTCAAAACTCACTTTTTTCAATGATTTTTCGCGCGGTTGAAAATGCCGGGTTTTGGCGGAGTGGAGCGCGTTGGCGAATTCGGCAGATGAGATTCCGCCGGATCGTGGTTACGGTGGCCGTCTTCCGAAGATTGAGCCCCATGACCAACCGAGAACGCCATTTATTCCACGTCACGCGCCAGCGCTCCTGGCTGATCAGCCGCAGCCTGGCGCTGGTGGTTTTGCTCGGCCTGAGCGGGCTGGTGCTTGCGTGGTTCCATGAGCCGACGATGAAGAAATCTTTGCATGCGGTTGAGGAGTTGTTCAAGGATCCCCGTATTCGCCCGGTCGGGCCGGATTCGCCGCCGCTGGCCAAACCCGCGAAGAAGGTAGCGAGCTTCGACGACTGGATCGAGGAGGTGCGCGACCTGGCTGCCACTGATGTGCCGGAGGCGGGAGAATATGAGGACCTCCAAAAAAACCTGGCCGCCGCCGAAGGATTGGAGCAGCCCAGGAGGGATCTGCTGCGGGACTATGCCCGGGGGATGGCCGGGCCTGCGGCCGAGCGCGAAGCGGCCCGCACGGCGCTGGCCAATGCACCCGCCCAGCCGAGGCTGCGTGAACTTCGGGCTGATGTGCTCGCCCGGGACGGGCGGGCTGCGGAGGCACTCGCCCTCTACGAGGAGGAGGGCGGGGCGGAGCCGTCGGCAGATTTCAGCAGGGAGCAGGCATTCGAGCTGGCGCTTTCACTGAAGGACCTGGCCGCCCTGCGCCGGATGCTCGACGATCCCCGGTTCAGCAAGGCGGCTGACGGCCGCCAGCAAATGGAGGCACAGTATTTACTGGGGGACGTCAGCGGCATGCTCGGGCGGTTCTTTGGCCATATGATCCGCAGCCTGCGTTCGCCCAGCCGGATGATTGTCACGCTGACTTGCGGTCTGATCTGGTTCATGATCGTGGCTCTCGTCGGGGGCGCGCCGCGCAAGCCGCTCTTCTGGATCCTCCCTGCCGGATTCATCCTCGGTGCACTGAGCACGCTACCCGTGCTGGTGAGCGGGGTCTGGTTTGAGCGCGCCTTTGGCCTGCAGCTGACGGGTGTGGCGCCGCGTGACATCGCTTTTTATGTGGTCAGCGTGGGCCTTCGGGAGGAGTTCTGGAAGCTTCTTTTTTGCCTCCCGCTCCTCTTCGTCTTGAAGCGGCGCGACTCGGATGCGCTCTTTCTGGTGGCTGCCTCTGCCGTCGGGCTCGGTTTCGCCATCGAGGAGAACATTTCCTACTACGCGCCGGGCGGGCTCTCCGGCTGGGGGCGCTTTGTCACGGCAAATTTTCTCCACCTGGCGCAGACCGGGGCCGCAGGCTTTGCCCTCAGTCGCTTTCTCCGCTGGCCGCTTCGCTGCTGGGATGAGGCCGCCGGCACGCTTCTCATGGCGGTCCTCCTGCACGGGCTTTACGACGCTACGACCATCAATGTGGGGCACGAAAGCTTTGGCTTCCTCGGCATCATTCTGCTGGCGGCCATTTCGCTCCGGTATTTCCACCAGCTGCGCATGGTCCGGGAGGTTCGCCGTGCCCTCATTTCCCCGATGGCCGTTTTTCTCCTCGGCTCGGCACTTCTGCTCGGGCTGATGTGGAATGCCTCCGTCTGGTCACTGGGCCTGAAGATGGCGTTCAAGCTTTTCGTCCCTGAGGCACTGGGCATGGCTCCGTTGATTTTCATTTTTATCAAGGAGTTCCGGACGGAATAGCCCCGGCGGCTACTGCTCCAGCACGAGAACAACCTCGGGTGGGACGAGAGATTTCCAAAGCGGATCCCCGGCGTCAATGAGAGCGCGGATCTCGGAGGTGGAGTAGCGCAGGCCGTCCTCCTCGCAGCCGATGATTTCCTCGATGAACTTGTTGTCGAGCAGGAACTCGAAGAGCTTCCGCAGGTGCGGGGCGACGGTGATGTCACGCGCGGTCTTGAGGCCGGTTTCGTGGCGGCTGGACTCCGGGTAGACGAGGAGCTTGAGCTTGTTTTTAAACAGACGGCCGAAGGATTCGAGGATGCCTCCGTCGAGCTTGTCGTACCACTTTTCCTGAAACAGCTCCTCCAGGAGGGAGACGCCGAGGACGATGCCGATGGGTTCGCGCGTGGAGCGGCTGAGGAAGGCGCCGAGGCGGTGAAACTCGGCAAAGCGGGAGACGAGCACGCTCTTGCCCAGGGACTGAAGGATGTCCGCCCGCTGAAGGAAGCTCCGAGGGTCGACGTTCCCGGTGGTGTCGAGCAGATTGTTCATGCTCAGCTCCATGATCTCGATGTACTCCGCCGCCGGGTCGGCGAGGGAGCGCTGGAGGTGGCGGCCGGCGGAGGCGAGCATGTCGAGGTGGACGTTGGCCACGGGGTCGAACCTGCCGCGGAGGAGGAGGAGCGGCTTGCGGTAGAATTTTTCCGAGGCCTGCATGACCTCCCCGTCGGCGCTGAAGCAGGCGGAGTCCGTGAGGCCGCTAAGGACGAGCTGGAGGGCGCAGAGCCGGTTGTCAATGTGGCCGAGGCCCGGCCCGGTGAACTTGAGCAGGTCGACCTCCGCGCGGCCGGAGCGCAGGTTGTCGAGCAGGGACTCGACGAAGGTTTTCAGATCGTCCCGGTGGTAGAAGGCGGCGTGGATAAAATTGACCCCGAGCACGCCGAGGGCGTCCTGCTGGTCGGTCAGCTCCTCGTCGAAAAGGCGGACGTGGACGATGATGTCGTTCGGTTCTCCGCCGGGGGTGAACTGGAGGCGGATGGCCATCCATCCGTGGCATTCGTTGCGCTGGTCGTTCCATGCGCGGGCACGCACGGTGTTGGCAAAGGCGAAAAACGTGCTCTCCGCGCCGCGTTTTTCACCGAGTCGCTCGACGAGAATCCCGTACTCGTGCTCGACCATGTGGAGCGCCCGGTCGCGGGAGACGTATTGCTTGGTGGGGCCGTAAATGGAGTCGCTGAAGACCATGTCGTACGCGGACATCGTCTTCGCGATGGTTCCGGAGGCAGCGCCCACGCGGAAAAACCAGTTGGCCACCTCCTGGCCCGCTCCGATCTCGGCCAGGGTGCCGTAGGGCGGTCCGTCGAGGTTGATGGCGAGGGCTTTTTCCCGGGTGGAAAGAATGCGGCGGGGTGCGGCAGTGGGTGGCATGTCAGTGGGTGGGTGGGTGGAATTTTTGCCGGGTTGCCCCGCCCCCTGCGAGGGCGGAACAAAATTCGTTCAGGCGCTCTTTGCGCTGAGAAGCATCGCGATGGTAAAGGCATTGAACAGACCGTGCACGAGCACTGGCACGAGCAGGGTGCCGGTCAGTTCATAAAAGATCACCTGGAGCAGGCCGAGCACGGCCAGGGGCAGGGCGCTGCCGGTGTCGGCATGACTAAGCCCGAAAAGCATGGCGGTGAAGGGCGCGGCAAACCAGGAGTCGGTGTACTTTTTGAGCACGGGATAGAGGAAGCCGCGGAAGACGATTTCTTCCACGATGGGAGCGGCACAGATGGCGAGCCCGGCGATGCCTGCCTTGAGCATGAGATCTGGCGTGGTGGCGAAGGTCTGGACGATTTCCTGCGATTTCTCCGCCAGGCCGGTGTCCTTGAAAAGATACACCCTCACCAGCCAGCCTGTGACCATGGTGAGCCCGAGCGCGGGCAGGAGAAATCCAGCCCCCAGCCCGACCACTGCTGGAGCGGGCAGACGGTTCAGCCCAAACCATTCCCTGAGCGAGCGCTGCCGCAGCCAGAAGAGGTAGACGAGCACGCTGCCGCCGAGGGAAAGCTGCATAAAGAGGCCGTTGGCAAGGAGTGAGCGCGTGATGGCTTTTGACTCTTCCTTCCCGGACGCCCCGCTGGCCGCGATGGCAAAGTAGAAAAAATAGACGAGCACGAGGGCCGCCAGGAGGTCGATCCAGTTTGCCTTTTCCCCCGCCACGACACGGCCTCCGCGCCCCCAGCGGGTCCACGGCCAGCGGTTGAGCAGAAAGGCATAAACTGGCAGCGCCACGGCCAAGGCCAGAAGCGTCCATGTGCCGGCGTCAACGAGGATCTGGTGCGGAGCGGTAGGCATGAAGTGCGGGTGCCCGTTCTCCTAATACCAGGCTCCCGGCAGGAAATACGCGACTCCGGGTTTCAAAGTGGGGCGCAGGCCGGGCACTTCGATCTGGATTTTCCGGTCGTCCGCAGGCGAGGCTGCGCGGCTCACCGGCGTGGCCGCTTGACCGCCGAAACCGAGCAGGCCGCGCAAACTGGGCGGACGCATGAAGCGGACGATCTCGGCCTCGGGGGATTTGGCTGCGGCGCGGGCCAGTTCGTAGGCTTTCTCAATGTAGCCGACCTCGTCGATGAGTTTCTTCTCCTTGGCCTCGGGGGCGAGGAAAATCCGGCCGTCGGCCAGACCGCTTTTCAGCTCGTCGACGGGCAGCTTGCGTGCGTCGCTCACGACCTGGACGAACCGGTCGTAGTTTTGCATGACCAGGGTTTGCAGGTAGGCTCTCTCGGCATCGGTCATGGGGCGGGAGCCAGCGCCGGCGTCTTTCAGTGCGCCGCTTTTGAAGGTGCGCATTTCCACGCCAGCCTTTTCCATGAGCCCTTGGTAGCCGATCCCCTGCATGATGACGCCGATGGAGCCGGTGATGCTCGTCTGGTTCGCCACCACGGTCGTGGCCCCGCAGGAAATGTAGTACCCGCCCGAGGCGGCCACTGTGTCCATGAAGGCGATGACTGGCTTCTTTGCGCTGGCTTCCTTCACGGCGTTGTACATGACGTCGGAGGCGGTGACCTCCCCACCGGGGGAGTCGATGCGGAGGACAATGGCCTTCACGAACGGATCCTCGACCGCCTGCTTCAGGGCCTGCTTCAAGTGGGTCACCATTGAGCCCAGTCCCAATTCCTCTCCGGTGATGATGCCTTCCAAGTCGATTTGGGCCACGCGGTCCTTGACGCCCCTGCCTCCGCGCTCCACCTGCTGGTACTCGAAGTCATCCGCCGGGGCGGCGTGCCGGCGGTGGGTGCCATCACCCCAACTGCCGCCCATCTCGTGCCGGATGGCGGGGGCGACATAGAAGACGTTGACCATGACGCTCGCGAAGAGTGCCAGGACGAGGACGGTGACGAAGCAGCCGAGTGCCTTGCTTTTCATAGAGGTCACACCGTACCCGCATTTGCGCCAGCGACAAGGTGTGATTGCCCGCCAGAAGTTCCGGAAATGCGTTTCCCAAGCGAAAGAACTTGCTTGCGCGGCGGCGGACGGGGTCTAAGCTGGAGTCCGCATGATCCCTTGGTGGTTGCACAGCACCGGCATCGAAGCAGTGGTTACACTGCTTTTTGCCCTTATTATCGGGCACGCCCTGGGGGACTTTCCCCTTCAGAGCGAATTCCTCGCACGGGGGAAGGACCGTCACGACAATCGCGGTTACCCGGACACCCCGCCGAAGACGCTTTGGATTTACTGCCTCTCCGCGCATGCCCTGACGCACGCGGGCATTGTCTGGCTCATCACCGGGAGCGCCCTGCTCGGGCTGGCGGAGTTTTTTCTCCACTGGCTCATAGATTTCAGCAAGGCCGAGCGCTGGCTGAATTTCCACACTGACCAGTGGACCCACATGGGATGCAAGCTGGTCTACGCCATCCTTGCGGTGTGGGTGATGCATTGAGGAACATCCAGGCGGAATGGCTGCCGCTCTTCAGACTGGATTCTGCCCGGTCCACCACCGGGTGAAATTTTCCGCCACCTGACCAGCCAGCGCGTCCAGCGGCATGCTGCGCAGTGCGGCGAGGCCCTCGTAGACGGCGCGAAGATTGCCCGGGTGGTTCACCGGCGTGCCATCCGGCTCCGGGGGGAGCGGGTGGGTGATGCGGTCCGGCGGCAGCGGCATGGCGGGCGCATCACTCTCGACCAGCAGGCGCGTGAGCGGGACGGCCAGGAACGCGGCGCGCTTTGCCGCCTGGCGTTCGTGAAAAAACGAGCCGGAAAAGGAAAAGTAAGCGCCCTTTTCCACGAAGCAGCGCACCAGCTCGACCGGGCCGCCATACGCGTGCAGGAGAAAGCCTCCCGGGGGCACCGGGCGTGAGTGGAGCAACTCCGCCGCCGCGCCCCACGCCCGAAGCACGTGGATGGAAACCGGCCGCCCCAGTTCCACGGCGAGGGCGAGCTGCTGGAGGAAAACCGCCTGCTGATCGGCAAAATCGAACGGCTCCTTCCACCGGTCCAGCCCGATTTCGCCGACGCCGGCCGCAGGGTCGCAGCCCAGCATGGCCCGCAGTTTTTCAAGCCACTGCGGGCTGCGGGCGGCCACATGCCACGGGTGAAGCCCGTAGCTGGGACGCACCCAGGGGAGCCTCCGGGCGAGGTCAGCGACGGCAGGCCAGTCGTCCTCGGTGGTGCCGTTGACGACTGACGCTGCGATGCCCTGCTCCTCCAGCGCCTGGATGATTTCTCCCAGATGCGGGGCCAAGGCCGGGGCCTGGAGGTGATTGTGGGCGTCGATGAGGGGGTGCATGAGGCGGGCTCAAGGCAGGCCGCGAATGCGGGCAAGGTAGATGGCAGAACGGCCTTCGTGGCTGGAGTAATAGGACATCCAGATGCCACCCTCATGCTGGACGATGCCGGCGTAGCTCGTGTCACCACCGCTCGGCAGCGTCAGGGACGGGGTCCATTTTCCATCCGCAGTGATCAGGCCGAGGGCGGTCTTCGGGCCATCCGGGGCGGGGCGCAGGTCGCGTCCGGCCGCCCACAGGGCACCGTCCGGCATGATGGTGAACTCCGGTCCGCCAATGAAGCGACCGATGGGTTTCCAGCCCCACTCAGTGTAGGGCGGTCGCGCCCGGCCGAACCAGCCCTGCTTGTCACCCGCCTCGCGACGGACAAGCGCCAGGCATTCGTCCCCTTGAAACCGAAGCGTCGTTTCGTTCGGGCGACCTTCGATTTTAAAAGTAGTGACGGGTTTCCAGTCCAAGGCGTCCGTGCTGCGGACCAGGGTGAGCGACCATTCGCCCTTGTCCTCGGGTGTTCCCTCTGGTGCCCGGGTGCGGTAGCTGGTGCCCCACGCGGTGCCGTCATGCCAGGTGACGCGCCAGAGCCAGTCGTTTTCCGCCAGAACGCGCTGTGGAGCAGACCAGGTGCGCCCGTCTTTGGAAAAAGACACCCTGGGCTGCCTGCCGAGCAGTTTTGTCCCGCCCCGGTAGTCGCTGCCGCCCATGGCGAGCATGAGGCGGCCGTCCGGCATGATGCTGATCTTTGGGTCGCGCAGGTCGATGTGCTCCTCCGCCAGCAGCGCGGCGCTCTCCCATGTCTCGCCATCCGGGCTCGTGAGCACGCGGATTTTCCCGTCCCCACCCACGTGGGCCGCTGATTCGCGGAAAACGCACCACCACGCGTCCTTGTTGTGGATGAGGTCCGTGAAGGCGCAGTGCGGGGCCTTGTCCCAGATTTTTTTCACCGTGACCTGGGGCTCTGCTGCTGCCAGTGAAATGAAGGAGAGCCACAACAGGAGAATGGAGCGCAGGGGTTTCATAGAATGCCAACGTACAGGTCTTGTGGGCGGCGTCAATGCGCAGGGTGGCGGTCCCGGGTGGTGGCGCATTGGGGTTTTCCACCACTCTCTGCCTGGGGGAGGATGGGGGTGGTTTTTGGACGGGCACCGCTATGATGGAGGCTCAAATCCTGCTCAAACAAACACCCAAAATCCCGACATGAAAAAGATTCCCGCCTCTCTCTCCGTGCTCCTTCTGGGGGCTGTTCCCGCAATGGCCGACGTGCGCGTCCCCGTCGTTTTTGGCGACCACATGGTGCTCCAGCGCGACCTGGCGGCACCGGTTTTTGGCCAGGCCGAGGCCGGGGAAAAAGTGACGGTCAAATTTGCCGGATCCGAGGCCTCAACCGCTGCGGATGCGGCGGGCAAGTGGTCCGTGAAGCTCCCTCCCCAGAAGGCGAATGCGACGCCGCAGGAACTGGTCATCAGCGGAAAAAATACGATCACCATCAAGGACGTGCTGGTGGGTGATGTGTGGCTGTGCTCGGGACAGTCGAACATGGAGATGCGGCTCGTCGAGTGCAACGCACCGGAGGATGCGGCAGCGGCAAACTTTCCCACGCTTCGCCGGATTAAATTTCCGCACATCGCCCTGCGCTCCCCCGCAGAGCAGGTGCCAGGCAGCTGGGAGGCCTGCACGCCCCAGTCTGCCGGGAACTTCACGGCAGTCGGCTTCTACTTTGCCCGCAAGGTGCAGCAGGAGGCGCCAGGAGTGCCCATCGGCCTGCTGGATGACAACTGGGGCGGCACGCGCATCGAGCCGTGGATCCCGCCGGTGGGATTCGAGCAGGTGCCGGCGCTGGCCAAGGAAGCGGGAGAAGTGAAGGCCCGCGCCGCAGAGGCCGGCCACCCGGCGGATGAAAAACTGGACGCCGGCAAGCCCTGCGCCATCTACAACGGAATGGTGCACCCCATCGTCCCGTTCGGCCTGAAGGGAGCGCTCTGGTACCAGGGTGAATCCAATGGCGGCGAAGGCGACACCTACTACGCCAAAATGCACGCCCTCGTCGGCGGCTGGCGGAAGATCTGGAACCAGGGGGACTTCCCCTTTTACTTCGTCCAGCTGGCGAACTTTCAAAATCCGAACGACAACCCGCAGGGCGGCGACGGCTGGGCCCGGGTGCGCGATGCTCAGACAAAGAGCCTCGACATTCCGCGCACAGGCATGGCCGTCATCATCGACGTGGGCGAGGGACCGGACATCCACCCGAAGGACAAGTTCGACGTGGGCGAGCGTCTGGCCCGCTGGGCGCTGCGCGATGAGTACGGGAAAAAGGACACCGTCGTCAGCGGCCCGCTCTTCAAGGAGCAGAAGGCCGAGGACGGGAAAATCCGCCTCGCCTTTGACCACACCGGCGGAGGCCTGGTTGTCGGAAAAAAGGATGGCCGCAAACCGCTGGAGATCGTGGAGGGCGGAAAGCTCGCCCGCTTTGCCATTGCCGGTGAGGACAAAAAGTGGGTCTGGGCCGATGCGGTGATCGACGGTGCCAGCGTGGTCGTCTCCAGCGCCGCCGTGGCGAAGCCAGTGGCCGTGCGCTACGCATGGTCAATGAATCCCCTGGGCTGCAACCTTTACAACAAGGAGGGACTGCCCGCGTCGCCGTTCCGCACGGACGCGTGGTGATTAGCCAACGATGGCGGCGGCGAGGACGGAGCAAGGACAAGCTGCCTTTTCCCACCACCACCCCGGTTCCGCGAACTTCCGGAACCGGTCAAGTCCTGCTGCCGTGCCCGGCTCTGATTCCTACCCGCGAGTCGCCGGCAACTGCGGACGCGGGGGCGTCCGCAGCTGCTGGCCCGGGCGGTGGGCCGCGTGCCGGAGAATCCAGCCGCAGGATTAATCCCGGGCTCAACCAGGTGGAGTTGCTTTACCGGGCCGCCGGAGTGTCCGCCCTCGGCCTCTGGCAAAATGCCCACTATCAGCACAAACAGGATGGCCTCTTTGGGCTGGACGAAAGTCCGGACCTCGCCCTTGACCTCAGCAATACCGGCGCCCCGGCGCTCGCCTCCGCCATGGCAGCCCTGCTGGACAACCATGCGGCCCTGTCAGCAAGTCTGGCCGAAATCAACTCCCGCCTCGCCTCGCGCAGTGCAGCGGCGCGTGTGGTGCTGGGGGAGCGGTTGCGCGGGGGACGGGCTATTGGCCCCTGGGCTGTTTTTTTGCCTTTTTGGGTTTCTCCGCTGTGGGAATGTCGAGGAGGAACTCGGACATGCGGCGTTCGTATTCGGCGAGGGGGCCGGTGGCGGCGAGGAAGGGTTTCAGGGCACCCGCGAAGGGGGCTGCGGGAGTGCGGGTCCAGTCGAGGATGTTCATGACGAGGAGGGCAGACGGGGAGTGTTCCTTGAGCAGCCGGGTGACGGCGGCGCGGGCTTTTTCCGGTGCGGGGGACTGCAGGAGAGCCCAGGCAGCGGCGGCGGTGACGTCGCTGCTGGGGTCATCCAGCAGGGGCTGGAGGGCGGCGGCGGAGTCAGCATCGGGCGGGCCGAGGAAGACTAGGCCGGCGGCTCCCCAGTAGCGGAGGCCGGAGTCCGGGCTCTTGAGCAGGGAGAGGAGGCGGGGTTTGTTTTCGGGGCTTTTCGCCAGGGCGAGGTCGGCTGCGTCGAGGAGGGCGGGCAGGTCGTACAATTTCGGGTTCTGCGCCATCTCGTAGACGGTGGTGTGCGCTGCTGCGGCGCGGGCGGTGCGCTCGGCTTCGGGCAGGAGTCCGGTGTCGCGAACGCGGAGCTGCCATTCGCGCAGGGCGGTGCGCAGTTTTTCCAGGGTGGCCTTGTGCGCCGGCTCTGCCGCCAGGTTCACCACGTTGTCCGGGTCTGCCTCGCAGTCGTAGAGTTCCTCGGAAGGCTTTGGTTCAAAAAAGCGACCCGTCGTGGCATCAGTGCGCTTTTCCTGCCATGCTTTTTCCCAGGCGCGGGTGGCCTCCATTTTCCACAGGTAGTCAAGGTGCTGGCCCCACGGTATGGCGGGGTTGTAGTTCTTGATGTAGACGAATTTCCCGTCCCGGGCCGAGCGCATCATGTCAAAGCGCTCGTCCATCCGGTCGCGGAAGCTGAAGGCAAAGGCGGGTGCGGGTTCCACGGCGGAGCCGAGGAAAATGGAGCCCGGCCAGGTCTTGGGGATTTCCGCTCCGGCCAGGCTGAGCCATGTCTTGGGCAGATCCATAAAGCTGACCAGCCGGTCCACGGTGGAGCCCGGCGCAGTGGCTGGCCAGATGGACTTCCATTTTTCCGGGATGCGCACAATGAATGGCGTGCGGGTGCCGCTGTCGTAGAGGAAGCGCTTGCTCCGGGGCATGACGCCGCCGTGGTCTGACATGAAAACGACGATGGTTTCCTCCGCGAGGCCTGCTTTTTCCAGCCGCTGGAGCGCCGCGCCGACCTGGCCGTCCATGGTCTCCAGGGCATCGTAGTACTTGGCGTAGTTTTGCCGGATGGTGATGTCGTCTGGATGGTATTTGGCCAGGGTGACGTCTGCGGGCGAGTGGCGGGTGCTGGTGACGGGGCCGTGGGCGTTGCTCTCGTGGGAGGACTCAAAGTTGATCACTTGAAAGAATGGCTGGCCGGGTTTCCGCTGCTCCCAAGCGGCATCGCCGGCGCTGTCCCAGCACTGGCCATCCGGGCGTCCGCCGATGTTGTAGTCCGTCTTCTTGTGATTCGCCGCGTAGTAGCCGGCGCGGCGCAGGAGGTCCGGATAGTAGGGGACCTGGGCATGCGGAATGTCGTAGCGGCTGCGCATGGCCTGGGTGCCGAGGGTGACGGCGTTCATGCCGGTGATGAGGCTGCTGCGGCAGGGGGCGCAGACGGGGGCGGCGGAGTAGACGCGGGTGTAGCGGAAGCCTTGTTTCGCAAGCGCGTCGATGTTCGGCGTCTTCGTCTCCTTGTTTCCATAGCAGCCGAACCAGCCGGCTCCCGCGTCCTCGCAGACGAGCCAGAGGATGTTTGGCCGCACGGTTTCCGCCGCCCGGGCGGAGCATACCAGCAGGGAAATGAGGAGCAGGGAAAGCAGGCGCTTCATGGTGCTATTTGGCTGGGGCAGGGGTTGTCTTCCAGACGGTGGCGAGGACCGCCGTCATGTCTGGATCGTGCTTTTCCAGCTCGGCGCGGACGAAGGGGAAAAAGTCATTCCGGCTGAAGAAGGCTTCCGTGGTTTCGGCGAAGTACTCCATCTCGTTCGTCATGGCGTAAGCCCGCTCGCGCCTCATTGGCCAGCCGGGCCCGCTCCAGCGCTCGACGTTGTCGTAAAGCTTCGCGTCCCGCGCGTGGCGGAACGCGGCGAGGACGCCCGGGTGGCCATTTCCGAGAACGCGGTCGTGGTAGGCGTGGGCCAGCTCGTGCAGGGCAAAGTTCGGCATGCGCAGCGTCTCCGCCTCGAAGTTGCGGACGTTGGTGAATTCAACACCCTTCGCCATGACAGGATCCCGGCCATTGTCCTTCAGCCAGCCGACACCGGGGTGGTACTCGGCCCGGGGCGGGATGCCGGGGTATTCCGGGGAAATCCAGAGCGGCACCTTCTGCAGTTCGGCCACAGCCGGGGCGGGCACCACCTTCACGATTTCCTGCAGCTGTTTGGCTAGGAGTTCCAGAGCCTTCGCCGTGGCGGCCGACTGCCCGTCGAGAAGCCGCTTGTCCAGGTGAACCGACCAGCCCTCCAGCTTTCGCTCCTCGCGCACGATGGCGGCAGGAGCAGGAGTTGAGGTTGCGGCCTTGTCCGCCCAAGCGGGCGGGAGCAGCAGCAGCAGGGCGGCGAGAAAAAGCAGGGGTGTTTTCATGGCTGGAAAGTGGTGCGACTTTATGGGCCGGGGCCGGGGGGAGGCAAGGCTGGAGTTTGCCCCTGCACCCGAAATCAGGCTCGAAGCAGGCTTCTGGCGTAGTTGACCAGGAGAATCGCGTGCCAGAGAGCGAAGAGCCAGCCGCCAGGGCTGCGTCCCCTTTCGCCACGCAGCCGGGCCACGGCGAAGGCGAATCCAAAAGCCGAGGCCACCGCGAAGGGGAAATAATCGAGTGATCCGAAGGATGAAAAAACCGGACGGGCAATTTGCAGCACGGCGATGAGGAAGGACAGCAGGATCGCGGCCTGAGACCGCACCTCGGGAGCCAGACCGCTGAATCGAGACAACGGAAAGGCCAGCAGCAGCCCGATGAGGATGGCAACGCCACTGCCTTCAAGAATCGAGATGGCGTGGGACGGGAGGGCGGTCATGGGGGGGGGCTGATGACTGACAAGTGACGTTCCAATCTGAGTTCTGCTTCACGCAGGCGTTTTTGAAACGGCGGTGCAGTGCCTGTCTTTTACACCGATCCATCGAAGGCGCTTACAAGAAGAGGTGCATTGCCTGCTATTGCGTGCCGGTCATCCTGCGTTTCGTGGTGAATCTGTGAGTCATAGTAAAAATCCAACCTAGTCGGTGGCTTTCGACGTGGATAACGACGAATTCAGGTGCGTCCGGCCATTCAGGATTTGCTTGATTGATGCAGGCTGTGGCGATTTGACGTGCCTGATCTTCAGTGATCATAGCGGCAGATGAACTGAAAATTATTCGCTGTCAGCTGCAAGTTGTTGCCATGATCTCTGAAAGAGGCCTGTAACTGAGCGGTTTTTGGCGTGCCTTTTTCAAATAAACCACATCCTCGGCATCCTCCAGCCGGTCCAAGAGGGCCTGATAAGCCTTGATGGGGAGGATGACAGAGACGGGCTTTCCTTTCCGGGTGACGATTTCTGGATCAGGCAGGGCTGCTTTCATTTCGCAAGAATAGCGCATTCGCTTGGGCTGTAAACACCGGCTCTGCGGGATGCCGGGATGGTTCTGCGTGCCGGCGCGTCGTTTTTCCCCGGAAATGACAACCTGCTTTCCCTTTCCCCGCCAGGGGCTATGGTGGCCGGCTTATGATCAAAGTGGGTCTCATTTCCCTCGGCTGTGCCAAGAACCTCATCGATTCCGAGGTCATGGTGGGCCATCTGCAACAGGCCGGCATGGTGATGACACCGAATGCCGAACTGGCGGATGTGCTCATCGTGAACACGTGCTCGTTCATCGACAACGCGAAAAAGGAGTCCATCGGCGCCATTCACGGCGCGGTGGATGACCGGGCTGCAGACGGGAGGAAGCAGAAAATCATCGTGGCGGGGTGCCTTTCCCAGCGGTTCCGCACGGAGCTGCCTTCGCTGATGCCTGACGTGGATGCGTTTATCGGGCTGGACCAGATCACCGAGGTGGTGCCGATCATCAACCGGCTGATGGGCCGGGAGGAAAACCACGAGAACTTCGTGACGGAGAAGCCGAAGTACATCCCGGACTACAACACGCCCCGCTTCCGGCTGACGCCGAAGCATTTCGCCTACATCAAGATCGCGGAAGGGTGCAACCACCCGTGCTCGTTCTGCATCATCCCGAAGATCCGCGGGCAGCACCGCAGCCGGACGCAGGAAAGCGTGGTGAAGGAGGCCGAGCAGCTGGTGAAGGCGGGGGTGAAGGAGATCAACCTCATCTCCCAGGACACGACTTATTTCGGCATGGACAAGTGGGAGGGGCAGCGCCCGAACCCGCGCTCCGGCGTGGACAGCGCGCGGGGGGAGTCGCTGGCCTCACTGATCCGGGAGCTGAACAAGATCCCCGGCGACTTCTGGATCCGCCTGCTGTACACGCACCCGGCGCACTGGTCGGACGATCTCATTTCCGCCATCGCGGAATCGGAAAAAGTGGCGCGCTACATCGACATGCCGCTCCAGCACATTTCCGACCACATGCTGGGCCTGATGAAGCGGGAGACGGACAGCGCCTACATCCGCGGCCTGGTGAAGCGCATCCGCGCTGGCATCCCCGGCGTGGCGATCCGGACGACCTTCATTGTGGGCTTCCCCGGGGAGACGGAGGCGGACAATGAAGAGCTGATCGCCTTCATGGAAGAGGCCAGGTTTGAGCGGGCGGGGGTTTTTGAATACTCGAAGGAAGAGGGCACCCGGGCCTACAAGATGGACGGGCACCTGCACCACATGACGCGAAAGTCCCGCTGGAACAAGGCAATGGCCAAGCTGCAGGAGCTGGCCGGCGAGATCAACAAGGGGCAGGTGGGCAAAAAAATGCGCGTGCTGGTGGAGGAAAAAGGCATCGCCCGCACGGAGTGGGACGCGCCGGAGATCGACGGCACTGTTTTCGTGGACAAAAAGCTGCCCGTGGGCGAATTCGCCGAGATCAGCATCAAAGACTGGCGCGGCTACGACCTGGTGGCCGCACGATAAGACTGGCCATGCCCTCCGACTCCATCCCGGTTATCCTGAACCCCGCGGCACGCAGCGCCCGGGCCGGGAACCGGCTGGAGAAAATCCGGGGCCTCTCCCCGCGGGTGGCAGTGCACGCGACGGCGCAGGCGGGGGACGCCCGGCGGTTCGCGGCGGAGCTGGCGGCGCAGGGCGCGCCCATCGTCGTGGCGGCGGGGGGGGACGGGACGATCAATGAAGTGGTGAGCGGCCTGGCCACCGTGCCTGCGGAGCGCCGTCCATTGCTGGGCGTACTGCCGGCGGGAACGATGAATGTCTTTGCCCACGAGCTGGGCCTGCCTGCGGGGGATCTGGCGGAGTGCTGGCGGATCATCGAGGCGGGGCGCACGCGGGAGATCGACCTCTGGGAGGCGGGCGGGCATGTTTTTGTCCAGATGGCCGGGGTGGGGCTGGATGCAGCGGTGATCGAGAACACCTCCTGGCGGTGGAAAAAGCGGATCGGGCCGCTGGCCTACGTGGTCTCGCTGATCCAGCTGCTGCTGCGGACTTCTCCCCGCGTGCGCGTCTCCTCGCCCGGTCGTGAGCCGGTGGAGGGCACCGCCATCCTGCTGGGAAACGGGCGGCGCTACGGCGGTCCGTTCCCGGTTTTTCCCCACGCCCACAATGCCGACGGGCTGTTGGAAGTGGTCGTCTTTAAAAACCACGGCCCGCTGGCCCTTTTCCAGTGGGCCCGGGCGCTCTGGCTCGGCAGCTACGCCACGGCGGGAAATTTCCATGCCTTCCAGGCCACGGAACTCACACTCGACGGCCCATGCTCCGTGCCCACCGAGGTGGATGGCGAGCTGGCTGGGTCGACGCCGGTGACCATCCGGCGTGCCGAGGCAGGGCTTCGGGTGCTGGTGGGGTGAGAAAATCAAAACCTCCACGGAGCCCCGCTGCGGCTGAGCGGGAGGTCGGGCTGGAGGGAGGCGCGGATCATGGCGACGGGGATGGGACCGAGGCGCAGGATGGCGTCGTGAAAGGCGAGGTCGGTCATTTTTCCTGAATCGACGAGGTCGTGGTGGAGCTGGCGGAGCTGGAGGCCGCCGAGGAGGTAGCCGCACTGGTAGAGCGGGCCGTAGCCGCCCTGGATGAAGCGCCGGACCTCGGAGGTGGCGGCGCTGCGCTCGTGGCCGACGCGATCAACGAGGAAGTCGACCATCTCTTCGGGCTTCATCTGGCCGAGGTGAAACTTGAGGCTGACGATGATGCGGGCGGCGCGGTGCATGCGCCAGAAAAGCATGCCGATGCGGTCCTCCGGGCCGCGGGCGTAGCCTTTGTCCCAGAGGAGCATCTCCCAGTGGAGGGCCCAGCCTTCGACGAAAAACGGGGTGCGGAAGAGGCCGCGGTCCGGCCGGTGGCGGGCGGCCATGAACATCTGAAGATGGTGGCCGGGGATGAGTTCGTGTGCGGTGACGATGCGGGTGCCGTGCCGGTTGTTGCCGCGCAGGCTCATGAGTTTCGCATCGTGCTCCATGCCGCTGGTGGCGAAGGCGACGTCCACCTCGTCCCCGCCGTACACGGCGTAGGGCAGCACCTTCTGGGTTTCCAGGCCGACCATCTCGACGCGCCAGACGCTGCGGCAGAGCGGGGGCACGGTGACGAGCTGGTTTTTCTCCAGAAACGCGATGGCCTCCTCTCCCTGGCTGCGCACGTAGTCGTCCTGGCCGCCGGGCGGGGCGTGGTCGTCCTTCACGGCCTCCAGGGCCTTTTTCCAGTCGTCCATCTTCATCTCTGCGGCGGCCTTTTTCATTTCCTCCGCCCCCCAGGCCAGCTCGCGCTCGCCGATGGCGATCAGCTCCGCGGGGGAGTTGGCGATCATTTCCGTGCTGAGCTGCGCGACCAGCTCCGCCTCGCCCACCGGCGCTCCGACAAAGGCGGACGGGCTTCCCTTGTCATCGTCGTCGACTCCGGCGAGGTCTTTTTTCAGAAACCCGGCGAGGGCGTCCAGCTTCGCATCGAGCGTGAATTTTGGCTGCTTGATCCACCAGTCAAAACCGGGGCGGAAGGTGGCGTAGTGGTCGTACCAGCGGGTCACGGCGGCTTTGGCGTCCTTCACCCTGCCGGCGAGGCGCTAGGCCTGGGAACGGTCCAGCAGTTTGCCGGCCTCCTTGGCTTTGCGCAGCTGGTCGAGCTGCTCTCCGGCTTGGCGGGAGGCGGTGGAAAGGGCGGCGGCGGCCACTTTTTCCGTGACGCCCGGGGCGGTGCGGCGGTTGAGTTCCAGGGTGAAGAGTGGCTGGAGAAAAGGGGCGGAAGCCTCGTCTGCGGCGAAGTCCTTTTTTTCCCGCGCGAAATCGTGCCGGCGGGAGCGCACCTCGCCGTCGAGCAGCAGCCAGTCGATCAGGCCCGTGCGGTCGAGGGAGCCGGTGTCGAGTGCCGCGAGCCGCTTTTCCCACCCGGTTTCGAAGACGTCCTGCTTTTCCCACGCGGCGGGCGTCTCCAGTCCGCTGACGAATTTCCCCAGCGTCTGGCGGTCGGTCTGGTATTCCTTGATCCACGCCTCCAGAGAGACGGATTCGGCACGGGCGGTGACGGCGGCCAGCGCGGTCAGGAGAAGGATGTGGCGGGTCATGGGAAAGGGGGCGGGCGGGATCACTCCGGGAGGTCCGGCAGGTCGATCAGGCCGGGGCTGGAGCCGGCGGCCGGCGGTGGCGCGGGGTCTGCGGAGGGGGGCGAAAGTGGTGGCAGGTCGGCGGCAGGCTGGGTGGCAGGGTCGGGCAGCGGAGCGGTGGAGGGGTCGCCCTCCTCGCCGGGCCGGGTGAGCTTTTCGAGGGCGGGCGCGCCGGTTTCACCATTCTTTGAGAGCACGTAAACCAGGTCGCCTATGCCCGGGTTGCCGTCCGTTACATCGGCGATGAGAAAGGCGTTCTTGTTTCGCTCCCGGCTGGCCCGGAGGCGTCCGGTCTGACCGACGGAGGCGTTTTTCGAGATGAGTTCCGTCCCGTCCGCGATGGAGGAGGCGTAGCGCGTGTTTATGAGGATGAAGGCGCCGGCCCGGTTGGTCAGGTTCACCGTGCCCAGTGCCTGCTCCCCTGCCAGGATGCCCTTCAGCGGACCCTCCTTTGGGCTGGACTTCCCTGCACGCCTCAGCAGCCCGCACGAGGTCAGGGCGAGCAGGCCGGCAAGGAGGAGGCTGGCGTGGAACCGGAGATTCATGCGGATGGTAACGCCCACCTTGCTCCGGAGCCTGGGGGATTCAACAGGGTTTCCGCAAAGGACGCCGCCCTGCATGTTGGAGGACGTTATTTCTTTTCCTGCGGCCTCCGGCGTGGTTAAGTGTGCAACCGCCCACCACATGGACTCCACGCCGTTCGACAATCCTGGCCAGCTGTGCCTGCGCGGATCGCTGATCCTCGCAGACCCCTCGCTGCGCGATCCCAACTTCTGCCGCACGGTGCTGCTGCTGACCGAGCACCGGACCGAATTTGGCGCGCACGGGTTCATCCTGAACAAGCCGGTGGGAAAAACCGTGGGCGATCTTCTTCCCGAGGCGGCCTTCAAGGCGCTGGCCAGGGTGAAGGTCTACATGGGCGGCCCCGTCAGCCAGGAGAAGCTCACTTTTGCCTCCCTGGCCTGGGATGCGGAGGAAAAAAAACTGATCTTTCGCACCCACCTGGGCGTGGAGGATGCCGGCCGGCATTTGGCTGATGGCGAGTCAGTCCGGGCGTTCATCGGCTACAGCGGCTGGGCGGAGGGGCAGCTGGAGGACGAGCTGAAGCAGCACGCCTGGATCACCCGCCGGCCGGCTGCCGAGGTGGTGAAAATGGAGAATCCCGACACCCTGTGGAACGCCCTGCTGGAGGCGATGGGGCCTTGGTTCGGCCTGCTCGCGCGAATGCCCGAAGATCCCTCGCTAAACTGACGCATGAGCCAGCGCCACGATCCCGTACGAACTGAGCGCGAGCTGGCCTGGACGGGCGATGCCGTGCTTTCCCTCTTCGCGCGCGAATGGATCCTCCGCCACCACGGCCGGCTGGATTCCGCCCTCTTTGCCGCGTTGACGTGCAATTCCTTCCTCAGCGCCCTGGGCAATCCCACGCGGGTGGAGGCGCTCATCGGCACGCTCTACCGCGAGCAGGGGCTGGACGCCGCCACGCGCTGGATGGAGGAGCACCTGGTGCCCCTCTTTGAAAAACAGCAGCGCAACCGGGACAGGGTGGAGCGGGGGAAGAAGGAAAAGTGATCCGGGATTTTCCGCTCAGCCCTGCCGGTCCAGGCAGTCGATCACCGTCTTTAAATGCAGGATGGTGAGCCCTACGGCATCCTCGGCCCGCTCCTCACTGTCCTCCATTTCAGAGGTGAGCAGCTGCATGAGCCCGGCGAGCAGTGGCATCTGGTTGTAAGACTTGGTCATCTTTGAGGCCTGGGCCAGCCACTGCTCGTCGGAGGCGACGTCGAGGCTGCCGAGGTCGGCGTGATTTTGCGCATAGGCGGCGGCGACCTGTTCCTTGGTGATAGTCCCGGCCCGGGAGCCCGCTTCTTTGAAAGAAAGCCAGATCCACAGACCGTAAAAGATCATCATGCCATGGTCCTCATCCCGAAGGCTCGCCTTTTCGGCGGCATCGAGGAAAGCAGTGAGGGCCGGCTGTTCATCATGAAAATCGGCAACATCATCAGTGATCTCGTCCTGCTCCGCCTCGGCGAGAGCATTCCATACGTCCTCGACGATGCTGGGTGGGATGGTCTGCATGAGGCGAGTCTGCCTTCGGGGTGCAGGGCGCACAAGGCGAAAGCCGGACAATTTTTCATTTTGCATCCGGCAGGCGCTGTGCGTGTCCGCAGAGAAGTTTTGTTGCATTTAAATCGACGCTGGCCAAGGTTGTAGATTCCGATTCCGATTCCGATTCCGATGAAGTTTGCGATTTTTGGTGACGTTCATGCCAATCTTGAAGCGCTGGAGGCCGTACTGGCCGACGCAGCCGCCCAAGGTGCGACCCACCATGTCTGCATCGGTGACATCGTGGGCTACAACGCCAACCCGCACGAGTGCCTTGAGCGCGTCCGCGGGCTGGAGTGCCCTGTGGTGAAGGGAAACCATGATGAGGAGGCCTCGGCCGAGACGGAAATCGTGGGCCTGAACCCGCTGGCGCAGGCGGCGCTGCTCTGGACGCGGGACCACTTGACGGCGGAGGACAAACAATACCTCCGCGAGCTTCGCCTTGTGAGGCAGGTGCGGGACTTCACCATCGTGCACGCCACGCTGGACACCCCGGGCAGCTGGGCCTACGTCATGAACAAGTTCGACGCCATGGCCAGCTTCAGCTACCAGTTCACCCCGGTTTGTTTCTTTGGTCACACGCACACGCCCCGTTTTTACGTGAAGGGTGCGGCGGTTTCCTCCGAGCCGGGGCCGACGATGAGCGTCGAGCCCGGACGGAAGTACCTGGTGAACGTGGGCAGCGTCGGCCAGCCGCGGGACGGCGACTGGCGTGCCTCGTATGCTCTCTATGACATGACGGCGGGTCAGATCACGATTCGCAGGCTGGAGTACGACATCGGCACCGCGCAGCAAAAGATTCGCGATGCGGGCCTGCCTCCGGCACTGGCCGACCGCTTGGCCATCGGGAAATAAGTTCCTTCCCCGCCTGCCGTGGCTGCCTCCGCTCTCCCACCGCCTCCCGATTTGCGCCGGGTCAGGCATCTGGCGATCATCAAGCCGAGTTCCCTCGGCGACATCATCCACACCCTGCCCGCAGCAGGCCTGCTGAAGGCGCGCTGGCCTCACTTGAAACTCAGCTGGATCGTGAACACGGAGTGGGCTCCGCTCCTCGCCGGCAGCCCGCTCATTGATGAGGTGATTTGTTTTCCGCGCCGTGAATTTCGAGGCCTCGGCGGGGCGGTCCGTTCGCTGGCCTGGTTTCGCGGGCTCGGCTCGCCCGAACGCCCGGTCACGGAGGTGGCTCTGGATTTCCAGGGGCTGCTGCGCAGCGCACTCATGACTCGCGCCCTGGCACCAGGGCTGGCACTGGGGCTTTCGGATGCAAGGGAGGGGGCGCGACATTTTTATGACCAAGTGGTGCCGGTGAACCCCGGAGCCCATGCCGTGGACCGCTACCTGGCCCTGGTGGCGGCGCTGGGCGTGACGCCGCAGGGTCCGGAGGAGGTGCTGGCGGATCATTTGCCACCCGGGGATCCCCTGCCCGGGGAGCTGCCGGACCGCTTCGTGGTCATCCACCCGTATGCCCGGGGGAAGGGAAAATCCATCACCCAGGCGGAAATCCACGTCCTGGCGCGTGCACTGGCGCCGTTTCCCACCGTGCTGGCCGGAGTGGCCCCGCAGAGGCTGGAGCTGGCGGCGGATCTTGACCACGTGCTGGATATGACGAACCAGACGACGCTCGGCCAGCTCATTTTTCTCCTCCGCCGGTCCGCAGCGGTCATTAGTGTGGACAGCGGCCCCATGCACATCGCCAGTGCCTTGAGGAAGCCGCTGACCGGCCTGCACACTTGGAGTGATCCCCGCTGCGTGGGCCCGTATGATCCCGCCGCCTGGGTGTGGAAGGGGGGGCAAATCCTGCACCGCAGCCAGGTGGGCGACTCGCTGGCCGCACGCACTGTCCGGCCCACCACTCTGGACCTGGAGGCAGTGGCAGCCCGCACGCTGGCGTCCATCGCCGGCTGAGGCACGATTTTTCCGCCCCAGGAAAAACGATCCTGCGTGCGTCTCCAACCTGCACTTTCCCTGCACCACCGTCCATGCTATGTCACACCCCATGAAACGCCTCTCCGCTTCACTGCCCCTCCTTGCTGCGGCCACTCTGGCCGGCGGCGCCCTCACCGGCTGCACCACCCTCAACACGATGAAGGGCAGCCTGAGTTCCCTGACTGGTGGAAAAAAGGATCCGAAAAAGGAAGCCGAAAAACCGGCCACCGGGGCGGATGAATTCAAGGGGCTGCCAAAGGACGAGGCAGCCTTCATTCTCGCCTGCCGCACGCTGGCGGCCAAGGGCGGCACCGTCGAGGGGCGCGAGGGATGGCTTTTTTCCGCAGCCGAGCTGCGCACCCTGGGAGCCCCGCGCTCCGCCGCCACGGCGCGGCACAAGGCTCTGGTGACCAGCCTTACCGCCTACGCGGCGAAGCTGAAAAAGGACGGCGTCCAGTTTATTCTGGTCCCCATCGCACCGAAGGCCATGGCCTGCGCCGACCAGCTGCCCGGGGAGGAAAAACTCAAGGCCCGCCGGAATGACACCCACCTCCAGCAGCTCTACCGGGAGCTGGAGGCAGGCGGAGTGACGGTGGTGGACCCCGCCTCAGACATGCTGGGCAGCCGCCAGGGCGCCTACCCGAAGACGGATGCCCGCTGGTCCGGCCACGCTGCCGAGGAGGCTGCCGGACGTGTCTACAAGGCGCTCAAGTCCAGCCCCTGGGTGAAGGCTGTTGTGCGCGACAAAAACATCGCCTCGGAAAAAGGGACGCTCACTCTGCTGGGGGACCTGGCCGATGCGCTGAAAACGAAGCCCGCCGAGGAATCCCTGCCGCTGCTGGCCATTGGCACGCGGGACTCCTCCGGTTTGAAGCCGCTGGCTGCCGCCCCTGGCAAAAGCCCCGTCGTAGTGGTGGGGGATGGCAACGCCCTCGCCTGGCATGCCTCCGGAATTCCCGAAGCCTACAAGGGCACGCCGAAGGCTGGCTTCCCCGACCAGCTGGGCGCACTGCTGGGCGTGCCGGTCGAGGTGCGCGGTGAGTCGTCACTCTCCTGGCAGGAGGCGCCGTCCCGCTTTGCTCCAGGCAGCTCGAAAGAGGTGAAGGCCGTCGTCTGGTGCCTGAGCGCCGGTCATTTTCTGGGCGAGCCCGCCGCTGCGGTCGCCGCGCCGTCTGCGGCGGTGAATCGAAAACCCACCGCTTCGCGCTCCCCTGTGGAGGACCTGCCCGTTCCCACTCCCCTCCCCGGCGGCACCGGTCTGCAGATTCGCGACCCAAACCTCGAAATGCGCCGCCAGTAGGCACGCTGAATGAACAACTCAGCGAGCTCCAGGCTATTGATCCACGCCATGAACATCTCGTTCGGCGTGGGCATCATCCAGCTCATCGTCAAGGTCACTGCGGCCTTCATTTCCCACTCCGCCGCCGTCTTCAGCGATGCGGCGGAGTCCGTCGTCCACGTCCTCGCCGTTGGCTTCGCCTCCTACAGCCTGCGCCTGGCGGAGAAACCAGCCGATGACGAGCACCACTACGGCCACGACAAGATCACCTTTCTGAGCGCCGGCTTTGAGGGGGCCATGATCATCACCGCAGCCGCGTTCATTGTTTACGAGGCGGTCCACGGCATGACCAGCGGGAACCGGGTGGAGAGCATCGGTGTGGCCATCGGCCTGACGGCAGCCACCGTGGTCATGAATCTCCTGCTCGGCCTGCACCTCCTGCGCGTGGCAAAGCGAGAGGGCTCGCTCATCCTGGAAGCCAACGGCCACCACACGCTGACGGACGTCTGGACGAGCTTGGGCACCCTGGCCGGACTCGGCCTCACCGCGCTCACCCACTGGCATTACTGGGATCCCATTTGCGCCCTCGTGGTGGCGGTGAACATCCTTTACTCCGGCTGGAAACTCGTCAGCCGCAGTCTGCACGGGCTCATGGATGGTGCGGACCCCGCGCTGGACCGCCAGCTGAAGGACATCCTCGACCGTGAGACCGCCGCCCGCGGCGCCAGCTGGCACGCCCTGCGCCACCGTCACGCCGGCAGCCAGTTTTGGGTGGAGTTCCATCTGCTCTTTGATGACGAGACGCCGCTCATCGAGGCGCACGACACGGCGACCGCCATCGAGCAGGCACTGATGGCAGCCATTCCGGAAAAGGTGGAAATCACCAGCCATCTGGAGCCCCGCCATGCCCACGATGCGGTGCATGGCGCGAGCGCCTGAGGAAAATCGTTTCGCAGTTACATGCCAAGTCCCGCCACCGTGCGTGCGGTGGCTCCCGCATGGCGGGCGAGGACGGCTTTTCCACCGGAGGTGAGCCCCGCAGCCAGGCTGGAGTCGGTGAAAAGGGGGGGCAGCGCGACTTTCAGGCACTCGATTTCCTTCACCTCCACGGCTCCACCAGCGGCGAGGAGCTGTTTGACCAGCGGGCCAAAGTTCTCCATGTGCGGGCCGAAGACGACGGGCTTGCCCAGCTGCACAGCCTCTACGGGGTTTTGCCCACCTGCAGCGAGGAAGGATTTTCCGATGACCACCACCCCGCCCAACGCCTGCCAGGCGCGCAGTTCACCGGTGGAGTCGATGATGACGGTGTCCACTTTTTCTCCGCCGGGCACAGGGCCGTCCAGTGGCAGGCGGGAGCGGCGCACGGGCTGCAGCCCGGCCTTTTTCAGCGCCAGCTCGACGGCAGCCGCCCGCTCGAAATGCCGCGGCACCGGGCAGTAGACGAGGCCGGGAACCTTCTCCCGGATCTCCAGGAAAATGCGACCGATGGCCTCCTCCTCGCCATCATGTGTGCTGGAGGCCATGAGGATGGGCGGCAGTGGAACGCCCCAGACGCCCTCCAGCAGCTGGCGGAAAAGCTGAACCCTGGGGTCCACGGGCACATCCGCGTAGTCGTGCTTCACACTGCCCACCACCTGGATTACCTCCGGCCTCACGCCCAGCGCGGCCCAGCGTGCCGGGTCCTCCGGCTCGGGGACGAAGACCTGGTCCAGCTGGGCAAAGACGGGGGCCACGACGCCGCGAACCTTTGCGTAGCGGGCCTCTGAGCGCGGGGAGAGACGGGCATTCACCAGAGCGACCGGCAGGCCCCACTCGCGCCGGGTGATGTCCACCAGGTTCGGCCAGACCTCCGCCTCCACCAGCACCAGCCGGCGCGGACGGATGGCCTCCAGCGCCCGGCGCACGCAGTTGCGGAAGTCCACGGGATTGTGGATGACGATCAGCCGCTCCGGCGCATCCCGGGTGGCCACTCCGTAGCCGGTCGTTGTCGTCGTCGAAAGAACGATCATCGCCTGCGCGTCGCGCGCCAGAATTTCCGCGACGAGCTTCCGGGCCACGAGCACCTCGCCCACGCTCACCGCGTGCATCCAGACGGGACGGTCCGCCCGGGCCAGACGCTCGCGCAGCGCCTGCGGGTAAAAACCGAGTCGCTGGAGAAACTCCGCCCACGTGCCGCCGCGGCGGCGCATTTTCAGCAGGGCGGCGGGCAGCATAAAAAACAGGGCCGCCGGCAGCAGCAGATTGTAGACGAGAAGGAGGCGGCGCAGGCTCACGAGGCGGCCTCCATCATCCGGGGTTGCAGAAAGGAAATACGGCTGGAGCCATAGGTGCGGGTGTCCACGAGGTGCCATGGCGGCGGGGGCGCGGCATCCGCCTTGCCGGCCAGCGTCTCCAGCACAAAGAGCCCGCCCGGAGCCAGCAGCTGCGGGAGCTGCGGGCTGGCCAGGAGAGCTGCAGCGAAGTCAAAATCCCCCGGGAGCTTTTTGTAGGGAGGGTCGGCAAAGACGAGGTCAAACGGCCCGGTGGCAGTGCGCAGCCAGGGCAGCACGTCACTCTGCCGGATGGTGTGCCCGGTCAGCCGCGCCTTGTCGGCATTTTTCCGGATCGTTTCCCCAGCGCCCCGGTTTTTCTCCAGAAACAGGGCGGAGGCGGCCCCGCGGCTCAGGCACTCCAGCCCGAGCGAGCCCGACCCGGCAAAGAGGTCCAGCACCCGCGCCTCCACCACACGCTCTCCGAGGATGGAGAACAGCGCCTCGCGCAGCCGGTCCGTGCTCGGCCGGGCCACATCCTTCGGAACGAGAAGCGGAATGCCCCCCGCGCTGCCGGAAATGATTCTCATGTCAACTGGGGCCCATGCTGCTGGGGGGGCATCACAGCCCGGTCACCTTCTTCAAGAACGCCAGGCTTTCCCGGGCGATCGTGTCCGCATCCGGCGTGTAATCAAAAACCTCCACGGAGAGCCACCCGTCATAACGTGTCTCGCGCAGGGCGGCGACGATCGGCTCGTATTTCACCTCGCCCATGCCGGGGCCACGCAGGTTCGGGTCGTTCGCGTGAAAGTAGGCGGTGTGCGCCGCGCTGGCGCGGATGATGTCCGGGATCGGCGCTTCCTCGTCGCTCATCGCCTTCACATCCAAATGCAGCCGGCAGGCCGGGTGGTCCACCTGGTTGATGAGGCGGATCGTTTCCGCCGCCGTGGTCAGGAAGTTCGTTTCCTTCCGCCCCAGCGGCTCGATGGCCAGCGTCACCCCCAGCGGGCCGGCCACTTCTGCGATGGCGCGGAAAACATCCGCCGCCCGTTTCGCCGCATCCTCGTAGGCCCAGTCCGGTTCCAGATTTCGCTGCTTCGGGCTGCCCCAGACCATGACTTTTCCACCCATGGCCGCGCACAGCCGCGCCAGATGGCTGGCGAAGTCCACCGTGGCCGCCCGCACCGCGGCATCCGGCGTGGTCAGGTGAAATCCCGGAGGCTTCACCAGCAGCCAGTGCAGACCAGTCACTTCCAGTCCTGCGGCCCGTGCCGTGGCGCCGATTTTTCCCGCCTCCGCCTCCGTCAGCTCCCGCGGATCATCCTTCAGCGTGAACGGAGCGATCTCCACCCCCGCGTATCCTGCGGAGGCGATGGCGTCACAGGTCCGGTCGAAGTCCCATCCCTGCCAGGTTTCATTGCAAATGGCGAAGCGCATGCGCTCTGACCAAAGCGGGCCTCAGCCCGGACGCAATGAAAGATGACGTTTCCGGGCAGCCTCGGGACAACCTTTCGGAAATCCCGACATTCCCCCCCACAGCCCGAGTCCATAAACACAATCCAAAAACGTTGAATTTATGAAAGATGCTTTCAAATGCGGCAAAAATTTCAAGGGTGGTAAAATTTAATTTCACGGAAGCCGCTTTTTGCGATTGGGAAGGCCTTTTCCCTTCCACCCGAACTGCACTGCGCACTTGGCGGGACGGTGCACGGACCAAATGGGTTTGCCAGCGCATCGACTCTTCCTCGCATCAAGTCCCCAGCCTGGGAAAACGGCTGGTGACGGATGAGCCGCTTGAGGCGGGAGCGCCCACGGCAGCGCGACATGCGGCGGCTGACGTCACCCGCCGCGCTCCAGACCGGAACCCTTCCGTTCCTCCGGCGTGAGGGGCGCAGTTTTCACCCATGCCTCGGCGGCGGGCTTATCTTCCTCGATCCATCTGGGGATGACATTGATCAACACGTTCATGCGCGTGTTCCCGGCGGGCATCCTAGTCAGCGGTGCGACGCCTCTGCCTGAACCGGGGGCCTTCCTGCTCCTGTGATGGCAGCGGCTGCCGGTTTGGCCCAGCGCAGACGGTCCAGGCGGTGAGGCGTACCGGCCATCTCTCCTGCCCATTTTGCACGAAGCGGGATTGAGCGTATCATTCCCACCATGGCTCCGCTGCTCAAGTCCCCGCCCGCCCGCCGCAAGGCCGCGCCACCGCCTCCTCCTCCACCCGAACTGGAGGCCGGCGAGCGGCTGGCCTCGTGTGAATTTCTCCGCCGCTACGAGGCGGCCCCTGCCCTGAAAAAAGCCCAGCTCATCGAAGGAATCGTCCACATGCCCTCCCCCGTACGCGCCGATGCTCACGGAAAACCAGACCACTTCATTCAGATTTGGCTCGGCCACTACTCGCTCACCCGTCCCGAACTGGAGGTCTACCCAAACACCACACTTCTCCTCGACGCGGACAACGCCCCGCAGCCCGACGCGATCCTCTGCTCCGCCCCGCGCGCGGGTGGCCGGGTTTTGCTGAACAAGGACGGCTACCTCTGCGGCGCCCCAGAACTCGTCTGCGAGGTGGCCGCCAGCAGCACCTCAGTGGATCTCCACGCGAAGCTCAACGCCTACCGGCGCAACGGGGTAACCGAATACCTCGTCTGGCTGACGCGGGAGAATGAAGTGCGCTGGTTTCAGCTCGTCGAGCAGCAGTACGTGCAGCAGAAGGAGAAGGCCGGCCTCCTCGCCAGCGCGGTCTTTCCCGGTCTCGTGCTCGATGTGAAGGCCCTGCTCAAATTCGACAAGGCCAGGCTCATCGCCGGGCTGCAAAACCCGAAGCGCGGAAAGTAGACCTCCCCGCCTCACTCCGGCTGGGCTGCCTTTTCCTTCTCTTTTTCCTCCAGCCACTTCTTCACCAGCGGGCGTCCCTTTGCGACGACGAGGTTGCACGCCTCCAGGCAAAGCACCGGCATGGTCTCCCGGGTGGCACCCGCATCAAATTTCTCCGCCGCCAGCCCGGGCGCAGGCACGCCGCCAGGCTCCACCGGCCAGACGATTTTCCGCAGGCACTGGGCAGGCGCGCAGTTCTGGCAAATCAACTCCCCGGCCAGCTCCATATTGAGCAGTCCGGTGATGCGATACATTCCCGTCTGCCGGTTCAGCGTCTCCCGCAAGGGCACGCCAGCGACCTCGCCAGACTGGTGGCGGAACCAGTTTCCCACCGCCGCGGGATAAAGGTAATCCAGTGCCTCCCGCACCTCAGCCAGCGTTGCCAACTCCACCCGCCAGCCCCGCTTCAGCGTCGGGGCGGATTTCAGCGGACGGAAGGCCCCGGCTTCATCATAGAGGGCCAGATCACGCGCATCAGTGGGCCGGGAGAAAGGCGTGAGCGACTCCTGGTTCAGCTCATCTGCTTCATGGCGGAGTACCCAGCCCGCAGCCGCCGGCTCGATCACCACCTGCCCAATCCGCCGCCCCCCGGTCTCCAGCCACGCAGCGAGCTTTTCCGTCAAAGTCAGTACGCTCATCTCAAATGAATGCGGCCTCCTCCGCCCTTCTCCCCGCTGGAGAAGCGCCCGCGCAGTAGACCATGATCATCAGGCGTAGGCAAGTTTGCCTCTCGGTTCGGGGATGGGACGGCCCTGGGAGCGTGCGGTCTCGACCCACTCGGCAATGACGAGCTGCGCATTGGCTAACGCCTCCTCGTACGTGCCTCCGTCCGCCATGCAGCCGGCGAGTTCGGGCACCTCCACGACAAAACAGTCGTCGGCTTTGCTCCAGTAAATGATGAGTTCGTAGCGCATGGTATTCGATGTCTGGTTTGAGTTTGAGCAGGATGTCGCGAACCTGTTTGACCTGGTAGGGCTTGTCCTTCGAGCCTCTTGGCTGAATGTTGATGATTTCGTCCACCCCGTCGCGGAAAAAAATCGTGTGACTGCCTTTCCCCGCGCGGCGGGTGAAACCGGTCCGCTCCAGGACGAAACAGAGGTCGTCAAAGTCCAGACTCGCATCCGAACGACCCTCGAGAATTTTCGCCACCGCTTTTTGAGCACGGCTCATCTCAAATGGATGCGGCCTCCTCCGCAGGCTCGGTGGCGGCGTCAAACGAGGCGACCTGGTCGAGAATCACGTCCGCCATCATCGCCTCCGTCCCGATGGCCGGGGTGTAGTAAAGTCTGCGACCACGCAGGTGGTAGGGGTTGTGCTTGAAGACATCCGCCTCGTTCGCGCTGGCCGCTCCACCGGGCTCTGCGTGCATGCCGAGCATGACGGGGATGTCCTCGTAGCTGTGCAGGCCGTCCGCGATGAAAAACGGAACCACCACCACATGCGGCGCGGCGGTCAGCTCGTCCCATTTGGAAATGAGCGGCTCCTGCTCCATGTAGGCATCCGTGATTTCGGCGAAGCCGTGGCGGCCCGCGCGGATGAGCGCCACCTGGTCCTGGATGGCCTTCGTCGAGTTCTCGTTCAGCCCCGTCCCGTGGCCCACGATGATCACGCTCACCGACTCCGGCGGCACGTCAGGCGCAGCACTGTGGGCGCGGGAGAGGAGCAGCTTCGTCATCGACGGATGGATGCCCACCGGGTCGCAATACTTGAGCAAATGCCGTCCCACCTGGGTTTCACGCCCCTCGACACGCAGCTCGCGCGGCAGCACCTCGCGGGTGAAATACCCCTCGCTGATGAAATTCGGCACCACGTAGACAGTGGGCGCATCAATCATGTTGAGCACCTCACGCAGCGACGGCTCCTCTTTCCAAAACGCGCAGGCCACCTCCCCGAAGACGCCACGACGGCGTATCTCATCCGCATGCCGCCACGTGGGAGCACTGGAGTCAGGATTCAGGGTGGAGCCGTGCCCGAGGATGACCAGGGCGCAGTCCTTCTTGTCAAAAGCAGCCGGCATGATCCTCTCTTACGTCCCGCAGGGCGCAGCGGCAACCACGTCAGGGAAAAAAAGCAGACAGCCCGTTTAGGCAAAAACCCCCATCGCCGGTTTGCCCTTGTTGCCGACCGTCATCGGACGGCCGCTGGGCGTCATGTATACCTGCTCGATCGGCAGGCCGCAGGCCCAGCCCATGGTGGCGTGGAGATCGCCGACAGTGAGCGGGTCTGAGCTGGGCTCGTAACCGGCCTTGTCTGTGCCGCCAAAAACGAACCCGCGCTTCACACCGCCGCCGGCCAGCACTGTGGAAAACCCCTTCGGGTGGTGTCCGCGTCCACTGCCGTCCATCTGGGGCTTGCGGCCAAATTCAGTCGTCACGGCCACAAGCGTGGTGTCCAGCATTCCCCGCGCTTCCAAGTCCTTGATCAAGGCGGCGAACGCCTTGTCAAATGCGGCCCCCTCATTTTCCATGCCTCCCTCGATGTCCTTATGCATGTCCCAGCCGCCGCTCTCCACCTCGATGAAGCGCACCCCGCCCTCCACAAGCCGGCGCGCCAGCAGGCAGCCCTGGCCGAGTTTGCCCTTGCCGTAGGATTCGCGGACCTTTTCGTCCTCCTTTGAAATGTCGAAGGCCTCCAAATCCTCGCTCTTCATCAGCTTGAGCGTGTTCGCGTAGAAATCATTGTAGGCACGCACCTCGTTGTCCTTTTCCCCGTCGCGGGCAAACTGGTCGAGACCGGAGAGCAAGGCGAGCCGCTTGTCCTGGGCCTCAACCGTCACGCGGGAACGGGCGTTTTGCAGACCGCCCTCCGGATCAAGGATGGGCAGGGGGCTCATGGTGGCCGGGAAAAATCCGTTTCCATGGCCGCTGTTCATGTTCACGCACACGCTGGACGGCAGCGTCTTGTGGCTGGCGCCCAGGTAGTGCTGGGCCCACGCGCCGAGCGTCGGGTGGACGATAGTGCCCCGGCGCTCAAACCCCGTGCGCATCAGGTAGCGCGCCTGGTCGTGTACGCCCACCTTGGCCGTCATCGAGCGAACGACGCAAATCTTGTCCGCCACCTTCGCCGTTTCCGGCAGGAAGGAAGTGAGCTGGAAGCCCGCCTTCGTCGTGACCGCAGTGGCAGGTCCTTTGCTCGCGCCTTCCTTGGGATCAAACGTGTCGATGTGACTCATGCCGCCTGAAAGCTGGATGACGATGACGGCCTTTGCCTTGCCAAATCCCGCACCGGAGAGCGGCTTCACCGCAGCGGCCGAAGTTTCCGCCCCGCGGGCAAAACCGGGAATGAGCGGGAGAACCGTCAGTCCAAAGGCGGCGCGGGCCACGCGTTCGACAAATCGGCGGCGGGTGATTTCATCGTTCAGGCCGGCTTCGGCGAGGAATCGGGAGTTCATGGCAGGAAAAAGTGGAGGGTGGGTGTTAACGAACGAAGAGGAATTCACGGGTGTTCAGCAGCACCCATGCGAGATCGCGCACGCTGAGACCGCCGTTGAGGGCGGCGACGGATTTGGCCGACTCGTCCGCGCTGGGTGCACGCCCGAGGAAGCTCAGATAAAGGGACTTCACCTTGCCCTCCACGTCGGCGGATTTCTGGGCATCGCCGAGGACGTCCGAACTCGCGGACACCACCTCCTGCGCCGGGCCGTTCATCAGGCTGAGCACCTGCGTCACGCTGCCGTCGGTCGCATTCGTGTCCGCCACGAGACGGTCGCTCTGGCCGAAGAGGCGGAGAAAATGAGTCTCAGGTGCCGGCTGCGGCAGCTCCGAGGCGCGGGCAAGCACGAGTCCGCCGCGCATCTCTGGCTTGTGCCCTTCATACGCGGTGGCGATGGACGCAGGGTTGAATTTCTGCCCGCCTTTTTTCTTTCCACCACCGGCACGCGGCACCACGCCATTTTCCTTCATCTTCTCCACCAGATCCTTCACCACGGGAACGTTCACCGTGGTGCCTGGCAGATTGTAGTACTTCATGTCATCCCCGCGGCGCAGCAGCGTCTGGTCCACCTCGGGACCGGAGGCGAGCAGGACGATCGAGTCCCACGCCTGCTCCGCCGTCATCCGGCGCAGCAGCGGCCCGGTGAAGAGGAACTTCTGCTTGTCATCGTGCGGGGCCCGCGAGGCCTTGCGCTGGTAGGCCGCAGTGTTGAAAAGGATCCGCTGGAACTCCCGCAGATCGAACTTCGCCTGCTTCATGTAGGTCGTAATCTGTGCCAGCAGCTCGGGGCTGGAGGCCTCCTTAGGATCGTCCAGATCGGTCACCGGCTCCTGCACGGCCATCCCGAACACCTTTTTCCACAACCGGTTCGCGATTGCCGTGGCGAAGCGCGGGTTTTCCGTGTGCGTCATCCACCGGGCAAATTCATCCCGCAGCTTTTCCGTGTGCTCCGTGTCGATCTTGTAGGCCGCGCTGGATTTGTCCTGGGACGCCCACGTCACCAGCGCAGGCTCCACCTTCTGCCCCGGCTTGGCATTGGCGTACTTGTAGTCCTTGGGAAATTCCAGATGGTTTTTCGGCAGATCCACCATGTTGTAAACATTGGGCATCAGCATCGCCTGCAGCTGCCCCTTGTTCAGGCCGGCCACGTCATCCTTCTTCGCCATCTGGCGGATCTGGCGGAAGAGCCCCTCCTGGTAGCCGTCGCTCGCGCCGAAAAATGACGCCAGCTGGTAAAAATCCTTCTGCGTCCACTGGGCCAGCGGGTGGTCGTGGCACTGCGCGCACGAGACGTTTGCGCCGAGGAACGTGGTCAGCAGGTTAGAAACCCCGTCGAGCGGCATCTGCGCATCCCGCAGCAGGTAGCCGGCTGCTCCATTTTCCGAGAGCCTCCCGTCCGCCGTCAGCATCTCCTTCACCATGGCATCCCATGGGCGGTTCAGTGCCACCTGGTCCTTCAGCCAGTCCTCGTAGAGAAAAGATTTCGCACCCTTGCCGTAGTCGTCCTTCACCCGCAGCATGTCAGCAAACCAGTTGAACATGTGCATCGTGTAGCCCGGCTGGTTCAGCAGCTGGTCGATAACCTTCGCCCGCTTGTCCGGGGCCGTGCTGCCCAGAAACTCCTGAGCCTCCAGCCGCGTGGGAATGCGCCCAATCACATCCAGGTAAATCCGGCGGACAAACTCCTCGTCCGTCGCGGCTTCATTGGGCTGCTGGTCGGCCTTTTTCAGCACAGTCAGGATCGTCTGGTCCAGGTTTCCCGCCGCCTTAGCCACCACTTCCGGGGCCAGGGAGGGACGCGGCTGCCGCGCCTTCAGATCCTTTGCGTACTTTTGATCCTCAGGGCTCAACCGGGTCAGCACCAGCCGCAGCGCCCGCCCGTCCGCCGCCTGCAGGGAAAGCAGCCCATTCTCCAATCCCTTGAACGCCGCCTCAATTTGATGCCCATCCCCGTCGCCCCAGACATGCGTCGGCGCGTTCAGGTCAAAATTCCTCACCGGAGACGGCACCGCAGGTTTCACCGCCGGAGTGGCCGGGGCAACCGGAGCGGCAGGAACAGCAGCGGATGCCGCAGCGTTTTTCTTCTTGCCCTTGCCATTGCCGGGGGCGGTCAGGGCGACCGGAACCGCGGAAAACAGGGTCAGGAGCAGGGTGAGATGAAGGGTTTTCACAGCAGGAAAAATGTTGATTTGGAATCGAAGCGGAAAAACGAAGCAGTAAGCCTACTGGGCCGCCTCAGCCTTTTTCTTCCCCTTCTTTCCATTCTTCCCTTTTTCCCCCTTTTTGCCACCTTTTCCTCCGGCCTTTTTGGCCTTCTTGCCCGCTTTCTTGCCGGGGTTTTTCGCCGACTTCTTGTCACCCTTGCCCGCTTTCTTGATCTCAACGGAGGCCAGTTCACTGTCCTCCAGCTGCCCGTTGCTGTTCTTGTCGAGCGCCTTCATCGCGTCAAAATCCGCACGGGCCATTTGGATTTCCTTGCCGTCCAGGGAGCCGTTCTTGTTTTTGTCGAACCTGGCCAACTCCGCCTTGTGGTGGGGTCCCTTGCCTTCCTTGCCGGGCTTGGCTTTTGCCTCCAGGGCAGCCGGCGTCAGAATAAGCGAGGAAACTGCAAGAGCGAGAACGAATAAGCGTTTCATGAATGGAGTGGTTGGGAATTAAATGATGGGAGCGGCGGGCACGCTTGCCGGCTTCGTCCATTCAAAACCTCTCCCGCTCAAAAGTTGCGACAACGTTCGGCAGCGCTCAACTTTTTTCCGGCCTCTCCCTCCCGCACCAGGTAGAGAATGCGCGGGCCACAGCGGTGAAATCCACCCGGAAAAAATGGAGCCGATGGCCAGATTCGAACTGGCGACCCGCTCATTACGAATGAGCTGCTCTACCCCTGAGCTACATCGGCGGTGGTCCTTTTAGTGGGAGCGGAACTAAGGTCCAAGGCGTGCATTTTGCAAGGGGAAATCAAATACAACACGCTCGCCCATTTCCCCCCCCCGGTCCGGCTCGCGCCAGGCCTGGAACTGGCGAAGAATTAATTTGTCTGCTGCGAATTCGATGCAACCACAGACTGTGACAAAAGATTCACACGTTCAAAAGATTGCAACATTGACACACGTTGAAATCAAGGGGACCCTGCACCTCCCCCAGCCTTCGCACCTCAGGCGCTGCCGCCCGGCATTTCCGCTCCTCTAAAACCACTTTGCACCTCTCCCCTCTTACCGCGTCCTCGCGAAATCTGTTTTTCTCCCTCCTTCTCTGCCTGCCCGTTGGCCGCAGTCAGGCGGCCCCCGCTGCGGTGGCGGCAAAACCCGCCACCACCCCTGCCAGCCCCCAGTCCTTCACCCCCTGCGCGCCGGGCCCATGGGGCAAACTGGAATACCGGGCCATCTACCTGGAGGCGCCGGATGAAGTCCTCGCGAAGTTCCCGCTGCCCAATCCGCACACCTGCTGGAGTTTTGCCCTGCCCAACGCGGAGGCCCTGGGCAGGGTGCTCGCTACAGCAGGCCTGCCGGACGCCTGCCGCACTCGCCTGCTCAACAACATCACGCGCGATGACAACGCGCTCCACGTCCAGCCCACCAGCGCAGACCTCGCCTCGCTCACCCCCGTCATGCGCAGCTCCCTCTACCGGGAGCTGGCGAAGTGCCCGCTCAACGAGTTTGCCGCCGACCCCATCCTCATCCACGAGGACAGCGTCGAGGCATGGGTGGCCGGGACGGGACTGCGGCCTGAGCTGGTCGACCTCATCAAAAAATACGTCTACTACCGGGGTGAGCTTCTGGTGTTGAGTGATCTGGCACCGATCATTGGCGCGGCGAAATCAGACGCCGAGGCAAGAGAGCTCATGCACGTCTTCACCCGGGGCAAGACGCTGCTCCTGAACCTGAAGATCGATCCCTCCGCCGACGTGCCCGCCCTGCGGAAATACTGGACAGCCGGTGACAGGAACAAGGACGCCATCCCCCTGCTTCAGTCCCTGGCGGACTCCTGCGGCACCTGCGTGGCGGAGGCCACTCTCTTCCTGCCCTCGCTGCCGCGCCGGCTCCTCTACACCTACCCCCGCATGGAAATGGCCATGGAGGGACGCCTGCCGGACTGCCACTGGACCTCGCTCAACTTCTTCAGCCACAACCCACAGAACTACTTTCTGGACTTGAGGCTCACCTCCAGCGCAGTGCTGGAAAACTACGCGAAAATTACCCCGCCCTACCAGCTGGGGGACGTCCTGATCTTCCTCGACGGAGCCAGCGGCAACGCCCTGCACTCCTGCGTTCAGATCGCGGACGACGTCGTCTTTACCAAAAACGGGGAAAACCTGCTCAGTCCCTGGGTGCTCATGAAGCGCAAGGACGTGGAAACCACCTACCTGCACGAGGGCGGCAGCGCCACCGTGCAGGGCTTCCGCAAGCTCACCGACCGCTGATTACTGCCCGGGAGCCGGTGCCGGTGATGCAGGAGCCGGCGCCGGAGTGGCGTCAGGGATGACGAGGTCCGCCGTGCCCGGTGCTGCGGGTGCGGGCGCAGCCGGGGCCGGGGCTGCCGCAGGAGCCGGAGCCGCCGCATCCTCAGCACCAGCCGGGGGCACCGCCGCCGGAGGCGTCACCGGTTTCGCCGAGGGCAGCACCTTCGGCTCGCGCTTGGGGCGGTATTGTTTGGAGCCGTAGGGCACCCCGTATTTCGTCCCGCGCACGATCACCGGCACGCCGGAGGGCACATTTTTATAGAACCACGCCGCCATAAACTCCGGCAGACGCACGCAGCCATGAGATGCGGGATACCCGGGCAGGACACCGGTGTGAAACCCCATCGCCGTCGCCCCACCGCCGGGCAGTTCAAAGCGCTGGAAATTTTTCATCAGGGCGCCCTGGAATTTCGCCCCGCCGGGTTTCTGGTCAAAACCGGCGATCACATCCTTCATGACCGTGCGGCCCGTGGTCGCGCTCACGTAGTCCCCATACAGCGTTGAGCGGTGGTTCAAATCCTTTTGCCCCAGCACATAAGCCCCCGTCTCCGTCCGGTAGTGCTCCCGGCCGCTAGCGATCCGCGAGCAGGCCACCAGCGACATTCCGTGGTACAGATACGCCCGCTGCTGGTCCAGTTCGACGATAAACGCCGCATTCTCAGACGTCAGCACCGGCATGCGCTCAGGCTCGGCGTGAAATCCACTCTTCTTCGTTTTCTTGAAGATCGCGTCCACCGCAGCCACATCCTCGGCACTTGCCTTCTGCGGCGTAGGCATGGCTGCCGTCGCAGCAGGACCGGCCTCCACCTTCGGTTGCCGCCGCAGCAGCCCGCAGGAGGGGAGGAAAAGAAACGCCAGCGCGAGCGCCGACAGCGTAGTGCGAATAAAGGAAGTCATGAGATTGAGGAGCTTTCGGTGGAACCACCAAGGCCCACCGTGCTGCAATTGACTCCATTTTCCGGCATCCTTCAACCGGCATCGTCATTTTCCCGAACCTCAGTGCGCGGGGGCAAATATAAGAAATGGTCGGGGTGGCCGGATTCGAACCGACGGCCTCCTGCTCCCAAAGCAGGCGCTCTACCAGGCTAAGCTACACCCCGAATTGTCTGCCGGGACGCGACCATGGGGGCGATCTTCGCCGGACGCAAGCGGTGAATTCCTCTCTTTCCTGGTTGAAAGCCCGTCCGCGCCCTCTCACACTCCACGTCCGATGGCCTCCGAACTGACCCCGATGATGAAACAGTACCACGCGATGCGGCAGACCCTGCCCGCAGACGTGATTCTGCTTTTCCGCCTGGGGGACTTTTACGAGATGTTTTTTGAGGACGCGAAGGTCGCCTCGGAAATCCTGAAACTCACCCTGACCAAGCGCAACGGCATCCCCATGGCCGGCGTCCCCTTCCATGCCGGGCAGGGCTACATCCGCCGACTGGTCAAGGCGAACAAGCGCGTCGCCATCGCCGAGCAGGTGGGGGATCCCGTTCCAGGCAAGCTCACCGCACGCGAGATCAGCCAGGTCATCACCGCCGGCACCGTCAATGACGCCTCCCTCATCGATTCAGACCGCCCTCTCTACCTGGCCGCCGTTTACGCCGACGGGAAAAAAATCGGCATCGCCTGCGTGGACCACACCACCGGCGTCTTCCGCCTGGCCGAGGTCGAGAGCGAGGCCGCCCTCCAGGACGAACTCGCCCGCCTCGGCCCTTCGGAGACGCTCTACAGCACGGAGCAAATCGAACGCTTCTCCTCCGCACCCGGCGCCCAGGTTTACGACGGCTACGCCTTTCTCTACGACCAGGCCTTCTTCATCCTGAAGGAGCACTTCAAGGTCCAGTCCCTCGACGGATTTGGCTGCGCCGGCATGCGGGCCGCCGTGGGTGCCGCCGGGGCCATCCTCCACTACCTGCGCCACCAGCTGCAGAGAAATGTGGACCACCTGCGCCGCCTCCAGCCCTACACCAGCAGCCACTACGTCATCATCGACACCGCCGCCCAGCAGCACCTGGACCTCGTGCAGAGCCGCGGCGGAAAAGAGGGCTCCCTCCTCCACGCCCTCGACCGCACCTCCACACCCATGGGCGCCAGGACCCTGCGCGACTGGATCCTCCGCCCTCTGCGCGACCTCCCCGCCCTCCTCCAGCGCCAGGACACCATCGCCGCCTTCATCGAGCGCCCGTCCGTCCTCGGTCCGCTGCGCGACCAGCTCCGCGTCGTGCGCGACATCGAGCGCCTCTCCGGCCGCCTCAGCCAGGGCAGCGGAAATGCCCGCGACCTCCAGGCCCTCGCCGCCTCGGTGAAGGTCCTCCCCGACCTCCGGCTCACCCTTTCCCCCCTCCACGACGTGCCGCTGGCCGCCTCCCTGGCCGGACAGCTCTCAGACTTCACCCCCTTCGTCACAGAGGTGGAGGCCGCCCTCGTCGACGAGCCGCCCGCCACCATCAAGGAAGGCGGCCTTTTCCGCGAAGGCTACAGCCCCGCCCTCGATGAACTCCGCGCCGCCGCCGCCCGCGGCAAGGACTGGATCGCCGAACTCCAGGCCGCGGAAATCGAACGCACCGGCATCAAATCCCTCAAAATCCGCTACAACGGCGTCATCGGCTACTTCATCGAAATCACCAAGGCCAACCTCAAAAGCGTCCCCGCCGACTACATCCGCAAGGGCAGCATGGTCAATGCCGAGCGCTACATCACCCCCGGCCTCAAGGAGGTGGAGGACAAGGTGCTGGGCGCCGAGGAGCGGGCAAAAAAACTCGAACAGGAGGAGTTTCTCCGCTTGCGCGACCTCGTCACCGCCCAGGTCGACGCCCTCCAGACCAGCGCCCAGGCCATCGCCAGTCTCGACGTCCTCGCCTCCCTCGCGGAAGGCGCGCGGCTTTTCAACTGGACCCGCCCCCTCCTCAACGAATCCCGCAACCTCTACATCAAAAACGGCCGCCACCCCGTGCTCGACCAGGTCGTCAGCGGCGAAAAATTCGTCCCCAACGACACCACCATCGAGCCCGAGCAGGCCCGCCTCATCGTCATCACCGGGCCCAACATGGCGGGAAAATCCACCTACATCCGCCAGGTCGCCCTCCTCACCCTGCTCGCCCAGACCGGCAGCTTCATCCCCGCCTCCAGCGCAGAGATCGGCCTCGTGGACCGCATCTTCACCCGCGTCGGCGCCAGTGACGACCTCTCCCGCGGCCAGTCCACCTTCATGGTCGAGATGAACGAGACCGCCCTCATCATCATCAACGCCACCGACCGCTCCCTCGTCATCCTCGACGAGATCGGCCGCGGCACCAGCACCTTCGACGGACTCTCCCTCGCCTGGAGCATCGCCGAGCACCTGCACGATAAAATCCAGGCCCGCTCCCTCTTTGCCACCCACTACCACGAGCTGACCGCCCTCTCCCGCAGCCGCCCCGGCGTGCAGAACTGGAACGTCGCCGTCCGCGAGTGGAACGACCAGGTCATCTTCCTGCGCAAGATCGTCCCCGGCTCCGCCGACAAATCCTACGGCCTCCACGTCGCCCGCCTCGCCGGCCTGCCGGACGAAATCATCTCCCGCGCCAAAGTCATCCTCGCCCACCTCGAAACCAGCTCCCAAAACCCCGGAGATCCCGCCCCCTCTGTCTCCGAAGCGGTGACTCCCGAGACCTCCGCCGCCAAATCCCCCACCCCGCGCCGGAAAAAAGCCCCCGCGCCCCCCTCCACCGACGTCCTCCCCGAGCCCCGCATCGCCCAGATGACGCTCTTCTGATCCCGCCGCCGCCCACCCCCACCGGCCACTCCATCCCGAGGCCCGGATCATTCCTTTGCCCCATGCCCCCTCCCTCCCAGGGATTGCGCGTGAAAAGACCGCCAATACATGGAAAATCAGATCTCGCCGTGCTGGCCGGGCGCATCAGCCCCCCCTCCCCCCCATGTCGCGTAGCGACAAGGGGCAATAGACGTCGGCCTCAGTCCACGGTGGACTTGCGTCGTCTGGGTTTCGCGTAGCGACAATCCAGTCGCGCCCCGTGATTGTCCAGGCGCTCGGAATTTCCAATCCAGCCCGGCCGCGAAGCGCACTCCTCAAAGCCGCGTCCCGAGCCCGCTTCCCCCTGCGAAGTGCGCTTCGCGGCCATTGCCGAATGGAGGCCAGAGGCACTCCACTCCCAGTCGTTTTCCAATTGGCGGCCAGAGGCACTTTTCCCCGGCAGGACCGGCTGGCTGGGGCGGCTTCGCCCAAACCGGCCGGTCCCGTGAAGCGGCGGCTGGACAAGACGGGATTTGCGCTAAAGATGAGTGATGAAACGCGGATTGTTCATCACATTTGAAGGATCAGAGGGGTGCGGCAAGAGCACCCAGATCGGCCTGTTGCGGGAGCAGCTGGAGGCTGCGGGGCAGACGTGCCTGCTGGTGCGCGAGCCCGGTGGGACGCGTGCCGGGGAGGCGATCCGGGAGCTGCTGCAGTTCTCCGCGTCGTCCGAAGGGCTGAAACCGGAAGCGGAGCTGCTGCTCTTCGCCGCCAGCCGGGCCCAGCTGGTGCGGGAAAAGATCCAGCCGGCGCTGGCGGCGGGCACGCAGGTGGTGGCGGACCGGTTTCTGGACTCGACGACGGTCTACCAGGGCTTTGGCCGGGGGCTGGACCTGCTGGATGTAAACAGTGTGAATGACTTCGCCGTGGGCTCGTGCCGGCCGGACGTGACCTTTCTCCTGGACATGGATGCCGTGGAGGCGCACGCCCGCGCCCGCCAGCGCACGGATGCCAGGCCAGACCGCATGGAGCAGGAGCCTGCGGATTTCTATGAAAAAGTGCGCCAGGGCTATCTGTCGCTGGCGCGGGAGGAGCCGGGGCGCATCCGCGTGCTGGATGCCACGCAGTCGCCGGAAGCCCTGGCCGCCGAGGTGTGGGCTGAAGTGGAACGCCGGATGGCTGCGGTCTGATTGCTCCAAGTTTTCAGTTTTCACGGGCCGGAATCCGGTCCAGAGACTGCAACGGGGAACCCTGTCCGATGTCCTTCCTGCCCGACACAGCATTTCACTACATCGAAAAGGCCTGGCACGACCAGCGCCTGGGCCACGCCTACATCGTGGCCGGGCTGGACGCGCCGGACCGTCTGGAGTTCGCCCTGCGGGTGGCGCACCTGGTGAATGGCGGCGTTTCCGAGGACATCACGGCCATGGCGGACGAGGGCGTGCACGTGCTGGAGCCGGAGTCTAAAAGCCGGAAGATCACCGTGGACCAGATCCGCGCTCTGGAGCGCACGCTGCACATGCGCGCCGGCAGCGGCAGGACAAAGCTCGGGGTGGTGGTGGATGCCGACCGGATGAACCCCAATTCGGCCAATGCCTTCCTCAAAACGCTGGAGGAGCCCCCGCAGCAGTCGCTGCTCCTGCTGCTGACAGCGATGCCGGACAAGCTGCTGGACACGGTGGTCTCGCGCTGCATCCGGATTTCCCTGCACCGCGCCGCCCCGCCCGACCCGTCGGACCGCCCGGAGGAGGAGTCGGCACTGCTTCTGGCTCTGGCTTCGCATTTCAAGGCCCCACCGTCGGCGTCGAAGGCGATGGGCCTGCTTTCCATTTTCACGGCCCTGCTGGGGCAGATGAAGGACGACATCGCCAGTGAAAATGCCGCCGAGCAGAAGCGCGAGAGTGACCTCTACTCCAAGACGACGGATGCCAGCTCCTGGCTGAAGGGGCGGAAGGACTACTACGAGGCGCTCACGGAGTCCCAGTACCAGAAAAAGCGGGCCCGCTTCCTGGAGATCCTGCAGGCGTGGTTTGGCGATCTCCTGCGTGCCAGGCAGGGTCTGGACCGGGCGGATTTCCCAGAGTTTGCCGCCGTCACTGCGGCTGCGGCCAAAGGAATCACAACCAGCGAACTGCTGCGGCGGCTGAAATGCCTCCAGGACTTGGAGGGCTACATGGAGACCAACGTGAGCGAATCCCTCGCCATGGAGCTGGCCTTCCTTGGTGCCTTCTCCTGAACACGCGGCCCTGCCCCGAAACCAGGAGCCTGGCTCGCCGGTTCCGGGGCATTTTTTTCAGCGGAGGCTGGTCCAGACGGGCCACCAGGCGGTGAACTCAGAGGGGCGGATGCGCATCCGCATCATGTTTCCCTCCGTCAGGGCGAGGAGCTGGACCTCGACCATCTGGATGAAGAACGCACGATCCGTGGCTGTGATGTTCGCAGCGGCCCAGCGGCGGAGTTCTTCTGCGGCTGCCGGTTTGTTGAGCCCCCGGACGACCACGTCCCGCACGCGGTCCTTGATCTCCTCCCGGTAGCGCACCCGCAGTGGTTCCGGCTCCCCGATTTCCCGCCGGATGGCGGCATAGCGGGGGGCGGACCGCTCGTAGGCCCAGGCAAAAACATCCCGCAGGATCTCCACGCGGTTCAGTTCATAAACCGCGAGGATGCCGTCCGTGTAGTCGCGCTGGGGCACGTCCACAAAGGTGAGCGGGGCGAGGTTTTGCTGGATGAGCGGCAGGTTTGCCGCCAGGCGCGAGGTACGCTTGTTCGCATCATGGAACGGCTGCAGGTAGGGCAGATGGACCATGAGGAAGAACGAGCGCTCCAGCGGATCGACGATGGAGCCGGCCTTTTTCAGGATGAGGTCGAAGCATTCGTCGATGACCGCCGGGTTGTTCACCGGGTGGAAGACGCTGCCGCTGATGCTGACCGGCTGCTGCCGCAGGCCGCCTTCGTATTCCGGCTTCTCCAGCAGGCCGTCGCTGACGAAGGCGTGGAGATTCATGAACGTGAAGCGGTTGTAGCCCAGCTCACCGGGGGACTCCACCAGAAATTCGATGGCCGCCTTGTGGTTGAGCACCATCTGGGCCTCCAGCGCGCGGGTGGGGTTGTCGGTGTGGCCGCGGGCCAGGAGGTGATCCGTCTCCAGGAGGGAGTAGGTGCTGCCCTCCAGCCGGCTGGAATTCCACGAGAGGTCGATGAGCATCCGGTCCAGCACGTGCCTGGCATACGTGCCTGGCGGCAGCGCTGCCATGTCGTCAGACTGGCCGAGATTGCGCAATTTCTCGCGCAGGGTTTCGGGCAGGTAGAAGGTGGCATTGGGCTGGTAGTCATCGAGAAACCCTCTGCGGTATCCGGTCGGTTTCCGAAAAGCCTTGTCCTGGCGGATGATGTCCCGCAGGGGCCTGGCTTCGCTGGAAATGACCGGAACCGGCACGAGATTGGCCGCAGGATTTTGCTCCGCCGGCTCGGATTCGGTTGGTGCTTTAACGGGGCGTGCCGGCTTCGCAGGGGCTCCGTATTCCACCTCGTCTTCCATGACGCGGGCGGAAAGTTCAGGCTCCGGTTTCGCCAGCAAGACTCTGCGCCCATTCTCCGTCAGGCGGTAGCGCGTCCCCCGCGCAAGGCCCGTCCGTTCCACCCAGCGCAACTTGATCAATTCATCGAGCTGGCGCTGGATGGTCCGGCGGGAGGCTGCCTCGCCGATGCTTTGACACAGGGCTTCCATCGCGATTCCCCGTTCATCGCGGGAAATGGCGAGGGCCAGTTGCTTTTCGAGGTTGCTATTCATGGCACGATTGGCGCGTGGTTGACGCGAACAGCACAATAATGGCACGCAACTGGCGTAATTCAAGCCCAAATGGCGCACATTTGGCACATTTTTGGCGTGAAACCAAGAAATCCCGCCACTACGAGTAGGGGTGAATTTCCTTTGTTTTCGGCCGAAGGGCCGCCAAAATGCGGCACTTTGAAAACACGAATCATCTTTCCCTGTCTGATGTGGCTGGCGGCCTGCGGAGTCGCGCCAGCGGAAGTTCTCTGGCCCCAGTTCCGCGGCCCTCTGGGGCAGGGCTATGCACAGGCGGAGGGCGAGCCCGTGGTGAAGTTCCCCACTGAGTGGAGCGAAACGAAGAACGTGAAGTGGAAAACGCCGATTTCCGGCAAGGGCTGGTCCACCCCGGTGATCGGTGAGAAGATGATCTGGGCGACCACGGCCGCCCCGGATGGGAAGGAATACTTTGCGCTGGGCATTGACCGCGAGTCAGGAAAAATGCTGCACGAGCTGAACCTCTTTCACTGCGAAAAGCCCGAGCCGCTGGGCAATGATGTAAACGGCTATGCCTCACCCTCCTCCCTGCTCTCGGGCGGGCGGGTCTTTGTCCACTTTGGCAGCTACGGCACCGCATGTCTGGACGAGCTGACGGGGAAAGAAATCTGGCGGCGCACGGACCTGCCCTGCCGGCACTACCGCGGGCCGGGCTCCTCACTGGCGGAGTGGGGGGATTTCCTCATCCTCAGCATGGACGGAGTGGACGTGCAATACCTCACCGCACTGGACAAGAAAACCGGAAAGACGGTGTGGAAAACGGACCGGACGACGGATTTCAAGGACCTTCAGGCCGATGGCAAGCCGAAGATGGAGGGCGACATGCGCAAGGCCTACACAACGCCGATTTTCATCAGCTGGCCGGACGGGCCCACCCAGATGGTCAGCACGGGAGCACGGAGCACCTTCGCCTATGATCCGAAAACGGGGAAGGAGTTGTGGGCGTACAAATATGACGGATTTTCCAACGCCTCCTCGCCGGTGCAGGGAAACAACGCCATCTACATCAACACCGGCTACGGCAAGGCAAACCTCGTCGCCCTGCGCACGGACATCAAGGCCGCCGGAGACATCACCGGGACGCACCATGTCTGGACGTGCAACAAGCGCGTACCCCAGCGCTCCTCCCCCATCGCGGTGGGCAGAACCGTCTACATGGTGGACGACAGCGGCATGTGCAGCGCGGTGAGCATGGAAACGGGGGAAATCTCCTGGTCCGAGCGCCTGGACGGCAAGCACTCTGGCACACCAATTTACGCCGGCGGCCTGCTCTATTTTTGCGGGGAGCTGGGCTCCACCTTTATCCTGAAACCGGACCCAGCCACCTTCACAAAAGTGGCTGAAAACAAACTGGATGCAGGCATGCTCGCCAGCCCGGCCGCTGCGGGCAAGGCGCTGTACCTCAGGACAAAGACCCACCTCTACCGCATCGAGGAGTAGCCCGCAGCACCGCCGCAGCAGGATTTATCGCCATTTGATGATCAATTAGCTGGAGCAACCGTTTTCCTGCTTGGACGATTGGCCCGAAAACTGCTTGCAATTGAGGGTATCCACACGGACGTTGCCCTCTCATGTCGGGCGTAGGACTTCAGCAAAATCTCTCGCAACAACAGAATCTTTCTCTGCAAATGCAGCAGAGTTTGAAGCTGTTGCAGGCTGCCACGCAGGAACTCCAGCAGATGGTGACCCAGGAGTTGTCGCAAAATCCAGTTCTCGAACTGGAGACGCCGGAGATTTCACTGGAGGAGGCGGGTCTGGACAAGGAGGGGGATGACGGATTTGACGAGGAGTTTTCCCAGCTTTCCCAGCTGGATGAGGAATGGCGGGAATACATGACGCAGGCCCGGAGCAAGCTGCCGCGGGGTGCCGAGGAGGACGAACGGCGGCAGTTCATGTTTGACTCCCTCGTGGCGCCGGTGACGCTTTCGCAGCATCTCATTGACCAGCTGGGCACGGAAACCCTGGACGCCCGCGAACGCGAAGTGGTGGAGAAGCTCATCGGCCAGCTGGACGAGCGGGGCTACCTGTCCAGTCCCCTGAGGGAAATCTGCCAGGAAGAAGGCATCCCCATCGAGGAACTCGAACGGGCAAAAGTGGTCGTGCAAGGTTTGGATCCGTCCGGAGTGGGCGCGGAGGACCTGCGGGAGTGCCTGCTCATCCAACTGCGGGCGCTGAAAAAGGGTGACACGCTCGAGTACAAAATTGTCGCCCACCACCTGGAGGAGCTGGCCAAGCGCCGCTTTCAGGACATTTCCAGGAAGCTGAGGGTCACGATGGAGCAGATTTCGGAGGCGGCGGAAGTCATCGGCCGGCTCAACCCCAGACCGGCTCAGGATTTCGCCCAGCCCGGGTCAAACGTGTACGTCTCGGCAGATGTCAGCGTGGAGTGGCAGGACGAACGCTACGTGGTGCAGCTGAACAACGATTCGCTCCCCCGCCTGCGCATCAGCAACACTTACAAGGACTTGATGTCCACCACCGGCACGCGGGACGAGGTGCGCAGCTACATCCGCGAGCGCATCCGCAGCGGGAAGTTTTTCATCCGGAGCATCGACCAGCGCCAGCAAACCATCCGGCGCATTGCCGAAGAAATCGTGGCAAGGCAGGAGGCGTTTTTGGCCGAAGGTCCGGCACACCTGAAGCCGATGAACATGGCCCAAGTGGCCGACGCCATCGGCGTGCATGAAACGACGGTGAGCCGCGCCGTCTCCGGCAAGTACATTTCCACCCCGCAGGGCGTCTTTGAGATGCGCTATTTTTTCACCACCGGCCTGCAGTCCGAAAGCGGTGAATCCCTGAGCAACACGAGCATCAAGACCGCCCTCCAGGAGCTGGTGAAGGGCGAGCCCCACACCAAGCCCTACAGCGACGAAGCCATCGTGAAAAAGCTGGCCGAGCAGGGCATCAAACTCGCCCGCCGCACCGTGGCGAAATACCGGGAGGAGCTGAACATCCTCCCGAGCCATTTGCGGAAGGGGTTTTGATTGTTGCAGATTGATTTCAAATGCCTTGCTTGCCAATTCCCTGGAATGGATTGATGACGGTGACACCATCGTAGTTTTGGCCGTGATTGAGGTCTTCACTGAGGAGCTGCGGACACCGGGAGGATTTGGCAGCAGCGAGGATCGATGCGTCCCAAAATGAGGTCTGAAAGCGATCCTTGAAGACAAGCGCGGACTGGAGGATGTCGACGGTATTCTCCTGAATTTGAAAACGAAGCCACTTTTGAATGAGCTTCACCGCGAAATCATGCGGCAAAGCGTCCGGACGCCGCGGGTTGGTGGCCTGAACATAAAATTCCTGCAGAACCTGCACAGAAAGGACAAGATCGGAACAGGCAAGAATATCGTTGGCAATCACTGCCTTCTCCGGCTGGAATGGCTCGAAATCGAGCGAGTATAGCAGAATGTTGGTGTCAACGAAGCGCATGGCGGGCATGAAGTTCCTCGCGACTGAGGTTGTGGGCGGGATTTAGTCCCATCCGCCGCATACGGAGTTCGGCGCGCAGCTCCTGCTCCTCGCGTTCAAGGCGCTGAAATTCACTCTCGCCCCCCTCATCACCACCAGTCAGGCGGACAAGGAAGGCCTTGACGAGAGCTGAAAGGGAGGTGGACTGCTCGGCGGCTTTGATTCGCGCCAAGCGGTAAATCTCGTCATCAACGCTGATAGTAATGTTCTTCATGACGTCGTCACAGAATCACAGTACCACAGTTTATGCAATTCAGATCCTCACCCGCATCCCCAGTTCGACGACACGGCCTTCCGGCAGGCGGAAGTACGACGAGGGGGCCTGGGCGACGCGCGACAGGAAGGCGAAGAGGTGCTCACGCCAGATGGCCATGCCGGCCAGCTGTGTGGAGGGCACGATGGTCTCCCGGCCGAGGAAGAAGGTGGCGTGGTCCGCCTTGCACTCCAGCCCGTGGCCGCGCGCCCGGCGCAGGAGCTGGGGCACGTCCGGCTCCTGCAGGTAGCCGTAGTGGCCGGTCAGGCGGTAAAAACCCTCCTGCAGCTGGATCAGCTCCACCTGTTTGCCCGGGGTGATGTAGGGCACGTTGTCCGTGACGATGGTCAGGAAGATGACGGTTTCGTGCAGCACTTTATTGTGCTTCAGATTGTGCAGCAAAGCGCCGGGCGCCTTGCCGGAATTCCCGGACATGAAGACGGCCGTCCCCTGGACGCGGACTAGTGTCTTGGTGTATTTCAGCGACTCAAGGAACTCCTCCTGGCTGAGAGAACTCTTGTCCATTTCCTGGGAAAGGAGGCGGCGCCCGGTCTGCCACGTGGTCATGATGATGAAGAGGACCAGACCGACGGTGAGAGGAAACCAGCCGCCATCGAGGACCTTCATGGCGTTGGCGGCGAAAAATGCCAGCTCCCCAACAAGGAATACGGTGCACACGCCGGCAGCCTGCCAGACCTTCCACCCCCAGAGGCTCCGGGCGGCAAAGTAAAAGAGCAGCGTGGTGATGACCATCGTCATCGTGACCGCGATGCCGTAGGCGGAGGCCAGGTTCGACGAGCTTTTAAACCCGATGACCAGACCGATGCAGGCGAGCATGAGCAGCCAGTTCACCGCAGGAATGTAAATCTGCCCGCGGGTGTGGGCGGAGGTGTGGCGGATGCTGAAACGCGGCAGGTAGCCCAGCTGGATGGCCTGCAGCGTCAGCGAGTAGGTGCCGGTTATGAGCGCCTGGGAAGCGATGACGGTGGCTGCGGTTGCGAGCCCCACGACCGGGTAGAGCGCCCAGCCCGGGATGAGCCGGAAAAACGGGTTGTAGCCCTCCCATGTAGCGCTGGCGATCAACTCCGGCGAGACTACAGCGGCCGGGTCCGTCAAAAGCAGGGCGCCCTGGCCAAGGTAGTTGAGCATGAGCGCCGGCAGTACGACGACGAACCAGCCGATGCGGATGGGCTTCACTCCGAAGTGCCCCATGTCTGCGTAGAGCGCCTCACCACCAGTCACCACGAGGAATACTGAACCAAGCACCAGGAAGCCATGCCACCCGCTGTGGAGGAGGAAATGAAAGCCGTGCCACGGATTGAACGACGCGAGGACCTCCGGAGCGCGAACGATGCCCGCGATGCCCGCCATCCCCAGAGTGGCGAACCAGAGCAGGGTCACGGGACCAAAAATGCCGCCCACCTTTTCCGTGCCGATGCGCTGAAAGGAAAAAAGGCCGATGAGGATGACCAGAGTGATGCCGGTGACGTATTTCTGGAATTCGTCCGGCGGCATCTTCAGCCCTTGATTCAAGCCCTCCACGGCTGAAAGCACGGAAATGGCGGGCGTAATGATCCCGTCCCCATAAAGGAGGGCCGCGCCGAAAACGCCGAGCATCAGCAGTGCCCCGGTGGACTTCGCCTTGTTGCACCGGGCGGAAGTGGCCAGCGCCAGGAGCGCGAGGATGCCGCCCTCGCCATTGCGCCCGGCCCGCATCACGAAGATCAGGTACTTGACCGAGACGATGAGAATGAGCGACCAGAAGATGAGGGAAAGAATGCCCAGCACGTGCGGCGCGGTCACCGCCAGCGCGTGGTGCTTGCTGTAAAAGCACTCCTTGAGTGCGTACAGCGGACTGGTGCCGATGTCGCCAAACACGATTCCCAGCGCCCCCAGGACAAGGGCGCGCGTTGAGGGATGTTCATCCGAAGAATGTTGAGACATGGTGGAGTGATCAGGCCGGCAGCCACTTGGCCAGTCAGGCCAGCCTTGATGCAAGAGCGGGACAATTCCTCCCGCAGAGAAGAAGCAACCAATAGATGAACCGGGCGGCGGGTAAAGACAGTTTTACGTTCAAAATTGTAGTTGACCCTGTGGTGCGTAGAGTGCGGGATTCATGATGCGTGCGGCCTTGGGCGTTTTTTGGCTCCTGTCCCTCTCCCTCCTGCCGGCGGCCGGAGCGGAGCCCGCCCTGCGTCTGCACGCCTCTGTGTTTGATGGTTGGACGGCCACTGGTCTGGATGTGGAAAACGTGGACGCCGTTTTTGCCGCCGTCTTCGCCAGGCTGCCGGCGGAGATCACCGTCCGCCCCTCGGAAAACTACGCCTACTGGCAGCTGACGGCGGACGGGCGCGAGTTCCGGGGCAACTTCCGACTCCCTGTCGGCGAGCGGGATGCGGGTGTGCTCAGGTTCGGCTACTCGGAATACGAGGAATTCCCCGGCCCCGACCACGCCCAGCGGCTGCGCCGGGAAAAAGGGTGCCCGGTTTTGAAAAAGGTCGACGATTTCACCTACGACGCCACCCACGAGGGCAAAACGGTGCGCTTCCGCCTCACCCCCATCCCGCAGGACCCGCCCCGGGCTTTCCCACTGTCGGAGGGGGAAATTTTCGTCATGCGCACCATGGACGAGTCCGGCCTGCCCTTTTTTCTCCTCTTCAATCAGCCCAAAAAACAGTTCATCTGGGCGCTGAACGAGGAAAATTCGCTCCCGGAGCGCTGGCGGGAACTCGACCCCGGCGTGCTCATCGGCAGGCGCACCGGCTTCGTTTTTCGGGTGGATCCGGCCCGGGCCAGCCGGAAAATCCTCGTCGCCGTGCGCCAGTTGAGTCTGGACCGCAATGACTACTACGACGGCCCCTTTGACCAGCTGGCCGACAACCACGCCGCCTCCAGCCGCCTCTTGGAGTGCCTCCTCCTCCAGGACCCGGCACTGGACGGAAAAATCGATGCTTGCGGAAACTACACAGATGAGCGTAAACCCGGACGCGTCGCCATCACAGCCTGCGGCGCCTACACCACCGAACCCGAAGCCGTCCGCCTCGCCCGCTCCAGCCTCTCACAACCCTGACTCTCATGGATCTCGACATCATCATCGTCATTATCGGCGCCATCTTCAGCGGCCTCATGATCGCCGTCGCGTGGTCGATCAATCGAAGGACCCACCCCAAGGCGCTCTGGCTCCTCTTTTTCACGGAAATGTGGGAGCGATTCAGTTTCTATGGCATGAGGGCACTGCTGATCCTGTACATGACGCATCAGCTTGGGTTTCACGACAAGGAGGCCAACCTGCAATACGGCGCCTACAACGCCCTCGTCTACACCATGCCACTCCTCGGCGGCTGGCTGGCGGACCGCTTCCTGGGCTTCAGGAAATCCATCGTGCTGGGAGCCCTGCTCATGTCCCTCGGCCATCTCGTTCTCGCCATTCCCAGCCACGCCACTTTTTTCCTCGGCCTGGGCCTTCTCATCAGTGGCAACGGGTTCTTTAAACCAAACATTTCCAGCTTCCTCGGCAAATTTTACGAATCCAACGACCCGCGGAAAGACACGGCCTACTCCATTTTCTACATGGGGATCAATGTGGGGGCCTTCCTCGGCAGCGCGCTTTGCGGCTACCTAGGGCAGAAAGTCAGCTGGCACTGGGGTTTCGGGGTGGCGGGTTTCTTCATGGTCATCGGCCTCGTTACCTTTCTTGTTTTCTCCAAGAGCGTGCTGGGCGACAAAGGCCTGCCTCCCCATCCGGAAGTGCTGGCGAAAAAACATGCCGGCATCCCATTCAGCTGGCTGCTTTACGGGCTGGCCTTCCTGCTCGTCCCTGTGCTCATGACACTGGTGCGGCTGCACGAAATCACGGACTGGCTGCTCCCCATCCTGGGCGTGCTGACCATCAGTTCCGTCATCTACCTGGGCGCCAAGGAGCCGAAGCAGGCAGGAGAGCAGCTTTGGGCCGCGTTGATCATGATCGTCCTCTCGATTCTGTTTTGGGGCTTCTACGAGCAGTCCGGCGGTTCATTGAACTTGATGGCCGAACGAAACGTAGACATGAACTTGGGCGGAACTGTGCTGCCCTCGGCGATGGTCAACAACTCAGTCAATCCCTTCTACATCATCCTTCTGACTCCAGTCTTTGGCTGGATGTGGACCTGGCTTTCCAAGCGCGGCATCGAACCCAGCTCGCCGCTGAAGTTCGGCATCGCCTTCCTCCTGCTTGGAGTCGGCTATTACGTCTTTGTCCTCGGCGGTAAAACCGGGGCAGCCACAGGCCTCATGCCACTCTGGTTCTTCCTGCTGGGCTACTTTCTCATCACCTCGGGCGAACTCTTCCTCTCCCCCATCGGGGTGGCCATGGTTACCAAGCTCAGCCCGCCCCGCATGGTGGGTTTCCTCATGGGCGTCTGGTTCCTGGCGGCAGCTTTTGGCCACCACCTGGCAGGCTTCATCGGGTCAAAGATGGCCATCCCGGAGACACACAAGGACGGCACCCCGTTTGCGCTGACTGAGGCGCTGCCAATCTACATGAACGGCTGTCACAACATCGCCCTGGCTTCGTTCGCAGCCGGTTTCGTCATCATCTGCCTCGCGCCGTTCATCCAAAAGTGGATGCACGGCGTGAAGTGACGCGCGCCTTTACTCCCCAAACCCGCCGTCTGCCCTGCCTGCCATGTCCTGATGCCAGGCGTGGTAGACGCGGGGGGAGATTTCGCTGGGCTTGATTTCGCTGCGGCCGCCCCAGAAGACGTTGGTGTAGAGGAGCGGGATGCCGGCCTCGGCGAGGTGCTGGTCGATGGCGGCCTTGTGCTGGAGGACGCGGTCGCGCTCCTGGCCGTGGATGACGCCCATGATGTTCACATTGGCAAAGCGGGGGCCGCCCTCGCGCCAGTAGCAGTGGGTCATGCAGGTGTGGCGGCCGACTTCGCCGCCGGCGGCCACCTCCATGCCCGCAGGGACGGCCCAGTGGAAAAGGCCGTTGAACCGGGTGACTCGCTCGCCTGTGGACGAGGGCTTCACGTGCTCAAGGAAGGTGGAGAAACGACCGAGCAGCTTTTTCTTTTCCAGCCCGGTGCAGACCTCGCAGAAGCGCTCCAGGGAGACGCCGGCCTGGGCGGCGCGGCCGCTCCACGGATCGGCGCAGATTTCCTCCGGGGTCAGCTCTTCCTTGAGGGCGAGGATGACGTCCCATTCCTCCGCAGTCATCTCCACGCTGTCGGTAAGGAGCATTTCCGCCGGCACGTCGGCGCGGTCGCCGATTTCCAGCGACTTGCGCCGCACGTGGCCGACGCCGAGGGCGAAGATGCCCTTGGCCGGGAGCAGGAGGTAGTCCTCTGCACTACAGAGACGCTTTAGGACATTGGCATGCGCTTCGAGGGATTCACCAAGGGGAACCTTCAGCGTGGTCCACAGCTTGTAGTCGGACCCGGAGATTTCCCTGTCGGTCGAGCGGGTGACGACGTGGCCGCTGAAGGGGTCGTGCTTGAACATGAAGTCGAACGTCTTGTCCAGCAGCTCGGGGGTGGTCTTCCACGCGACGAGGGCGCCGTGGGCGAGCTTTGTTGACTGGAGGGTGAGGCGAACGCGGCGGATGACTCCGGCCTCAACCATGGCTTTGATGCGCTCGATGACCGTCTCCAGCGGCAGGCCGGACTGGTCGGCGATGTCCTGAAACGGCCTGGCGTGGAAGCCCTGCAGTTTGTCTTCTGAAATGGCGAGGATGCGGGTGTTGACGGGGTCGGTGTGCGAGGTCGGGATCATTGGGATAAACGGGTAAAGGCGGGGGCGGTACGCGCAGGTTCAAGGCGGCACGGCGGTTCGGCAACCCGAATTTGCCCCAGGCCCCACGGCGGGAAACTCCCCAAGCGGAGGAAAATTTACTCGCCGCTGCCCGGAGGACGACCGGCGGCCTTCCTGGCCGGAGCTTTCTTGACGGCCACCACGGGCTTTTCAGGACCCAGCAGGGTCTTGATCTCGGCATCGCTCAATACGCGCCAGCGGCCGGACTTCAGCTCGGGCATGGTCAGGCCGCCGATGCGAATGCGCTCCAGCCGGCGGACCTCGTAGCCGAGGGCCTGAAACATGAGGCGGATCTGGCGTTTGATGCCCTGGGTGAGGACGATGGAAACGACCTTGGGCGCCACCGGGTGCAGCTTCACCGCCCGGGCGAACCCGCCCTCGATGGCGAAGCCGTCGATCATCGGCCGGGTGTGCTGCTCGTGGTCAAAGGTGTGGTCCAGCGCGACGAGGTACTCTTTTTCCACACCGTACCGGGGGTGGGCGAGTTTTTCCGTCAGCTCTCCGGAACTGGTGAGCAGGATCAGCCCCTCGGACTCCTTGTCGAGGCGGCCAATGTAATGCAGGTTCCGGAAGTGCTCAGGAAGAAGGTCGTAGACGGTCTCCCGGCCTTCCTCGTCCTCCCGGGTGGTAATGAACCCGCGGGGCTTGTTCAGGAGCAGGGTGGTGGAGACGGTGGCACGGACTTTTTTGCCATCCGCCTGCACGACGTCTCCGTCGCCCACGCGGGCGGCGAGGTTCAGGCAGACCTCTCCATTGAGGACGACACGGCCTCCGGTAATGAGTTCCTCGCACGAACGGCGGGAGCCCAGCCCGCAGGCGGCTAAGTAGCGGTTGAGACGCACGCTGCTATTCAGCAGGCTTGGTCTTTGGGAGGCCGATCGGGCTGCGACCGTCTTTCCAAACGCCGCGCTCCTGCATGAGCTTCACGCGCTCAAAACGCTTGAGCACGCTCCGCTTGCTGCCGACGGATTTGGATGATTTAAGGCTGGGATGCTGGGACATGGTAAAATTGAAGGTGGTTGGAAGGGGGCGAAGGTACGGGCTTTCCGGCCTTGCGCAAGAGATTTTATCTTTTACGGAAAAACCTGCCGGAAATCCGGGCGGCTCACACGTCGCAGATGCCGACGGCTTGTTTCAAGGAATCGAGCGGGTTGGCTCTGGTGGGGAGGAATTCCTGGGCCACGTGGCCCTTGTAGCCGGTTTCCACCACGGCCTTCATGATGGCGGGGTAGTACAGCTCCTGGGTTTCGTCGATTTCATGCCGCCCGGGCACGCCGCCGGTGTGGTAGTGGGCGAAGTACTGGTGGGACTTTTTGATCGTGGCGATGACGTCGCCCTCCATGATCTGCATGTGGTAGATGTCGTAGAGGAGCTTGAAGTTTTCCGAGCCGGTCAGCTTGCAAAGCTCGATGCCCCAAGCGCTCTTGTCGCACATGTAGTCGGGGTGGTTCACCTTGCTGTTGAGCAGCTCCATGACGAGGGTGATGCCGAGTTTTTCCGCCAGGGGGAGGAGTTTTTTCAAGCCGGCTGCGCAGTTTTTCAGGCCGGTTTCCTCGTCCATTTTGTCCCGGTTTCCGGAAAAACAGATGACGTGCTTTGCCCCGAAGTCCGCGCTGGCCTTCAGGAGCGGCTCGTAGGCCTGGACGAGCAGGTCGTGGTGCTCCACGCGGTTCAGCCCGTGCGGGATGCTACCGACGTCCTGCCCGGCGGGGCCCTTGATGGTGGGGAAGCTGACCATGGCGCTGGTGAGGCCGTGTTTTTTGAGCGTGGGGAAATCCGGAGGATCGACGAGGTCGATGGAGGTGAGGCCCATTTCCTTGGAGGCGCGGCAGAGGTCGTCGAGCGGAACCTTCGGGTAGCACCACTTGCAGACGGAGTGGTTGATGCGCCCCTTCATCCCGGTGGCGGCATCCGCAGCCTCCAGCCGACGGGAGAGGCTGGCGGCGGCCACGGCGGTGGCGGTGGTTTCAAGAAAACCGCGGCGGGTCAGATGGGGTGTGCTCATGGACGCCAGTGAAAGGGAAAATCCCGCGCGAGGCAATGCCGGAAGTGGGGGAAGAGGAAGTTTTCTCAGTGCGAGGCCCACCACTCCAGACGGGCGAGGGCGACCTCTTTGATTTCATCGGGAGAGCTGCCCAGGATGGCCTGGCTTCCAATGACTACAATATCCAGCATATCCGAATTTCCTGCCGCAGCGCGGATAATGTGTTCAAGCTGATACCTCATCATGAGCGACAAACTCCCTCAGGATTGCGGCGCGTTCGCCACCCGAGAGCACACCGGCGAAGGGGTTGGACTGACGCAGACGCGTCGCTTTTTCGGATTTGTCAGTCAGAAGCTGCAGCACCCCATCAAGCGGACCGTGAACGATTTCGCGCCACTCGATCAAAGCGTGGCGGGCTCCCAGGAAACACAACACCAGCCAGCGTTCGATGTTTTGCTTGGCACACTCAACTAGTGAGGGGTCCTGACGCAAGCGCGACGAAATGGCCCGGCCAAAGGCGAGGCTCCGGGCATCGATGGTCGCGTGGCTTCTCACGGTTACACCGTACTATGAGGATTCCCCGTCGAAGTTCAATCAGAACTTCAAGCGTCTCGCGGGGCACGCCCCTCCCTTTTGAGTGCAGCCCCCCAGTTAATTTTTGCCCCACTCCGGCGCCCGGCGGCAAAGCCGGATCCGGCAGTTTTCCCCCTGCCCCTTTCCGCACTGGACCGGAGGTTTTTTCGTGTTAGCAGTTTTTTTCAACGCAGACGCGTCGAAAGATGTCCAACCTGCCACACCCTGAACCAAAACCTTTTTTCCCTGCCATGAAAATCCATCAAACAAAAATCCGTCGTCGCCTGTCAGGCGCCTTCACCCTCATCGAAATGGTCCTCGTGCTTGCCATCATCGCGCTGCTGGTCGGCGGGGCGATCAAACTGCTCAGCGGCGTGGGAGAGGAGGCAAAACGAGTCCGCGTGAAGGGCGACTTGGAGTCCGTAAACAACGCCCTCGTCATGTACCAAAGCAAAGGGCTGCAGTTTCCCAGCTCCGAGCAGGGACTCAAGGCCCTGGTGGACCGCCCGAACTCCGCCCCAGTGCCCCGCGAGTGGGCCCGCATGATGGACGAAGTGCCGCTTGACCCTTGGGGGCAGGAATACTACTACGCGCGGCCCGGCAAGCACAACCCGACCAAATTTGACATCGGCTCGATGGGACCGGACGGGATGCGTGACACCGAGGACGACGTCGGCAACTGGTACAACAAGTAACGCCCCGCTGCGGCGGCCACCCGCCCCCCCCACCACTATGAAAATCCACCGCGCCAGCTCCGCCGCCTTCACTCTGATCGAGCTGGTCATCTCCATGGCCATCGTCATGCTGATGATCGGCGCGGCGGCGGTGGCGGTGGGGACCTCCTCCCACGAGCAGATCCTGCGGGAGCCAATCGTGAAGCTGAAGGAGCTGGCCAAGCGGGGGCGCAATGCGGCGATCGTCGAGCAGCGCCCGTACCAGATTGAGTTCACAGAGACGGGGTTCCTTCTCAGCTCACTGGTGGCCACCCGGGCGGATGACAAGAAATTCTTCGGGGGCGACCAGGGGGACAGTGCAGGAGCCGGGGTGATCGAGAAATACGATCTGCCGGAGGGCATCATCCAAAACGTCCAGCGCTGGCAGCAAAAGGAGGACGCCCCCTCCCCTGCCCGGCAAGTGTGGATTTTCGAATCAACCGGACTGTGCGAACCCATTCGCTTCACCGTCAGCGGTGAGCACGGTTACGTCACCGTTCTCTTCAATGCCCTCGACGCCCACGTCGAGCAAACCTCCTCTGAAATCCATTGAAAACCCAGCTGCCAGTTTCTCCCCCGCGGAGCGTGAGTGCCTTCATTCTCATGGAGGTGATCTTCGCAATCCTGTTTTTTGGATTCGCCGCCCTGTCGCTCACGAGGGCGTTGAGCAGCGTCGCCCAGCTGGCGAATGCCTCAAAAATGGACATTCGCATGATCCAGCGCCTCCAGTCGACCCTCACGCTCTACAGCAAGATGAGCCGCGTGGAGGAGACGAAGCAGCCGATCACCAGCCCGCCGGACGAGCTGGGAGTGGTGACGGAGACGGTCATCACGGAGTTGCGCGACCAGTTTGAAAATGAGGACGGGCAAAAACTGCAGCAGATGTTCCTCATCCGTGTGACGGCCTACTTTGAAAACGACGGCGGCAAGGGAACCATGTCTTCGGAAACCCTGCGTTACGCCCCGCTCTACCGGACCACTGCCGGCGGTTAAACCCGCCACCCCGCGCCATGAAAATCACCATCCAAAGACTGGTCCGCCGGGCCGGCTTTACCCTGCTCGAAGTCGTTCTGGCGGTCACGCTGATGGGCCTGATCATCGGAGCTGTGTACAACGTGGCCAATTCCTCGCTGGCCGTCAGCGAGGAAGTGCAGCACAGCCAGGAGCGCGTCATGCAAGTGCACGCGTTCGTCGAGCTGATGCGCCGGACTTTTGAGCAGATGCCCGGCAACGCCAAATTCACCCTGCTGCCGGCGGAAAAAAGTTCCAACGGCATCTACCCCACAGAGCTGGCGCTGCAGGAGTACCCGCTCGCATTTTCGTGGTCCGGGGTGGAAAAGGGGGCGAAGGCCGTCGTGCTCAAAACCGAGCGGGACTCCCGCGGGGCGCTCATGGCGCGGGTCTACTACCTGAATGCCGAGCAGGCGCAGGACTACGACCAGTCTCCGGACAAGATCCGCTGGGACGAAGTGCAGGGGCTGACGCTGATCGAGGACATCAAGTTTCTGCAATGGTACCTGCGAACCGAGGAGCACGACCGGAATGAAAACTTGGAGGAGTACACGGAGTGGGATCCGAAGCAGAAGGGCAACCTGCGACCGGCCATGGCGCACATGTACTTGCAGTTTTACGACAACTCCGAACCGATCGACCAGTACTTCTGGATTCCGGTCATGGCCAACCCTGAAACCTACACGCGGGCCGGAGCCGGCGGTGCAGGAGGGACTCCCCCTCCTGGCGGACAGCCAGGGCCGGGCGGAGCACCCAATGTGAGGCTGGACGTGCCCGGAGGCGGACCGCCTCCCGGCGGTCGTGGCAATGGACAGGGTGGACCGCGCCCCGGTGGACCGGGTGCGGGTGGACCACGTCCGGGCGGACAGGGCGGTCCCGGACCTGGCGGTCCCCGGCCGGGAGGCCTCGGCGGCAGGGGGCGCTGAGTTAATATTTCCTCATGATTGGATGAATTAACAAAGAAGTTTTCTTGACGCCGCCAGCGGTAATGGGGAAAACATCCCTGTTCCGTAAAACAACAAAACACCTCCATCCCATGCTCAAATCCATCCTTACACTCCTCGCCGTCGCCGGATTCGTCGCGGCTCCTCTCCACGCTGACACCAAGAAAGTCGCAGATGACGCCAAAAAGACCGTCGAGAAGGCTGCTGACAAGGTCGCCGACAAGGTGAAGAAAGCCACCGACGACAAGAAGACGGCCGAAGTCTCCGAATCCGACAAGGCCCTGCAGGCCCATGCTGAAAAAGAAGCCGCCGGCCTGAGTGCCGCGCAGAAGGAAAAGCTCCTGACCCTGGCCAACACCGGAAAGGACGACGAACTCGCCACCATGCCCGGCATCGGTGAAACGAAGGCAGCCGCCATCAAGAAGGCCCGTCCGGTGAAAACCGTTGAAAGCCTGATCATGGTCGACGGCATCGGTGAATCGACCTTCGACGGCATCGTGAAATGGACCAAAGACGGCATGCCCGCCAAGGATGCCGCCAAGCCGGAAGAGAAGAAAGACGACAAAAAGCCCGCCGCGAAGAAGGCCGACGCAAAGCCGGCTGACGCGAAAGCCGACGACAAGGCCGCTCCCAAAAAGACCACCAAGAAAGCCGCTGATGAAAAAGCCGCTGACGCCAAGACTGAGGAAAAGCCCGCTGATGACACCGGTGCCAAGAAGACCACGAAGAAGACCAAGTAACGCCAGCTTCCCTACACATTGAATTTCAGAAACCCGGAGTGCCGCAAAGCGCTCCGGGTTTTTCGTTTTCCGAAGGCCCGTCCGCCGTGAAAAAGCTTCATCGTTTGCCTGAAGGATATGCGCCTTCTTTCACGCAGGACAGCTGAGGCTGGCATGGATGGCGCTTTTTTGGCGGGGGCATGTCCATGATTCCCATCATTCCCGATTCCGCCCCGTTCACGCCCGAGCAGCGGGCGTGGCTCAATGGCTTTCTGGCCGGAGCACTGGGCCTCGGAGCGCCAGCCGCTGCGATCCCTCCCGCTGCCCCGGCACCTTCCCTGCTGGTGCTCTTCGGCAGCCAGGGGGGAAATGCGGAAGGCCTCGCAAAAAAAGTGGGCCGGGAGGCAGGCATGCGCGGTTTTTCCGCCCGGGTGGCGGGGCTGGACACGCTGGCACCGGCCGCGCTGGCCCGGGAGAAAAACGTGCTCCTCATCACCAGCACATGGGGCGAGGGCGAGATGCCGGACAATGCCGCAGCCTTCTGGGACGGGCTGAACCAGAATGGCTCCTCCCCACAGCTGCCGGGCGTGAACTACGCGGTGCTGGCGCTCGGGGACACGAACTACGGCGAGACATTCTGCCTGGCCGGCCGGAAACTCGACGAGCGCCTGGCGGAGCTGGGAGCCACCCGCCTCCACCCGCGCGTGGAGTGTGACGTCGACTTTGACGCGCCAGCCCAGGCATGGACGGACGCCGTCTTTTCCAAACTCGGCGATGGCGGCAGTGGCCCGGCGACCACGCTTGAGATCGCCCCCGCACCTGCGGCGGAGGAACAGCCCACCGGCTGGTCAAAGAAGAATCCCTTTCCCGCCACGCTGATCACAAACGAGCCGCTCAACGCCCCGGGCTCGGCCAAGGACACGCGGCATCTGGAGTTTTCCCTCCAAGGCTCCGGCCTCGACTACCAGGTGGGCGACGCGCTCGGCATCGTGCCGCAGAACAACCCGGTCGTGGTCGACGCAGTCATCGCCGCCCACCACCTCGATCCCTCCACCCCCGTCCCCCTGCCGGATGGAGGTCAGGCGGCTCTGCGCGAAGCACTCATCACCCACTACGAGGTGCGCGGACTGCTCGGAAAAACGGCGGCGGCCGCGCCCGATCCGGCCGCCTTTGTGGAGGGGCTGAAGAAACTCCAGCCGCGTCTCTACTCCATTTCCTCCAGCCCGAAGGCGCATCCCGGGCAGGTGCACCTGACCGTGGCCGTGGTTCGCTATGAAAAGGACGGCCTTCAGCACGAGGGCGTGGCCTCCACTTTTATCGCTGACCGGCTGGGTGCGGGCGGAAAGGCGGGCGTCTTTTTTCAGAAATCGCCGCACTTCCGCCTGCCGGAAAACCCGGAAACACCGGTGATCATGGTCGGCCCCGGCACGGGCATCGCCCCGTTTCGCGCCTTCCTGGAGGAGCGCCAGGCCTCGGGTGCTCCGGGACGGAACTGGCTCTTCTTTGGTGATCAGCGCGCCGCCACGGACTTCCTCTACCGCGGGCAGCTGGAGCAAATGCAAAAAGACGGCATCCTCACCCGGCTCGATCTCGCCTTTTCCCGCGACCAGGAGCAAAAAGTCTACGTCCAGTCCCGCATGGAGGAGAATGCTGCCGAGCTTTTCCGCTGGCTTGAGGACGGGGCGCATTTCTACGTTTGTGGTGACGCCTCGCGCATGGCGAAGGATGTGGACGCCGCCCTGCACGCCATCATCGAGACCGCCGGCGGCCGCTCAAAAGGGGCTGCCGCCGAGTACGTGGCCGCCCTCAAAAAAGCGAAGCGCTACCAGCGCGATGTGTATTGAGCACCCCAGCCTGGCCGGCATCAAAATGCATTTTCCCGCCCGCTCCCGGAATCCTCTCGTTTTTCGGCCAAACGGGTACTAAAGTGCCGCCCTCACGCCATGGCCACAAAAGCAAAAGCCCAACCCGCCGCCAAGTCCGCCAAACCATCCGCGCCCGCCCTGGAGTTCGGCTCGGCTTGGGAATACGCCCCCGCACCGGAGACTGTGCCCGTCCGCATCGACCCGCGCCACGAACTTTTCATCGGCGGCAAATGGGTCGCGCCCAAGTCAGGCCGCTACTTTGAAACGATCAACCCGGCGACCGAAAAGACGCTCTCCGAAGTCGCCCTGGCCGGTGCCGAGGACGTGGACCGCGCCGTGAAGGCCGCGCGAAAGGCCTACGATTCCGTCTGGTCAAAAATGCCCGCCGCAGAGCGCGGCAAATATCTTTTCCGCATCGCCCGGCTCCTGCAAGAAAACGCGCGCGAACTGGCCGTGCTGGAGACGATGAACGGCGGCAAGCCGATCAAGGAAAGCCGCGACGTGGACCTCCCGCTGGTGGCGGCCCACTTTTTCTACTACGCCGGCTGGGCGGACAAACTGGCCTACGCCTTCCCCGGGCGCACGCCGCGGCCGCTGGGCGTGGCCGGGCAGATCATCCCGTGGAATTTCCCCCTGCTCATGGCCGCGTGGAAGCTGGCCCCCGCGCTCGCCTGCGGAAACACCGTCGTGCTCAAACCTGCGGAGACCACCCCGCTCACCGCCCTCTTCCTCGGCCGCATCCTCCAGGAGGCCGGGCTGCCGGACGGCGTGGTGAACATCGTCACCGGTGCCGGGGAAACCGGAGCCGCCCTCGTCGCGCATGACGGCGTGGACAAGATCGCCTTCACCGGCTCCACGGAGGTGGGCAAGCGCATCGCGAAAAGCGTTGCCGGCACCCGGAAGCGGCTCACCCTGGAGCTGGGTGGCAAGGCGGCGAACATCGTCATGGACGACGCCCCCATCGACCAGGCCGTCGAGGGAATCATCAACGGCATTTATTTCAACCAGGGCCACGTCTGCTGCGCCGGAAGCCGCCTGCTCGTGCAGGAGGGCGTGCGGGACGAGGTGGTGCGGAAACTGGGCGACCGCCTCAAGACACTGCGCGTCGGCGACCCGCTGGACAAGAACACGGATGTGGGCGCTATCAATTCCAAAGCCCAGCTGGACAAGATCCGCGAACTCGTCGCCACTGGCGTGGCCGAGGGTGCGGCGCTGACGCAGAGCCAGTGCCCGCTGCCGAAAAAAGGCTTCTGGTTTGCCCCCAGCTTCTTCACCGGCGTCACCGCCAGCCACACCATCGCGCGGGAGGAAATCTTCGGCCCCGTGCTCAGCATCCTCACCTTCCGCACGCCGGACGAGGCCATACAGCGCGCCAACAACACCTGCTACGGCTTGAGTGCCGGCATCTGGACGGACAAGGGCAGCCGCATTTTCAAAATGGCGCGCCAGCTCAAGGCCGGCATCGTCTGGGCCAACACGTACAACAAATTCGACCCCGCCAGCCCCTTTGGCGGCTACAAGGAAAGCGGCTTCGGCCGCGAGGGCGGCGTCCACGGGCTGGCCCCGTATGTGGCTTTGTAAGGCAGCCCGCACCTCCGCATGGACTGGCTCGAAGCTGTGAAGAAAGGGGAGACCGCCGCTGCGGTCTTCAATGTGGTGCTCGTGGTCGCGCTCGTTCTCACCCGGCGCTGGTGGAGGGCTGAGCCGGCCTCTGCGTTCGCCGCCATGCCGGGGGAAAAACGCAGCCTCACGGGCTTTTGGGCGCCGCTGCTTTTCATCGTCATCATCGCTGCGGGGGCGCGGATGAAATTCGCCCAGAGCAGCCTCTGGTGGGACGAGGTGTGGAACGTGCGGCACGCCACAGTGGGCGAGTTCCGGCCGGAGAAAAAATCCGGCGAACTCAAATTTCACCCGACCACCTGGGCCGAGGCGGCGTGGATGTATCGCAAGCCGACCAACCATCCGCCGGTCACCCTGGCCTCAAAACTCAGCCACAACGTCTGGGCGAAATTCACCCGGGCCGAGCCCGGCAGCTTCAGTGAACTCGCGCTGCGGCTCCCCTGCCTGCTCGCCTCGCTGGCTGCGGTGGCCGCCGTGGCGCTGTTGCTGGCTGCGTGGGGGCTGCCGGTGGAGGGGCTCATCGGGGCGGCCATTCTGGCTCTGCACCCGTGGCACATCCGTTATGGTGTGGATGCCCGCTCCTACACCTTTCTCGTGCCGCTCACCCTCCTGGCTGCGGGCTCGCTCACGCGGCTCTGCGGCCAGCGGTCACGGGCGGTGGATTGGTGGATGTTCGGCCTCTTTCAGGGGCTCATCATGTGGTGTCATGTGCTCAGCATTTGGGTTTGTGCGGGCCTCTTCGCGGCCGGGGCCTGGCTCCTGTGGCGGCGCGGACCTGCCGTCGACCGCTGGCGGCGGCTGGCCCGGCTCGTCGCCGTGAATGCCGCCGGGGCCGGACTCTTTGCCCAGCTATTTCTGCCAAACCTGCTCCAGGCCACCCAGTGGGGGGAGAAAAACCAGGACGGAAACCTGCTCACCTGGGACTATTTTAAAACAACCCTCAGCCAGCTCGCCTTTGGCCTGGAGCCCGCCTGGCCGGGTGGTCCCGAGACGGCCAGCCTCGTTTCCTTTTCCTCGCTCACCGGCGGCCATGCCTGGATCGCGTGGGTCGTCACCGCCGCCGTCCTCGTCCTCCTCGTGGCCGGATTTCTCCGCCTGCGCCGCCACCATCCGGACGCCGCCGTCATCATCGCCGCGCTCAGCCTCATGGCCGCCCTGTTTCTCGGCGGGGTGGCCGCCACACATGGCTATTTTTACCACCGGTTCCTCATCGCCGCCCTCGTGCCATGGTGCGCCCTGCTCGGCATTGCGGCGTGGACTCCCCGCCTGCGCCTGCTGGCCGTGCCTGCGCTCCTCGCTGCCGACATGTTTCTCATGCTCCCGCAGCGCCGCGTCCTCGACGCCGTGCCCTACGCCCCGCTGCGCGACGTAGCCGCCGCCCTCGCCCCCGAGCCGCACACCACGAACAAAGTTCTCGGCTACGGCCTCGGCGGCGACGCCCTCCAGGGCTACCGGGCGGATGTCATCGTGCTCAAGGGCAACCGCCCCATGCGTCCCGACATCGAGGCCGCCATGGCCGCGTCCCTGGAGAAAAAGGAGCCCCTCTTTGTCGCCCTCGGCTACGAGGGGCTGAACCGCGAGCGTCTTCCCGACGGCTTCACCCTGCTCGACGACCCGCGCCTCTTCCAGCAAACCGCCGCCTTTCCCGGCATCGATCCTCTCTTCTATTTCCGCATCCTCCGCTACACCGGCGCCCCGCTGAAACCCTGAGCCCGCCATGATTTCCCCAGCCTCAGATTTCCACGCCACGCTCGCCGCCCATGGCGTCCCGCTCACCCGGGGGAAACCGGAAACGCTCCAGCTCAATGTGGGTAAGCTCTGCAACCTGACGTGCATCCACTGCCACGTGAATGCCGGCCCGGCGCGCAAGGAAATCATCACCACGGAAACGGTCGACCGCATCCTCCCGTGGTTCGAGCGCAGCGGCCTGCCCATCCTGGACCTCACCGGTGGCACGCCGGAGATGGTGCCGGATTTCAAACGCATCGTCCGCACGGTGCGGCGCGAATTCGCCCGGCCCCGGCGGGTCATCGACCGACTGAACGCCACCATCCTCAATGAACCCGGCTACGAGGACATGGCTGATTTCCTCGCCGCGCACGAGGTGGAACTCATCGCCTCCATGCCCTGCTACGAGGCAGCCAACGTCACCGCCCAGCGGGGCGACGGCGTCTTCGAAAGCAGCATCCGCGCGTTTCAAAAACTCAACGCCCTTGGCTACGGGCGGGATCCGCGCCTGCCGCTCCATTTTGTCTACAATCCCCTGCGCGCCGTCCTCCCGCCCGACCAGGCGGAGCTGGAGGCCGACTACAAGCGCGAGCTGGCGGAGCATTTCGGAATCGTCTTCAACAGCCTCTATTGCCTGGCAAACATGCCCATCAGCCGCTTCGCCTCCTGGCTGAAAAACAACAGCGGCCTCCAGCCCTACATGGACCTGCTGCGCCAGTCGTTCAATCCCGCCACCGTCTCCGGCCTCATGTGCCGGTCCACCATCAACGTCAGCTGGCAGGGCGAGGTCTATGATTGCGACTTTAACCAGATGCTCAACCTCCCGCTTTCAAATCCCTCCACAGGAGCGCCTCTCATGGTTTGGGACGTCGATCCCGCCACCTTCCACGCGCTCCCCATCCGCACTGCCGCCCACTGCTTTGGCTGCACGGCAGGCTCCGGCTCCTCGTGCGGCGGGGCGCTGGTCTGACGCCGCGCCAGAGCGCAAATTATTTCGCCAGCAGCGGCCGGAGCAGCTCCGTTCGGAGCTTGTAGCCTGCTGCCGTCGGGTGCAGCCGGTCTTCGACGAAGAGTTCCTGGCGCGGCTGGCCATCCGCACCCAGCAGCAACGGCCAGAGGTCGGCGAAGACGAGATTCTTTCCGGCAGCGATGTAATCGCGCACCAGCCGGTTCGCCTCCTGCTGGGCTTCGCGCTCAGCCCAGCGGGCCGGGCTGGGACCCTGCCCCAGGTAAATGATTTTCGCCTCCGGCAGCCCGGCACGCACTTTTTCCACATACGTTTTGAAATCCGCCGCCACCTGCGCCGGCGTCTTTCCCCCATGGATGTCATTTCCCCCGGCCTGGATGACGATGGTCTTTGGCTTGTAGCGCAGGGAAATTCGGTCCGCGTAGTAGATGGAATCCGAAAGCTGGGAGCCGCCAAAGCCGCGATTAAAAACCGGCAGCCCGGGGAAGTCCCCGGCAAGCGTCTTCCACAGGCGTATGCCGGAGGCACCGGTGAAAAGAATGCCGCCCTCGGCAGGCGCAGCCTTCTTGTCCGCCGCCTCGTAGGCGAGGATCTCCGCCTCGAACGCGTGGGCAGCCGGTTTCGCCGGAGGATTCTCCGCCCGCACCCGCTGGGTGAAAACCGGAACGGCGAGTGAAAAGAGGACGGCAACAAGAAGGGGTGGGATGCGCATGAGACGGAGCGTAGCAGATGCCTGTGCCGGTTGGCAAGAGCTTCGTGCAACCGACTTGGAGCGCGCCTTGCACACCAGACGCCGGGGCCTAGTGTGCTGCCTGAGAAATAACTAGACAGAACTACTTTTTCCGCTAAGATCCCGTGCATGTCGCGACCCATCAGCACTTTGCCGGTAACGCTGGAGCAGCGCAGCTCACTGCGGAAGATCATCAACGCCAGGACATCAC
>JANOAS010000065.1:0-5962 GCA_031411255.1 bacterium
TGATGTCCTGGCGTTGATGATCTTCCGCAGTGAGCTGCGCTGCTCCAGCGTTACCGGCAAAGTGCTGATGGGTCGCGACATGCACGGGATCTTAGCGGAAAAAGTAGTTCTGTCTAGTTATTTCTCAGGCAGCACACTAGCCCAGCTCACCACGCGCACTTGGAACCAAGGCGCCGCTTCTGGCCAATGGAACATCGGTTCCAATTGGACTCCGTCAGGCATTCCGAACGGGCCTGCCGATCGGGCCGTCATCGATGGCGGACTCGCCGCCAATGCGGACGTGGTGCTTTCCTCGGATCAGAGCATCGCCAGCCTCGCGGTCAGCACCGGCGACACCCTGCGTTTCAATCCGGGCATCACGCTGACGCTTTCGCGCCCGAGCGCCGGCCATGTGGCCGTGGATCTCGGCGGCACCCTGGCCATCGGGACGGGCACGCTGCGCCTGAACAACGCCGCCACACTTAACGGCTTCGGCAGCGCGACCCTGACCGGGGGCACCATCCAGGCCGCGAATCCACCCACATCCGGCGGAGGCCCTTACGATGTCCTCAACAATCGCGTGATTCTGCGCGGCCACGGCACTGTCCTCCCCGCCGTCAATAATCTCGAAACTGTCCAAGCCGATGTTGTCGGCCAGACCTTGACCCTGCCTACCATCACGGACAATGTCAGCGGCGTCATCGAATCTATCAATGGTGGCCGCCTTGCGCTGGGCGATCCTGCCGTCTCTGTTATCGATGACTTGCATACCATTGCCAACGGCAGCGGTGGCTTGGTTCGCGCGTCCGGTGCCGGCTCCATTGTCGATTTCCATGGCGGCATCACTGGTGGCTCGATTCGCAACGACGGCGGAACCTTCCGTTCCATCGGCGGCCAGGTGAAATGGACGAACTTGCAGGTCGCCAGCGGAAAAATTTCGTTTCAACCAAACCCCGCGCTGCCCGCCGCCACCGGCAGGAATGTCCTGACTTTTTCCGGCCTCATGAAGTTAAACACGGGGGAAAACCTCACTGGCACCATCGACAATCGCGGCGAGGTAGTCTTCGAGGGCTCGCACTCCACCGGTCAATCCCTCATCGGCTGCAATGGCCCCATCATTCTCCAAGGCGGCGGCTCGTTGAAGATGGAACAAGGTGGACCCGGCACCGGTGGCCCGGTTTCCTTTGAGCGGCTGAATTATGACGGGGAAAAATTCACCAACGGCAAACCGGTCGCGCCCTCTGCCACGCTGACCGCCATTGATCGGCACACTGTCCAAGGCGGTGCCAAGTTTCAGGTGGAGGTCGTCAACCAGCCCGGCGGCGTTTTCTTCCAGCCCGTCACCGCCGCGGAGCCGCTGCACTTCCTCAACAAGGTCACCAATCTTGGCGATATCACCTCGAACAAAACGCTGAAATTCGAAGCCGCGTATGGGATCGAACCCTCGGGAGATCAGTTCCTTCTCAATCGCCCTGGCGGCACCATCCAGGCAAACACTGGCACGCTGGACTTTGGCCGAGTCACGCTGGTCAACGAAGGCCGCGTCGTCATTCGCGGCGGCACTGTCGCCAACAAGGGACCGACCGGCGGAGCCATCGTTAACACCGGCGTTTTTGAAGTAGCCGGAAATTCGACGCTTAACCTCAACACCTTTTCCACCAACGCCCGCACGCTGCTCAACAGCGGCGATTTTCGCGTGCTGGACAGCTCCACCGTGAACTTCACCGGCGGCTTTGAACTTACGGAGCTGAGCAATCTCGTGCTTGGTATTGTCGTTGCTGACCCCCAACTCCCCAGGATCAACGTCATTGCGGGAGGTCCCATCGGCAAGCTGGCGGGAAATGTCTCCGCGCAAATCGCCAGCGGATTCAACCCGCCAGTGGGGACGACCTTTCCGCTCCTCGCTGGCGGAGGGCTTTATCAAGGCCGGTTTTCCAATGCCCGTCCGGCGGATTTGGAGGGCAATGCCACACTGATACTCATCTACGAGCCGCACCCCGATCGCGAAGTGCCCTACTGGACAGGCGTATCGGCGGAAGTCGTCGCGGCGCAAAAGGTCACAGCCTCGACATCGCAGACCGTGACGGCGCGCCGAGACCTCTATCTGGCGATGAAGGCGGAGGCCGGTGCCTCGCTGACCGCGGTATTCATTGACGCCCTCTTCTCCTCGCCTGGCGCGGAATTTTTGGCCGACCCCACCGGCCTCATTCTACTATCGCTGGCCGCCGGCGTGGACGTCATGTCCGAAGGGGATTTCACGGCGGCGGCCGGCCCTGTGGAAATCGATATACCACCCACATCGAGCTTCCGCGTGCATAGCTTGACCTTTGAAACTACGGCCAAGTTTAGGCAAAAAGGTGTCGCGGATGCGCCCGTCATCAGCAGAGGGGCTCACGAGTGGATTACCGGCTCTGCCACGAAGGACTATATGCTCGACAAAGGCGGCATGCTGTCCTCCAAAATCTCGCAGCAGTTCAACGACGTGCAGAGCATCGTTGCGGTCGGCGGTGGAAACTTCGAGACCCTGCGGGACCAAGTCCAGGCCGCCGCGCTCAGCGTCGCCCCATGGCGCGAAGGGGCGCTGGACGCCGAACGCATTGTGCAGGTCACGCGCATCATCGCCATGGGCGGGGGTAATATCGTTGCGGTCGGCGGCGGAAATTTTTCCCTCGTCCCCGGCGCGGCCTTCACCGTTTCCGGCATTTACTTCGATCTCGAACAACTCGCCTCCGGCGCCAATCCCAACGCCCTCACCACCATCGCCAACACGGTGGCTTCCGGTAACAGCCGCTTCACCGACCCGGCAAAGCTGCTGCCGGTGATCGCTGGTCTGGTCACGCCTCTCGCCGAGGGCGGAGCCGATTTCGGAGCCGTGTCCACCGAACGCATCCTTCAAATCATCGCCAACGGCGGCGGCAACTTTGACACCAACTTGGACATCTTCCAAGCCGCCAACATCGTCGCCGTCGGCGGGGGCAATATCGTGGCCAATGGCGGCGGGAACTTCACCGGCGTAGGCGAGCTGCTGCCGCAGATTTCCAGTTCCATCAATTCGTTCAAGGTCGCCAACATCATCGCGAACGGTGGTGGGAACATCATTGCAAACGGCGGTGGACACTACGATTACAGCGGCGTTTCCCCCAGCCCGGCCCTGCGGTCGCGCGGACCCAGAAACGGCCCGCAAACCAACCTGCTCACGGTCAATGGCGATTTCGTCCAGTCGAAACAAGCGCTCACCCGCCTGCAAGTAGCCGGCATCGAGAAGCACGATCAAGTCGTCGTCACCGGCACGGCCACGCTCGATGGCAGTCTGGGTGTGCTCTTTGCCGATCCCGATGACCTGCTCAATCCCGCCACCACGTTTTCGCCGCCCAGCGGCATTTGGTTCGATGTAATGGTGGCCCCGCGCTTCAATGTCGTCGCTGGCTTCGAGCTGCGCCTACCCAAGCTGGCTGTGGGCCAGACGTGGTCGCACGCGTTCGTCAGCCGCGGCGATGGCACCGGCGCCCTGCGCCTGTTCGTGAATGGCCCGAATGGACCTGAGATCGCCGTCGAAGGTTCGGGCGGGGTGCCCATCTTGGATGGCGGCTCGAAAAGTTTCGGCAACATCCCGGAAGGCAGCACCGGGACTCTCACCTTCACCGTGCGCAACACCGGCGATGCGGCATTGACCGGGCTGGCAGCTTCGCTGACGGGCACGGGCCTGGACGCGATCGAGATCACGACGCAGCCCGCCAGCACCCTCGCCGGGCCCAGTGGCAGCACGACTTTCACGGTCACCTACTCGCCCTTTTTTAGCGGCACAAGCAGCGCGACCCTGCGCATCGCCAGCAATGACGCCGATGAAAATCCCTTCAGGATCCTGCTGAGAGGCGACAGTGGAGAAAATAATGCGCTCGCACTTTTCAATGCCTGGGCGGCTGGGAACGGGCTATTCGGCGAGGACGCGCTACCGGGGGCCAAGCCGCAAGGCGATGGCGTGCCGAATCTTCTTAAATACGCCTTCGGCCTCAATCCGGCGGCACCCGATGTCCGGGTGCTCGGGCCGAATCCAGAAGACGGTCCCGGCCTGCCGCTGGTGTCCGTCACAGGTGAAGGTGGCGGGCGGATTCTGCGCGTCGAATTTCTCCGCCGCATCAATAGCGGCTTGGATTACCTTCCACAGAAAAGCCTCAGCCTCCTCAATGATTCGTGGTCGCCCGTGGAAGACTCGGATCCGGAAGTCTTGTTTTTCAACGCGATTTTCGAGCGCGTCATCTTTGAAGAAATTGTCGGTGATATTGGGCCGAGGCTGTTCGGCAATCTGCAGGTGACCGTTCCCTGACTCAGCTGCCCAAGCGAAGCGTTTCCCCCTTTGAGCAGGCGATGTTTGAACCGCCAAGGGCTCCAGGCCCTGTCAGGCTCGTCAAAACGATGGAACCGCTTCCAGTCGCGACAACATTGGGACCCACCTGCTGCATCGTGTTGATGTAGGCGGCCCTGGCTGCGGGAGCAATGGATATCAGGCTGGCGACGAGTGCGGACAGGAGAAGTAGTTTCTTGTTCATGGAGTGCAGGTTTAGAGGTTTCTGTAATCGAAAGGCGGGCTGCGAAAAACTTGAAAAGAACACCCCCCTGCGACTGAAATTTTTGTCAAATATTCTTTTGACCCGATCCCCACCTGCCGCCCGGCAAAGCCGACCGAGTTTAAAAATGTCGAACAGACTAAGAATCAGGGTGTACAGTGCGATCCAGCACGGAGCGTTGGAGTGATTGATTTTTTTCAGCACTGCGAAGGATTCCCCAAACGGCAGAAATCCGTTGAAGATTCTGGCAGCGGCTACGCACCGAAGTCACGGACGCAGCTGCGCCATGTGGCCTGGAATGCCCGCCGGTCCATGGCGTGGCGTTTCTCCGACACCTACCCCCGGGTGTTCCTATAAAGTAGGGATACACCCCATGGGAAAATGGGCCTGTCGCCTGCACTGTCTGCTCATCCGCACAACGCGGAATTTCTTCGGCCTCGCGTCGGTCGCGCTGGGGCCCAATCCAATCCAACCATAAAAAAACAAACACATATGACAAAACTCGAAATCAAAGGCGATTGGAACATCACCAAGGGCAAGCTGAAGCAAAAGTGGGCGCAGCTCACCGATGACGATCTCACCTACGCCGAAGGCCAGCAGGAAGAACTGCTCGGTCGAATTCAAAAACGCACTGGGGAAACCCGCGAAGCGGTCGAAAAGGCGATTAAGCGGACTCACTCCTCGTCCTGCTGCTCGTAAGCCCGCTTCATCTCAAATCAAAAAACAAAAATTATGAACTACACCACGCTGTCGATAATCGCACTGTCCGCCACCATCCTTGCAGGTTGCGATAAAAAGAAGGCGGCTATCGAATCGCAAAACGAGGCCACCAAAAACGTGCTCGATGCCCGTAAAGATGCCGTTGAAGCCGCCGCCAAGGATGCAAAGAAGCAGGCGGACATCAATGCCACGATCGAAAAGGCGAACATCGAAGCCAGCAAGGACACCGCCCAGGCCCAACTGGATGCTGCCAAGAAGCGGGCTGACGCGGAAGCGGCCGCCGCCAAGGCCAGGGTTGATGCCGAGAAGAAATGACCCGGCACTGTGGGGACGGAAATGGGTTCCGTCCCCACGGTCCCAGAGCCCCGCGCTTTACGGCTGCCGTGCGCAAGGGGACAGACCCTATGCGGGAAAAAGTTTGCACTTTTCCCCTGCCCGCCGATGATCTTGCCATGAGACGCGCCCGCATGACCGCTCCCGAGCATCTTGATGTTGCCTACTACCACTGCATCAGCCGTGTGTGTGGGCGGCAGTTCCTGCTGGGGGAGGAGGAAAAGGAGGAGTTCATCCGGTTTATGCGGATGTACGAGAGGTTCTGCGGGGTGCAGGTGGTGACGTTCTGTGTGATGAGCAACCATTTTCACCTGCTCGTCGGAGTGCCGAAGCGGCCGGAGGTAATGCCTGATGATGAGGCGCTG
>JANOAS010000066.1:0-18753 GCA_031411255.1 bacterium
GGATCTTGGAAAGGAAGTCGGCCTCGCCGTCGCAGGGCTCTGGGTATTTCCTGGCGAGCAGGAGTCGCTCGAGGTGGGTCTTTTGCGCGAAGGTGTCGAGTGGCTTGCCTTTTTCCAAGGCATCCGCCGGGGCGTAGACAAAGAGGGGCACGCCATGGTGGAGGGCGAGGAAGGCCTCCCACTGGGTGTAGGTGATGCCGGAGAGGTCGCCGAGGGCGCGGCGGAGGTCGGCGTGCCGGGGCAGGAACTGGTCGGCTGGGATGCCGTCGAGGAGATCGAGCACGGCCTGGGGATCCGCCACGGAGCCGGGCTGGTGGCCCACGATGTGGAGAAGGAGGCCGCAGGGGCGGACGAGGTCGCTGAGTTTGCGCAGCGTGTCTGCGGCAGACTGGGGGAAGATTTCCTGGAACTCGCAATTGAAGCCGGAGCGGCGGAGGATGGCGTCGAGCCTGCCGCGCAGGGGCCTGAATTCGGCACTGGCGGCGGAGAGGAAGAGTCGGCGGGTCACGTCCATGCGCAGAGAGATAGGCGAACGGAGGGAGGGTGGCAAGGGGAGGGATGCCGCGTGGAAGTGATGGAGTCGGCTCCTTGATTTTCAGGCGCAGGCCCTGAGCTTCGACCACCGGTCTGCTTTTCGGGGTTGCGGGGCGGGTCATCACTGCTAGCATCGCCCGATGTTTACTAGAACCGTTTTGATTGCCGGGCTGGCTTGCTCCAGCGTCCTCGGGGCTGACGAAAAGCCTGCTGCGGCCGAAAAAGGAGACCCTCCCACTGCCGCCCCCTCTGCTTTCTCCTCCCAAAAGGACAAAGTCGGCTACGCCATTGGCACGAACATTGGCAAAAGCCTCAAGCGTGATGGTCTGGAGCTGAACCTGGAGGCCCTCTTCAGCGGACTGAAGGACGCCTTCGCCGGGGAAAAGTCCAAGATGACCGCCGCTGAAATGCAGGCCACCCTCAGCAAACTGCAGGAAGAAATGCAGGCCAAGGCCTCCGAAGGCGATGCCAAGGCTGGCGAGGAGAACCTGAAAGCAGGCAAGGAATTTCTGGCCAAGAACGGCAAGCGCCCGGAGGTGACCACCACCGCCAGCGGCCTCCAGTATGAAGTCCTGAAAAAAGGCGACGGGGCCAAGCCCACCGCCTCCGACAAGGTGAAGGTCCACTACCACGGCACGCTGGTCAACGGCACCGTCTTCGACAGCTCCGTCGACCGCAAAGAGCCCGCCTCGTTCCCCGTGGGCGGCGTGATCAAAGGCTGGGTCGAAGCCCTCCAGCTCATGCCCGTCGGTTCCAAGTGGAAACTCGCCATCCCTTCCGACCTCGCCTACGGCGCCCAGGGCCCCGGTGACATCGGTGCCAACTCGACCCTCATCTTCGAAGTCGAGCTGCTCGCCATCGAGAAATAACTCATTCGCCCGGATTTCCGAAACCGGCGGCGCCCCAAAAAGGCACCGCCGGTTTTTTATGGCCGCAGGCCCAAGGAACGAGACTTTGCAAGTCTCGCCGCGCCCCAAGCCAGCGCTCTCCAAGCCACCGAGCCCCCAAGCCCGGTGCCCGCCAGCCCGGTGCGCTGCGGCGGCTGGAGGACCAGCCCGCCCTGCCTTCCAATTGACGTGCGCGGCAGAAAAGGCAGGGCCGCTTGGTCCTCGAAGCGCCGCCATGCCCCAAGCCTCGCTGCCCCTCGCCCCCCAGTGTCCGCAGGAGACTTGACTCACTCGCAGACTGGAGAGCCGGATGCGGGAAAACCGCCCGTCCGGTTCGGAGGGAGGGGTGGCCCGACTCAATGCGCCATCCCTGCCTCTATTCCGCTCCGCTCCGGCTCAGGACTCCGGACGGGCGGAGTTGGGACTGGGGGTGGCCTCCGATTTCCCAACCAATCCCCAGGCTGGAGGATGCATCGCCTGTGGCGTAGAAGGAAGGGGGCGGTATGCAGGAGTCGGCAGTCGGTTTTTTGGGCGAATGGGCGCGTGGGTGGGGGCGGATTGTTTCAGGCGTAGCGGTCGGGGCTCATGAGGGTGAGGTCGAAGCCGGGGGCCTCGCCGGAGAGGAGGCGGGCCATGATTTGCCCGGTGACGGGGGCGAGGGAGAGGCCCATCATGGCGTGGCCGGTGGCGGTGGAGAGGTTGTCACAGGCGGCGAAGCGGCCGAGGTAGGGCATGCCGTCCGGAGAGCAGGGACGGAGGCCGCGCCAGACGGGGAGGTCGGTGAAATCCGAGGGCTGGAAGTCTGGGAAGTATTTGGGCACGGCCTTGAGGATGCCCTGGACGCGGACGGGGTTGATGTCGGTATTCAACCCGGCGATCTCCATGGTGCCGCCGAAGCGCAGGGTGCCGTCCATGGGGGTAACGGCGACGCGGGCCTCGGTGAAAATGGAGCAGAGCCGGGGGAGCTGGCGCGGGTTGGGCACGGTGACGCTGTAGCCCTTGCCGGCCTGCATGGGCAGGGAAACGGGGAGGTCGCGGGCGATGGTGGGGGACCAGGAGCCGCCGCAGAGGAGGAATTCATCGCCTGTGACGTCGCCGCGGCTGGTCTGGACGGCTTCGACTTTCCGCCCGGAGCGCCGCCAGCCGGTGATCTCGGTCTCGGTGAGGAAGGTGGCGCCGCCGTCCTCCAGGCGCTGCCGGAGGCTGGCGATGAAGCGGCTGGGGGAGAGGTGGCAGTCGAGGGGAAAATAGACGCTGCCGGCGACGTCCATGCGGACGCCGGGATCGATGGCGGCGGTGGCTGCGGCATCGAGAACCTCGGCCGGGACGCCAAGCTGGCGGGCTTTCTCTGCGGTGTGGCCCTCTTCGTCCAGGGTGCGGGCTTCCTTGCACAGCATGAGGAGGCCGTTTTTCACGAGGCCGAAGTCGCCCTGGAGGGAGAGTTCCTCAAAGGCGGCACGACTGGCGAGGCTGAGGTCGCGGATGAGGGGGGCGGCCTTTTCCACGTGAGCCGGGGTGGCGGCGCGCATGAATTTCCACGCCCAGGACATGAGGCCGAAATCCAGGCGCGGCTTGATGTAAAAGGGGCTCTCCGGGTTCCACATCCACTTCAGCCCGAGGGCGACCATGCCGGGGGCGGCGAGTGGGACGAAGTGGCTGGGGACGACCATGCCGGCATTGCCGAACGAGCAGCCGCCGGCATCCTCGGGGACGCTGCGGTCGATGAGGGTGACTTTGTGCCCGCGCTGCTGCGCATACCAAGCGGTGCTGAGGCCGATGACGCCGGAGCCGGCGATGACGAGATGCATGAGAGGAAAATGAGACTGGTGGGAAGAAAACAGGCCCTGCCAGCCCGGCGGGGCAAACAGGGCCTGTGAATGAGCGGCTAAAGCGGCGCCGTCCCCGGCGGGTCAGGCCGGGACGAGGTCGCCAGTGAAGGGGCCGCCTTCGCTCTCACGAGCAGGGCGGGCATCCGGCTCCGGCGTGGTGACGGGAGCGGGCGGCGGCGGGGCCGGCGGGCGTGTGTTGGTGGGCGGGTTCAGGAGGGAACCATGCTTCATGATTTCCTGAACGTTGGCGCGGTCGAGCGTCTCGTAGTCGAGCAGGGCGCGGGCCATGACGTCCATCTGGGCACGATACTGGTGCAGGAGGTGCAGGGCCTTGGCGTAGGCCTCGTCGATGAGGCGCTTCACCTCCTCGTCGATCATGCGGGCGGTGTCCTCGCTGTAGTTGGCGCGGCGGCTGGCCATGTCCCGGGCGAGGAAGACTGGCTCGTCGCCGGAGCCGTAGTCAACCATGCCGAGCTTCTCGCTCATGCCCCACTCGCACACCATGTGGCGGGCAATGCGGGTGGCCTGGCGGATGTCGCCGACGGCGCCGTTGGTCACATCACCAAAGGCGATTTCCTCCGCCACGCGGCCGCCCATGGCGACGACGAGGTCGTCGAGCAGCTCGTTTTTGCGCAGGCTGAACTTGTCCACTTCCGGCAGGAACATGGTGACGCCGAGAGCCGGTCCGCGGGGGATGATGGTCACCTTGTGCAGCGGGTCCGTGTGCTCCAGCAGTTCGTTGAGAATGGCGTGGCCGGCCTCGTGGTAGGCGGTGTTTTCCTTTTCCTTGTCGGAGAGGGCGAGCGAGCGGCGCTCCTTGCCCCAGCGCACCTTGTCGCGGGCCTCCTCCATGTCGGCATGGCCGATGGATTTCTGCCCCTTGCGTGCGGCGGTGAGGGCGGCCTCGTTGATGACGTTGGCCAGCTCGGCACCGGAGTAGCCGGGGGTGCCGCGCCCGATGACGGCGAGGTCGACGTCAGCGCCCATCTTGACGTTCTTGGCGTGGACTTTGAGGATGGCCTCGCGGCCCTTGAAATCCGGCAGACTGACGGTGACCTGGCGGTCGAAACGACCGGGGCGGAGCAGGGCGGGGTCGAGGACGTCGGGGCGGTTGGTGGCGGCGATGATGATGACGCCCTCCTGAGTGTCGAAGCCGTCCATCTCAACGAGGAGCGCGTTCAGCGTCTGTTCGCGCTCGTCGTGACCGCCGCCCATGCCGTGACCGCGGTGGCGGCCGACGGCGTCGATTTCATCGATGAAAATGAGGCACGGGGCGCTCTTTTTGCCCTGTTCGAACATGTCGCGCACGCGGCTGGCACCAACGCCGACGAACATTTCCACGAAATCCGACCCGCTGATGCTGAAGAAGGGCACGTCCGCCTCGCCAGCGATGGACTTGGCGAGGAGGGTCTTGCCTGTTCCGGGAGGGCCGACCATGAGAATGCCCTTGGGGATTTTCCCGCCGAGGCGCTGGAACTTCTTCGGATCCTTCAAGAATTCCACCAGCTCCCAGACTTCTTCCTTTGCCTCGTCACAGCCGGCCACGTCCTTGAAGGTGACTTTGTTCCGGTCGGAGTTGAGCAGTTTTGCCTTTGACTTGCCGAAGCTCATGGCACCGCGGCCCGCCATCTTGATCTGCTGGCGGAAGAGGAAGTAGACGACGGCGATCATGAGGCCGACGCTTATGAGGGTGACGATGCCGGAACTCCAGAAGCCGGTGCTGGTTTCCATGCCCTGGACTTTGATTCCCTTTTCCGCGAGGAGGTCGTCGAAGGTCTGGGTTTTGCCGTCCGGCATTTTGCCCACCGGAGTGCTGCCGACCTTTTCCGCCCAAATTTCCGTTTCGACCTGGGGCGACTGGCCCGAGGCGCCGCCGTCGATGCGGGTGGCGAAGGCCGTTTCCTTTCTCGTTTCGAAGCTGCGTCCGTAGCGAACGCCCTTTTCCTTGTCGATCTTGTCGTCCTTGATGAGCTGGACAAATTCACCAAACTTAAGCTCCTGCGGGTGCGGGGTGGCGATGTTCCGCGTCAAGTAGGCCCCTGCGAAGAGCAGGAGGCAGATCGACAGGAGGATGAAGCCTCTCCAGTTGAAATTAGGATCCCCGGGTTCACGGGGCTCATTGGGGCGCGGTTTGCGCGAAGTGGGTTCGGACATCTTGAAGAGGCAGGTTGGGTGGTGTGCGTGATCAGGGGGTGAAGGGGAAGCCTAACACAGGGGACGGTGATTGCAATGGACCGGATTTCACGCCCCTGACAACGATGGTTACGCCCCAAAGGGCGCGCCGGTCGGGGCTTTGCGTCGAAAAATCGGCATTCAGCCCGGATTCTCCCGTAATTTAATCTTGCCCGGCCCTGGGATTTCGGTGGAGACTTGGCCCGATGGCATGAGACTGGTTTTCCAGTTACCTGGCACCCTTTCCCGACATGAAGCCCCCCAGACGCCCCATTTTTCCCGCCTCCAGTTCGAAGAAGACTGGCTTTTGCCTCGCCAGCCTGGTGATGCTGCCCTTCATGGCAGGGGCGGAGGTGTTCACTTTTGACACGGCGGCCGGCACGCTCAATGGCGTTTCCCCCAGCGGGACAATCAAGGGGCGTCCCTTTACGCTGGCCCGCAGTGCGGACAATGTGGGCGAGTTGCGCATTACGGGGGATGTGACTTTTGATGCGGCGGACCGGCTGAATTTCACGGGAACGCTGGCGGTGCGGGTGGTGGTGCAGGGAAATCTGTTCATTCCCAGCGGGATGATCGTAAGTGGGGACGCCTCCGGCAGGACACCGGGAGCGGGGGGCGGCTTCGGTGGAAACGGCGCGGGGACGGGCGGGGCGCAAGGAACAGCCGGCGTGCCGGACGGCCAGCTGCCGTGCTGCCACTACGTGCTGGGCGGGGACGGGGGGGCCGGAGGGGCTGCTTTTTTCTCCAACAACGGGGATGCCGGGGAAAACGGGCGCTCGGGTGTTTTAGGCGGCTACGCCACCTCTGGCGAGGCCGGCACGAGCACTCCAGGCGCGGCAGGTGTGGTCAATCTCAACAGCGGCGGCACCACCGCGAACTTGCTGACCAACTACGGGGTGCAGGGCATTCCAGGCTCGACGACGGCGGCCTCCAGCGGTGGCTATGCCGGGGGCACGGGCGCGGCGGGGGCTGACGGCGGGCCGGGTTCGACCGGGGCGCAGGGGCGCAATGCCTACGATGCCCTTTCCGGCCGGCTGGGAGCGACGGGGGGCGGCGGCATGCAGCTGTCGTCCGGGGTGGCGCTGGCCGGAGGCGGCGGAGGCAGCTCCGGCCAGGGCGGTGGCGGCGGCGGCGGGGGCGGAGCGGGCTCCGGAGGCGGTTCGGGGGGCGGAGGCGGTGGTGGCAAGGGCAGCTTTCTCTCCAGCGGGGGAAAAGGCGGCATCGGAGGCCAGGGCGAGAGCGGAGGCTGGGGCGGAAACGGGGTGCGCGGGCGCGATGGCGCAAACGGGGGCGGGGGCGGTGGGGCCTTTGAAATCCGGGCGAGCGGCAGCATCACCATCGGCGGCCAGCTCAGTGCGCGCGGCGGCCAGGGCGCGGCGGGAAATGCGACGGCGGCGGGGACGGCTGCGGACATCGAGCCGCTCTACGGGCCGGGAGCCGGGCCGGGAGGGGCATCGCGGGCCTTTGGCAGCGTGGGCGAAGCCGGGTCCAACGGCAGCGGATCTGGAGGACGGGGCGGCAATGGTTCATACGGCGGCTACGGTGGCAAGGGCGGCTACGGCGGGGCCGGGGCCCCCGGTGGTGGCGGCGCGGGCGGGACGATCCTCGTCACCGGGAGCGGCGTGACCACTCTGCCCACGGCCCAGTTTTTAGTCAGTGGCGGGCTGGACGGAAATGGCGGCGCCGCCGGGCAGGGCGCGGCCGGCCGGATCAGGACGCGCGACACGAAGTTTTACCGTCAGAATTTTAGCGGATTTGCCACCGGCACGACGGAGTTCAGCGATTTTTCCACCCTGGCCTCCGACAAGCCGGCGGTGGTGGGAATGAACCTTGATGCGCTGAGGCTGACGGATGAAGCGACGCTGTTTACCAGAACCCAGTTTGTCCTGCCCCAGCTGAACCCGTGCACCTACGGATTCAGCGCCAGGTTCAAATACGCCCTCATCAAACCCCTATTAGCGCCCTACGCCGACGGGTTCGGGCTGTACCTGAAGCCGGCGGCGGCGGCGGTGGACACGGCGAGCAACCAGGTCGGCGGCTACGCGCAGGGGCTTGGGGTGGATTTCATCACCTTTTCGGATCCCCGGCACACCGTGCGGGTGAATGGCGTGGAGCAGCCCGGTGCCCGCCACGATTCGCCCGTCCTCTCCGGCCAGTTCCAGGATGTGCAGATCGAGTACCGCACCGCGCCGGGCCAGCCGGGCAGCGTGATGCTCAGGGTGAATGGCCAGGCATTCCTGGGCCCGGTGCCGGTGCCGGCCAGCTACCAACCGCAGCCGACGGATCTCTTTGCCTTTGTGGCCCGCACGGGCGGCTATGCGGAGCGGACCAGCATTGATGACATCGAGGTCATCCCCTACACGAGAAAACCGCCGTCCAACCCCGCCGCCAGCGTGTTTCTGCGCAACGGGGATACGCTGGGGATCTCCCTGAAATGGGACAGCGAGGCGGGGGGAGTTTACGACATTTACGCCAGTGATGATCTGGTGAACTGGACTTACCGGTTCAGTGAAGGCGCCAGTTCAACCACGGGAACGACGAACATCATCACCTCCGCCTCCCAGCGCCCAAAGTGGTTTTTCCGGATCAGCCGTCAGCAGTGAAGACGGTCGCGTTGCGCAGTGCGGAGAGTTGGGCGATGGGTGGCGGCGCATGAAGGCGGAAGTGGGGAGACATTTGACCGGAAAATCCTGGCCGCCGGCCTGGAAGGCGGGGTGTGCCGTGGTGGCGGCGGCTGCGCTGGGGCTTTGCGGCGGGGCGGTGGCCGCTCCGGCCAGGCCGGTGCGCGTGGTGCCGGAGAAGTCGGTGCGTGCGGACGTGGGGGCGCTGGAGGCGGCGGTGCGGGCGGGGGACAGGGCAAAAATCGGGCAGCTGATGAAAGCGACCGGCTGGCCGGAGACGCCCGAGTCGAGCTTCTGGCGGGCGCAGGCACTGGCGGCGCAGGGAAAATGGTCTGCCGCAGCCGATCTGGCCGGCCCGCTTGCCACGGCGGCGGGTGGCCCGTTTTTTCAGGAGGCGCTGCTGGGCGTGGCGGCGTGGCGGGTGGAGGCCGGGGAGCCGGAGGCTGCTCTGGCGGTGCTGAAGCCGGCTCTGGGTTCCACAGATCCCGGTCTGGCGCGGGAGGCGCGGCTGAGGACGGCGGCGCTGGAGATCGAACTGGGGCGCCCCGAGCAGGCCGGCCAGCGGCTACTGGGGCTGGAGGGTGATGCGGCCGTGGTGCTGCTCCGGGCCCGTGTGCTCCTGGCCCTGAGCCGGCCGGCGGAGGCGGTGCCACTGCTGGAGACGCTGGCGGCGGCGGAGCAGGGCGGGGCGGCCTTCATGGCGCAGCTCCTCCTGGCCCGGGCGCGGGCGGCGGAGGGCATGCTGCCGGTGGCGGTGCGCCAGCTGGTGGAGCTGATCCCGCTGGAGGTGACAAACCCGCAGCTCGGGGCCGCCTTTGCCCTGCTGGAGGAGACGGGAGCGCTGGCCGGGCCGTCAGTCAGGCCGCTGCTGGCCACGTGGGAGGCAAATCCGGAGCCCAACCTCGCGGCGCTGGCCGTCTTTTACCGGGCGGCCGCCGCCCAGGCAGCCGGGGAGCCCGCTGCGGCGGCGGACGGTTTTCGCGGATTCGTCGCCAAGTTTCCGGAGCACCCGCTGCATGCGGAGGCGCTGGTCCGGCTGGCGGAAATCTCACTCGCAGAGAAACAGGCGGCTTCAGCCCTGGCCGCAGTCACGGATCTGGCGCGCGTGCCCGTGCCGTCCCCGCTGCGGGCGCGGGCCGCCGTGGTTTCAGGGCAGACGAACTGGGCGACGGCCCACTTTGCCGAGGCGCAGACTCATTTTCAGGAGGCGGCGGACCTCACCCGGGACCCCGGGAAAAAAGCCGCGCTGCAATACAATGCCAGCTTGGCCGCCGTGCTCGCCGGGGGCGGGGCGGACCTGAGGGGGCTGGGCTCCCGGCCCGATCTGCAGGCCACACTCCTCCTGGAGAGCGGGCTGGCGGAGGCGGCGGCGGACCGGCCCGAGGCGGCTGAGGACACGCTTCAGCGGTTCCTGCGTGATTTCACCACAGACCCCAGAGCCGTCGCGGCACAGACGGCCCTGGCTGAACTCTCGCTGACGGCCAGACCTCCCCGCCCGGTCGAGGCCCGCCAGCTCCTCCGGCTGGCGCGCGCATATCCGGGCTCGCCCGCCCTGGCGGCCCGGCACGACTGGCTGGCCGTCTGGATCGAGGACGCCGACAACCGCCCGGACGCCGCCGTGGATCTGGCCGTGGATTTCCTGAAAAAACACGAGGACGACCCGCTGCGGCGCGACCTCAGGCTGAAGCTGGCTGAGCTTTACCTGCGTCGCGGCGAACCCGGCCCGGCGCTGCAGCAGTACCAAAAGCTGGGGGAGGAAACGACCGAGGATGACGGCTCCGCGTGGTTCTTGGCAGCCGGGGCGGCCAGCCGGCTGCCCACCCCGGCGGCGATGGAGAAGGCGCTCGGCTACTACCAGGAGGCGGCGAAGGCCGACGAGGACTTCGCCCTGCCCGCGCGCTTCCAGCAGGCCGTCATCCGCACCCGCCAGGGCCGCACGGACCAGGCGCTGGAGCTGCTGGACAGCCTGCTCAGCGCCAAGCCGCCGCCGACTGAACCCCAGCGGCTGGCCACCCTCTGCGCCCGGGGGGAAATCCTCCTCCTGCCCTCCACCGCCACCGGCCAGACCCGTCCGGCCGAGGCGCTGGAAACATTTGACCGCCTGCTCGCCCTCAAGGACCTGCCCGCCGGGATCCGCCAGCAGGCGCTCTGCCGCCGCGGCCAGTGCCTCAACAAGCTGGGCCGCCTGGACGAGGCCCTCGCCCTCTGGACGGACCTCGCCGCCTCCCTCGACACCGCATCAAAACGCGAAGCCGAGTGGCCCACCCGCGCCGCCTTTGCCGCCCTCGACGTCCTTACGAAAAAGAAGGACTGGTCCGCCGCCCTCGCCCTGGCCAACCGCCTCGCCCGCTCCCGCTCCGCCCGCGCCCCGGAAGCCCGCGACCTCGCCAGCCGCCTCCGCCTAGAACACTTCGTCTGGGACGAGCCGGGGAAATAGGGAATTCGGCATGCGGATTTTGGATTTCGGATTGCACGTGCGCGGGGCACGGGGTGGGGAGCGGCACGGGGCACGCAGTCAACCGCGAATGGACGCGAATGGACGCAAATAAAAGCGAATGAGGGAGAGGGGAAAATGGACGGGGAAAATCGAGTTGATGTCGGTGGCTTGTGGTTGGTATTGAGGTTCAATCAAATAACTGATTGTCGGCCCCGCCCCCTGGACCAGCAGAACCAATGGCAGCGCCGCTTGGAGGAGCAGGAGGTCGATCAGGTGGTCACGCAGAAACCCCCAGTGCCAGTGCGGCTTGAGCGCCGGCGCCGGAGGGCAGGCTGGGATTAGCGGCCGCGAAAAACTTGCTCCCGGTGGAACAGCAGGTTTTCCGCTGCCGGTCTGATCGGGGTGCGCGGGTCGAAATGAGCCTGGCGTCCGTCGTAGTCCCGAAGCGACATCCCCGGCGCGGGAATGGAATCTGCAAAGTGCTGCTTTCCGGCGATCATGATTCGGTAGTGGTCGTCGAGGGTCCAGAGACCTTCATCAAACATCCAGTGGCTGTCGGGCGTCAGTGCCAGCCCGTTTGTCCGCTCATTCGGGCCCTTTTTTGCCACCGGCCGGATGTGGGCCGCCTCAACGATGAAGGCTCCCGAGGAGGTTGTGAGGCGGTATCCTGTGAGAGCGCAGGTGAAGTAGTAGCCGGTAATGATTTGTCCGCGAAATCTGGCATTTCGTCCGGTCTCCAGAAGCCTGTTGTCACTCAGCGTCCTGGTCATCAGCGCAGCAAGCTCGGCGCCGCTTGGGAACGGAAGGTCGCAGGCAAGAAAGAGGGCGACCTGTTCCTGCGCAGGAAAATAGGTGGAGATGAGACAAGTGGCGGCGCGGCGGCGAAAGTCCTGTGCTTGCAGCAGGGACCACAACTCCGGGTCAATGATCACACATTTCGTCGTGTCGCGGGAGGTCGAGGGCCGGTCGTCTGAGGCGAGCGTCGCCGCCCAGATGCCGTCCCGCTGCGGGCCGAGCGCATGGAAGGGCATGGTGGCATCGCCCTTGTTGCCGCGGCGGGGCTCGACGATGGGCCAGAAGTTTTGAAAACGAAACACCAGGTCAGCTGACAGCTCCAGCCTGGGCGTGGACAGGTGGCCGTCTGCAACCATCTGCATCATCGCCAGCAGCAGCAGCGGCTTGTGAGGAGCGCACCCCCTGCCATCGCCCCTGTCCGGGGCGACGTTGAGCCTTCCCAGGCGGGACAGCCACGTCTCTTCCGGTTTGCAGGGAATGGGTGGTGATTTTGGCATGGCGGGCGGCGGAGTCTTCGGTTTGGAGTTGGGACGAATCGAAACAAGGGCGCGGACCTACCGTGGAATCAAAAGAAAATCCGGTTGGATTGGTCTCGGAGCAGCGGGGTGAAGCTGCCAGCGGCTGAGGCCGCACAACCAGTCGGCTTCCATTTCAGGCGGGCCGAGGTGGCGGCTTGACCGGGGTCTGATCACCACGGTCGTGCAGGATGCCACCACCATGAAGGGCAAACTCCTTTTTGCGCGGCTTCAAATCGGGCCCTTCCTCCTTCATCGTTTAGCTTTCAGCGTTACCGAGAAGTTGTGGGCGTCGAAGTGGAACTCGGCAGGCGGATTGCCATTTATTTCCAGAGCTTTGGTGGTGCGCGCGATGCCCTGACCAAAGCGGTTGGAGTAGCCGAGGACGCGGGTGGCTTCGGCGATGATGGGATTCCGATAGCCGGTGGTGCGGGGGAAGGACTCAGCGGTGACATCGCCGTACAGGCCTCCCGGGTTGCCGATGGTGATGTGGTCCGAGAAGCAATAGAAGCGGATGGGGGCGGTGGACTGGTAGTTGCGATGAATGACCGCATTGAGCAGGAGTTCACGCAGGGCGACGCGGGGATAGTCGTGGATCATGGTTTCGACGAAACCTCCGGCCTCGAGCACCGGGCGCTGGTGGAGATTGGCATCGACGATGAGGTCGAGCGTTTGCAGAAGGGTGCGGAGGTCGCCGAGGGCACGTTTTTCGTCGAGGATTTCACTGGCGAGATCGGGGCCGGCGTAGCGAACGAACTGAACGCAGGCGCCGGGCAGGTAGTGCATGGGCCGGTCGGCAAGGACGAGGATGCCAGCGTTGGTGGGGCAATCCTGACGCAGGTCGAAGAAGCGAAGGCTGGCGAGCTGCTGCTTGAGCGGGCGTCCGTTTTCTGCAATGACTTCCTCGGAAACGGCGTGGCGGAGGTAGGTGAGGCGGAAGCGGTCTTCTGAGAGGTCGGCCAGGGAGCTGTCCAGGCACGGGAGAGCATCGAAGGTGAGGGCGTGGGAGACGCGGCGCTCGGTAAGGATGCGTTCCTCCTGCTCGGTGGCGGTGGCACGACGAGGTCCGACACGGAGATAAACGCGGCCCTTGTAGCGGACGGGGGGGAGATCGGCAGCGAGGACCTCCACCACGGCCACATCGCCCGCCGGAAGCGAGAAACGAGAGACGGTAAGGGCGGGCATGGGCTGGATGTTCCCGTCGGAGCGCAGGGCACCGAGGGTCTGAAGGAGGTCGTCGGTGACCTTTAATCCCGAGGGGTGTCCGTCATCTTTGACCCCGACGAGCAGGTAGCCGGGCTGGCGGTGGGCGGGAAAGTCATTGGCGAAGGCGCAGACGGCCTGGGAAAACTTGTCCGTGTTGGAAGTGGAGGTGGTTCGCTCGATGCGGTCAGACTTCAGGTCGGTCAGCAGGGCATGAAGCTCGGCTTCAGTAATCATGATTTCGCAGAGGGTTCGAGCGGCGCTTTAGGGGCATGGTTGATGAAGGATGCGCCCCCGCCGCCGGGAGGTTCAGTCGAGGAGGGCTGCATGCAGTGCAGTCCGTCGCTGGACACGGCATCATCGACGAATCCCGAAGCAATGCCACGCTCGAAAGTTCCTGGTTCGTGCCAGACCAGCGGCGCACCTTCGGAAGGGGCCGCGGTGGTTGGGCAGTGGACAGCTTTGGTGTGGCGGGGCATCAACGAGCAACGCTATCTGGCCTGGAGTGTTTGGCGAGCAAAGAAAGGTGAACGTGGTTCGAAAAAGGGCGAATCCGCCTGTGCACAGGATTGATCGCGAATATCACGCGGCAGCGCAGGCGGCTTTTGGCCGAGGTGGCGGCTTGACCGGGGTGGGTTTTTCCGGCACTGGTGGGGGATATGTCAGTTGAAGCAGCGAAGTTGAAGTTTGATGACCGGGGTCTGATCACCACGGTCGTGCAGGATGCCACCACGAAGGAGGTCTTGATGGTGGCCTGGATGAATGCGGAGTCTCTGCGTCTGACGCAGGAGAAGGGGGAGACTGTGTTCTGGAGCCGGAGCCGGCAGGAGCTGTGGCACAAGGGGGCGACGTCGAACAACACGCAAAAGGTGAAGGAAATCCGCTATGATTGCGACGGGGACACCCTGCTGGTGCTGGTAGATCCCGCGGGGCCTGCCTGCCACACGGGCGCGCAGACGTGCTTTTTCAGGACGCTGGAGGGGTGAGGGGAGGAGGGATGTCCTCAGCAAGGGGGGCTTGAGTGCGGCGGGAGCGGGTGGCCTCTTATAAATTCAGCAGGACTGATGGCGGGGATCGGGCTTGTCGAAAAGTTGGCGGTGTTGCCCGTGATGATCAGAGCGGCATGGCAGCATTGAGCCGCCGCAGCCTGGAGGGCGTCTTCGAAGTCTTTCCAACGGAGGCTCAATGCGTGCAGGGCGTCCGTTTCGTCGGTGGCGGCAATTCGGGCCTGCGTCAGAATGCTTCGCAGGTGTTGCTCGCGATTCTCTTCCGTCATTTTGGCCCTTTTGAGAATGTAGTCCAGGTTGGCGACGGTGTGCCACGCCAGCCAGAGGGAATCGTTCCGCAGGGCGCAATGCCGGAGAAATGCGGCTGAATCCACAGCAGCCGGTCGGTTCAGGGCCACGTCCAGCCAGACGTTTGTATCGACCAGCAGACGCACGTGTTCAGAGTTTGTATTTTGCTTTCAACCCCTGCCAGCGGAGGTCTGCGACGGCCGCGTCGTCCCATTGGCAGACTGGCTGTGCAGCGCTGCTGGCCAGCCATTTCTCCAAGGCTTCCCGCCTTTCCTTGATGGTGGCAGGATTCTCCGTCGCGCAGGCTGCCGAGTCGTCGGCGGTTATGTCCAGCGTGCTCCCGTGGCGCCGCACGATGGCAGGCAGCCAGGTTTCTTCGGGAAAGTCGACTCCCGCTGGAAGGGGGGCGGTAAAGGTCATGGGTGAGGTGGTTTAAGCCGGGCGAGTCAATTCAATTGTGCATCTTCCGGGGAGGGAGGTCAAAAGTGATTTTCTGTGGAATCACGTGCCCGTGGAACTGCGGTTTTTCCGCCCTAGGTAACTTTGTTTCAAGCCACGGGCGGCTTGGGGAGGGCGCGGACGGCGCCGACGGTGATGCCGCCGTCGACGAAGAGGGTCTGGCCGGTGACGTAGGCGGAGGCCTCGGAGGCGTGGAAGAGGAGGGCTCCGTCGAGGTCGCCGGGGGCGCCGGGGCGGCCGAGGGGGATGCGCTCGCAGAGGTAGTCGACCCAGCCGGTGTCCTCGTACATGACGCGGTTCTGCTGGGTCTTGAACCAGCCGGGGGCGAGGGTGTTGACGGTGATGCCGTGCCGGCCCCAGTCGTGGGCGAGGCTCTTGGTGAGCTGGGCGACGCCGCCGCGGCTGGCACCGTAGGGGGCGAGGCCGGCGTAGCCAGACTGGCAGGTGACGCTGCCGATGTTGATGATGCGGCCGCCGCTGCGGGGGATCATGCCGTCGCGGGCGATGGCCTGGGCGAGGAAAAAGAGCCCGCGGAGGTTGGTTTCGAGGATGAGGTTCCAGTCGTCCCAGGTGACGTCGACGGCGGGCTTGCGCACGTTGCACCCGGCGTTGTTGACGAGGATGTCGAGTTTGCCATCGAAGGCGGCGAGGGCTCCCCGGGCGGCGGTCTGAATGCTCTCGTGGGAGCGGACGTCGAGTTCGAGCGGGATGCAGCGCCGGCCGAGGTCCTCGATCTGGGCCTGGGTTTCCTGAAGTGAGGCGAGGGTGCGGCTGGTGGTGGCGACGTCGGCTCCGGCGCGGGCGAGGGTGAGGGCGAAGCCTTTGCCAAGGCCTCGGCTGGCTCCGGAAACGAGGGCGGTCTTGCCTGTGAGATCAAAGAGGGACATGGGATTTTGGAATGCGGAAGGCGGAAAGCGGAATGCGGATTTTGGATTTAGTGGGCGAGTTTATTTCGCGGGCTTTGCTGGCTTGGCGGGGGCTTCGGGGACGGTGGCTGTGGCTGTTGCGGCGGCTCCGCCGACGGTCTGGGGCTGGAGGCGGCGCTCCCAGATGTAGCGGCGGAAGAGGACTTTCACTGCGGCGGTGAGGGGGACGGCGAGCAGGGCGCCGAGGAAGCCGCCGATGAGCAGGGACCAAAAGAGAACGGAGAAAATGACGGTCAGGGGGTGGAGGCCGACGGAATCACCCACGATGCGGGGGGTGGTGAAGAAGCTGTTGATCTTTTGAACGATGATGAAGATGAGGGTGACGATGACGGGGTAGACCCAGATCTGGTGCGGGAACCAGCCCCATGTGTTCACATATTCGTAAAGCAGGGGATGGCCGTCGACGTAAAGGAGGAGTTGATTGGGGGCGTTGGCCACCATTTCTCCGTTCACGAGGTGGATGGGGCTGTTGGGGCCGGACGGGTTGTTTTTAAAGACTTCGAGGACCTTGCTGTCGATGGGGAGGACCCGGGTCTGGCTGAAGTGGGCGAAGGAAATGACGACGGCCGGAATCCAACAAATGAGGCTGCCGATGTAGGGAAGCAGGCCAAGCAGGGCGACGCAGACGCCAATGAGCAGGCCGTAGGGCAGCCCGATGATGGTGAGGAAGATGCCGACGAGAATGCCGTCGATCATGCTGACGAGCATCTGGCCGCGGAAGAAGGAGATGAGGTAGCCGTTGATCTCGTTGAGGGTGTCGACCACCTCGGTTTTAAACTGGGACTGCTTGAGAGGCAGGTAGTCCGACCAAGTGCTGGAGATGGCGGCGCTTTCCTTCAGGAAATAGTAGAGGTAGAGGGGGACGAGGATGATCCCGATGAGGTATCCGACGAGGCCGAGGGCGCCCTGGAGTTTGCTGATGGCCCACCCGCCGGCCTTGGCGGTGAGTTCGGTTTTGTGCTCGTTCCACCACTCTGTGCCTTTCTTGGCGATGAGGTGGAGGCTCTCATTCCAGTTTGCAGAGGCGTTTTTCAGCTGGGTGTCGACGCTCTTCGAGAGGGTGCCGAGATTAAGCGGCGAGCTGGAGTTTGCTGCTGGCGGGGTTTCTCCAGTGGCCGGGGCGGGGGGGGCTCCGGGATTGGTGTCTGCCGGGGGAGCCGGGGGTGTGGTTGGGGTGGTGGTTGCCGGTTGCGTGGTTTTAGGGGTGTCGGCTGCGGCTCCTGCCGTGGTTTTCTCATGGCCGGGCTCGAGGAGCTGGGCCACGCCGGAAAGGAACTTGCCGGAAAGTTCGTTGGTGTTGACGAATTTGATGCTCTGGCTGATAACGGGCGGCACGATAAGCCAGATGAGGACGGCAAACAGGCTGTGAAAGCCGATGTAGACGACGAGCATGGCCGTGCCGCGCTTCAGGCCGCGCTGGTGGAGGCGCTTGATGAGGGGCTCCAGCAGGTAGGCGATGATGCCGGCGATGGCGAGGGGGACGAGGACGGGCTGGAGGAAGTCGAAGATGCGCGTGAGCAGCCAGATGATGAGGAGGGCAACGGCGCCGATGAGGACCATGGAAAGTCCGGTGACGGCACCCCACAAGGTTTTCTTCTGGAACTCGCTGGGGTAGGTGGCTGGCTGGTCTTCTGGTGAGTCTGGCACGGGGGCAAACAATGCCACGACTGCGGCCAGGGGGAAGGGAAAAATAAAAAAACCCGGCCACCGCGAAGGTGGCCGGGTTTTTGAAATGGTTGCGGGAGCTGGATTTGAACCAACGACCTCCAGGTTATGAGCCTGACGAGCTACCGGGCTGCTCTATCCCGCGATGGCTACCATGCCGTGTGGAAGGGGATGTGCAAGGGAAAGATGCGATCTTGTGAAACAAAAGCGTCGTGGGAGCCGGAAGGGAGGGCCGCCGAGTCCATGGATTGGGGGAGATTCCGGCTTCACCTGGATTTGGAGTGTGCCCACCGCGTATGCGGGCTACTGCGGCTTGGGCAGCTTGAAGAGGACGTCCTTTTTTGGGTCACCGCCGTGGCTGGTCTGGTCGAGGCCGGTGCCCCAGAGTCTGGAGGTGCCGTCCGGGGACTTCTGGTAAAAGAAGGGATGGCCGGTGGCGACATCGTGGGGGAGGCCGTCGGGAAAGGCGGGGGCGAGGGCATCGAGGGTGTCGGGGTAGGTGCCGGTGGCGCGTCGCCGGGCCTCAAGGGCTGGGGCGAGGCGGGTTTGGTCGATGGCGTTTTGGCCGTCGGGGCTGGCTTGGAGGGGCGGATCTGAATTCGAAATGAAGGGCTGCCCATCAGCGATGAACCAGTAGCTGTAGATCAGGGGGGCTCCAGACTGCTCTCCTGATTTCATAAGGCTCCGTTCCGCCGCTGCCTCCTGAAAGGCTTTTCGACTGGCGTCGAGTTCGGCTGCGTCAAGGTCACTTATAGGAACGTAGCAGCGGTCACGGTAGTTCCACTGGTTTTCGTAGAGCTGGAACCGGTGGTCCGCCAGGGCTGCATTGGCAGCGATCTGAGTGTCGGACACGAGGTTGGCCAGGGTGAAGGATTCCAGCTTGGCCCGCCACTCTGTGACGGTATCGGGATCGGAGTCCAGTTCCTTGGGAAAAGCGGCTGCGAGTGCCTGACGGTCGCGCATGAACAAAGCCATGCGCCGGGCATACGCGTTGCGGGCGGCTTCCACGCCTTCCCTGAATTCCTCGATCAGGTCACAGGTGCCGAGTGTCTCCGATACGGTCTGCAGGTCTTCGTCGCGCCAGCCTGCGAGGGCAAGACCCGCTCTGACGGACTCGAAGGCTTTGTGACGAGCCAAATTGTAGCCATAGGTAAAGCCGCCCGTCCCAGGCTGGTTGAAGTGCTCGCCGAAGGCAGTGAGCATCTGCCGGTTTCCCCAAGCCGCTGCGCCGTCTTCTGTATGCCAGTGGGCCTGCATGAGGCAACTGAGGAAGAGGCATGCTAAGGATGCTTTCAGCTCGCAGGCGTGCAGAGCCCGCTCCCGCTCCGCTGGAGTCAGGTCCTTCACCGTGGTGAAATCCCAAGCCGGGCCCTGTGCTGCATCGCGGATCTCGGCGAGGAAGGCATCGAAGCGCA
>JANOAS010000067.1:0-6073 GCA_031411255.1 bacterium
TTCGGCGGAATTCGGAAATGTTGTTTCGGGTGTCCAAATAGAGTGTCATCCTCAACTTATTGGCACAGTACGGTCAAAAGTACAGTATGGTATTTATAAACATGATTATGAACATTATGAATCGTACAAGATGTCTACTCCAGATCGTCATAGTCGCCTGAGAATCTGCACCAGCGCTGCCAGAAGCCGGCGTATCGCTTAAAGCCATGGTTGCAATCGCATGGCCGGAGATGGTGAGGGTCGGGATGTCGATGCTTGCATTGGCAGCAGATGACACGGTTTCCAAGATGAGAGCTCCGCCATTTCCGCTGGCATCGCCCGAGAACCCGCCACCCGAAGCGGCACCGATGCTTCCGCCCGGCCCCCAGTTAGGCAGGGTGTCACTCTGCTGATTACTCTCCCAACGGGGCGTGCCGTGAAGGTCCCAAACTCCCCACTGCGAGTAGGCACCCGCGTAGCCGCTGACTTGCACCGCGTAACCAGCCCGTGCCAGATTTCCCATGAACAGGCCAAGCACCACCATGCCAAGGCACAGCACCCCGCGCGACTGCGGGACGGGAACTGGCGTGGACAGATTCAGGTGGCTTGGTGGAATGCTGGAAGAATTTTCAGTTTTCATGATTTTTTGATTTGGAGTTCACATCTCGGTTATGAGTTTCCCCGCCTTTTGTTTCAGGAAATTTCGAAATGCGGCAGCGGAGATGGATAATTCGAATTTTCCACGAACAGGACCATTGCCAGGCTGTTGTTTCCTCGAACATCCGCGCCCAAGCCTGTCTGCCGCGACTGCCTGCCCAGTCTGTGTGCCTTGCTGAGAACCGTTGACCCATGCAGAGGGGCCATAACTCGTCATTGTCGCAAAGGCATTCTCCAAATTGAGGCCAAAGAGGCAAACGAGTCCCAGCCCCATCAACGGAACACGGCAGGCAACGACACCGCCAAGAGAAGCCAAAAGGTTATTCGTTCGATTGCAGGTATTCATGGTTCTTCGGTTTCGGACACTGATTTCAGGGTTGATTGACCAAGCTCAGCTTGAAAAAGCGCCTGCTGTGGCCGGTCGTGGGGACCAGCAGGGACTGGGGGCCGTCGCTGGTGACGGAAATGACCGGCCCGGCGGGGCTCCAGCCCTGGACGTCAAGGCCTCCTTCCTCCACTTGATAGGCCACCCCGGCCCGGCCCTCCCAGGCCAGGCGCATTCCAGCAGGCGCCGCCGTCATCCGCATCTCAAACCGGTCCTCCGCGTCCAGCGGATTGGTGTGGGCGAGCAGTTCCAGCCAGTCGGGAATTTCGTCACCGTCGCTGTCGTCGGGATGGTCTTCGGGGAGGCCATAGGATGGCAGCACGGTGACTTGAAACGCACAGTTGTAGAAACCAAACCCGTCATCCCGGGTGCCGGACATGGCCACGTAGTTGCTGCCAATTGGAAAGGTTGCCTGCACTTCGGCGGGGGAATTCGCGTTTGAGATGATCACGCCACCCTGCTCGTCGAGAACCAGCAGATTCCGATGATCCGCGCCGCAGAATGCCGGATGTTTCAGGAGAACGCTCGCAGTGAGTCCGTTGGCGACTACCATCATGCTTTTTGGGCAAGGGCCGGGAGCCGCGTTGACGGTGACGGTGAAGGGAAAGGTCTGCACTGGTCCCCAGGCGTAGTTCACCGTGCAGGTCACGGTGTGGCGGCCCACGCTGAAGCTTCCGGTGGTCGGAGAAAACGCGACTGCGGCATTGGCGGGGCGGCCCGCCCAGGTGCGCGGCTGGAAATTCACAAGAGCATCGCAACCTCCGGGAGTGGTATCAATCGTCTGGTCGTAGTCCTGTCCCCTCGCGACGCCGGTGGCATCAAAATATCGTTCATTCTGACCGACCACGGTGTTCTCATCCCACTCCACGGAGCCGAAAGAGCCTGCATGGGCTCCACCCAGGTGAGACAAAGGAGTCGGAAAATCGTTAACCGCTCCACCCGTCTGGCTAAAGGGATGGAGGTCGATAAGTCGATTCAGCCCGAAAAAAGGTGCGCTCCCGGCTGTTTCGTAAGCATCTGATAACCCGGGGGCGCGAGCCTCGAAGATGTTTCCGTTCCCACTGTAGGCGTAGGCGCTCATCCTTAAGACCGATATCGAAGCGTAACTGTTGCTGACGCCCCGGTATACCACCGGGTGGTCAAAAGTCACTGCCGCTAACAAGTCAGCGCGGACGCCAGCATGCCAGTCCGGGTGGAGGCTGGAATCGGCGTTGTAACTGAATTCGCATTCGCAGTCGAAGTTCATTGAATTCCCGGAAAGCCCGGCGGAAGCGAACGCGGAGAGAGAAATCAACCGACCAGGTTCACTGCCCTCTGCCGACGACCAGGTCGAAGTCACGCTGGTTTGACCAGGCCCGTTGCTGGTGCCGCCGCCGTTGATACTGGTGCCGAGCGAATAATACTCCACCGCAGCCCGGGCGCTCGTCGGTACGGTGAGCGATAGGAGCGCCCATCCCATGCACAGTGTGGACGCGCCGCGAATTCTGAGGCACACTCGATTAGGAAAATGGTTGATCATTTGATCGCTGGTATTCATCGTTCTTCGCAGGCGGTTGAACTGGATCGCTTGCCCCTGTATATGCATTGAACCCGCTGCCTGATGCTGATGGTGGAATGGAGTGTGACCCCGGAATCATGTGCGGCCCCTGGGACCGCCGCCGTCCTCGAGCGGTCTCCCGTTTTGCGAAGGCCACTCTTCCAACCGGGGAATAGTGCGGCTGTCGCCGGTTGTTGTAAGCCGCTCGGGACGGCGGCGGTCCCAGGGGCTGCACATGCTTCCGGGGTCATACTCGTGGAATGTTGGAAGGCCTTCTATTGAGAAATCTCAATAACCCTGTAGAATTTTCTTGATGTGTCGAGCTTGTCGAAGTATCGCAACAATTGGCCGGTTCCTGGAAATACGTCATCCTGAGGGAACCAGGAAACCATATCTTCAGAATAAAGAATTCTATAGTTTTTTCCCGCTACACTGGGCCACTCAACGGCAACGGCGCTTGACGCTTTCGCCTCAACATTCAATCCTTCCGTGGAGACTGACACTATCTGCACATCGTCTAGAATTGAAGCGTGATTGAGAACTGAAGTAAACGTAATCTTGTGCGCGCCCACTGCTGTCGGTGAGAAGTTCAAGGAGTAAGTTCCAAATCCGGACAATGCCCCGGTTTGAAACGTTTTTGGCCCACCGATTATTGATTCAGCGGATGTGACATTCACGATATCGACAAGAACAATTGCGCCCGCCACCCAGCCCGGATTAGCAAAAGGGCTGGAGAAATCTGATAATTGAAATGAGAGATGGTGAACGCCGGTAGCTGTTATTGTGAATGTCTGTGCGATGCGGGCTGCGGTTGCGGCATTGCCAATATAAAGAAATTGTGTGCCGGCTATGGGATTGGGCCATAAAACTCCTCCTCCGGTATAATATGAGTTGAGAACTGCGGACGCCAATGTCGCGGACTCGACCACCCAGGCTCCATCTATCGTTTCCAACTGTTGAAAGTTCAGGTAACCTGTTGTCGCACTCGGACTTTCAAAGGATCCATTGACGATCATGTTTTGCGCCATGGATTCGCCCTGAACAAGCGCCGAAATTAAAAATGCAGTAGCTAGTTTCATTGTTTTTGTCTTTTGTTTTTTTGTGCCGAACACAGATTCACGGTTGATTGACCACGCTCAGCTTGAAAAAGCGTCTGCTGTGGCCGGTCGTGGGGACCAGCAGAGATTGTGGGCCGTCGGTGTTGGGTGAAATGACCGGACCGGCGGGGCTCCAGCCCTCGGCGTCGAGGCCTCCTTCCTCCACCTGGTAGGCCACCCCGGCCCGTCCTTCCCACGCCAGGCGCATTCCAGCGGGCTCCGTCGTCATGCGCATCTCGAACCGGTCCTCCGCGTCCAGCGGATTCGTGTGGGCGAGCAGTTCCAGCCAGTCGGGAATGCCGTCGCCGTCGGTGTCACCGGGTCGGTCCTCCGGGAGAGCATAGGATGGCAGGACGGTGACCTGGAACGAGCAGCTGTAGGAACCGCAATCATCGGACCGCCCCCCTGAGACGCCGACGGTGTAGGTCCCCGGCGGGAGAGCCACTTGCTCAATGGCGGGAGCCGGCCCGTAAAGGGATTCGATGACGGCGTTATTATTGGTATCCAGCACCCAGCGGTTCCGGCGGATATCGGATCCCGTGGCGCAAATGTCGGGATGCTTCAACGTTACCATGGCCGTGCCACCGTTGGCGGTCACCACCATGATGTCCTTCGGGCAGGGGCCCGGAGTCGCGTTCACTTTGGCGTCGAACTGCAGGACCTTCGTGGGCCCCCATGCGTAGTTCACCCGGCACACCACCGGGTGATGACCCGGTTCAAAACTGCCGCTGGGCGGATCAAACACCACCGTGGCATTGGGCGCGCCGCCAAGGTAGGTCCTCACCGGGAAGTTCACGGCGGCACGGCATTCAGCCGGGGGCGTGGCGAAGGTTTCGTCCTGCGTGTAAACGGTGTTCTCGTCCCATTCGATCGAGCCCCACTCATAGGCCGAGGCCCGGCCGAAGGCCGCCTCCCCAAACGGCCAGGCTCCTTCGCCCGAGACCACAGTGCCGGCATTAACGATAATAGCGTGGTAAAGGCCGGAGACAGGAAAGTCGGCTTCGGTGGCTTCGCTTTTATAGGTTTCGCTACCCGAGGTGTGTATCCAAAAATTACCCGGCACGGACTGGCCACCAGCGTGAGCCCAAGCCCCTATCGTTACTCCAGACGCGCCCAAAGCGACATGATGCACGCCGCGATACACCACCTCGTGGTCAAAGAAAACGACGCCCTGCACTTTGCTGCCCGCGGACGGCACCTGAGCGATCGAGTTGCTGGTATTATTGTAGCCAAAGTGACTCTCACTGGAGTAGTTGATGGACCTGCTTCCAATGCTCGCGGTCGAAAAGGTGGAGGCTTCGCTCACAATACCTGGTTCGGCATAGCCCTAGGAATATGAGACGGGAGTGTTTCGAGCGAGCGGCGCGCCGTTCCAAAAAGGAAACCAGGTTTGGAACCAGGAGTCCGTCACCTCTGCGCGAATCGTGCCCGGGAGGCCCAACCCGAGCAGGGCAATCCCGAGGCATAGCGAGGCTCGCAGCCCCGGCGGCCCGGAGCGCGGTTGGTGGGTGACGTCGGCTCGGCGCTCCCCGCCCCGGCGGGTGAGTGATGTCTTTCGGATGGTGAAGGCGGTGGTGATCGAATGGATGTTCATGACGGTGGTTTCGTTCCCGGATATGAATTTCGCTGCCGTTTGTTTCTGTAAAGGTGGAGAATCGGAAGTGAAGGCTCACGGGACTCGCGGAATAAACCTAGCAATTACGTGCCAGCGTGATTCATGGACTCGGGAGTCGGAAAAAGCATCTCGCCGCCCCCACGCCCCCGACATCCTCCACCGGACCGAAGGTCGCGCTTCCGGACGCGTCGAGCGCAATCACCGCGATGTCTTCCCATGGATCGTCGATGCCGAGATCGGAAGATGCCTGAAGGACGAGCGAGCCGCCGGGTGGACCACCGCTAACGCTCCCGGATACTTTCGGCGCGTGAGTCGGGTCGCCGGGGGTCATGACGACGTTTTCTAAGCGGACGCCGTTGCCGGATGATGGCGGGGGCACAACACGGACCGAGAGCGAGGAGGCGCCCGACATGGTTTCCCAGTTGCCGATCGAAGGAACCGTTACCGACGCAAAACCGGTGCCCGGGGAATCATAGGAAACCAGTTGGAATGTGTCCCCGACCACCGGGATATACCCGCCGTCGAGGACAACCGACAACCCCCCCGCCGGCGGCGCCGATCCCAGTTCGATCGTTCCATATTGCCCCGCGCCCGATACCAAACACTTGATGCGGCCGTCTGCGAGCGACGCCCCGCCCATGAGCCGGAATATCCCGCTGCGGACCTCCACGGTGCCGGTGTTGTCCAGATAGTCGCGGAAATCGGTAGAGCTGCCCACGCTTTTGCGCAGAGTCCCGGCGTTGTGGAAAGTCGAGCTGTTCCCGGTCCACCAGTAGACGGGCGACAACTGGCCATCGCAGCGG
>JANOAS010000068.1:0-2371 GCA_031411255.1 bacterium
GAAGCAGGACAATTACGTGAAGGCCTATTTTCAAAGGGCGGGTGATCAGTTTGGACGGGCGGTGGCGGTATTTCCCGGCGGAACTGTGGTGGTGGGCGCGCCTGGCGAGGCATCCTCATCCACGGGTGTGGTCTCGAATCCTGAACTGGCAGGGCGGCCCAATACTGCTGCTGCGGCGGCGGGCGCGGCGTATGTTTTCACAGCGTATGCTGGCATTCCCATCCGCGTTCAGGACAGCTCAATTCCCATGGGCATAGTAAACGGCGGGGTTGATGACTTCGGTCGGCACTATATGGGCTTCCCGGTTGATCGGAGCTTCAACTTGTTCACTGAAAACGTTTTTTATGAAGGGGTTGCCTGCCTGACCGGGCAGCCAAAAGTGTCCCTCAGTGGCCCGGATGCGGATCAGTTCAGCATCCCCTCGCAGACTTCAGCGATCTTCACTGTCAGATTCGCCCCGACGAGCCCCGGAGTGAAAACGGCAAACCTGAGCATTCCCTACTCTGCGTACTCCCCGGGGGTGTTTACGTTCACCCTGACCGGCACGGGTGCAGTCGGCGCGGAAATTGGGGTGGAGCAGCCTGCCACCGTTCCACTGGCCAGCGGAGGGGCGCGGGATTTTGGCGTTGTCCTGAGCAACGCGCCTGCGACGCTGACCTTCACGGTGACCAGCACGGGGACGGATCCCCTGGTGCTGGGCGGGTCGCCGCCCGTGGTGGTCGGTGGTGCGGATGCGGCGCTGTTCACTGTGACGGCGCAGCCAGCCACGCCCGTGGCTGCGGGGGGCTCGACCACGTTCGCCGCGCGTTTCGCGCCAGTCGTGAGCGGGGCGAGGACGGTGACGCTGACGATCCCGAACAACGATGATGACGAAGGGGCGTATGTCATCACTCTCACGGCCACCGGGCTGAGTTTCGCGAGTGACACGGACGGGGACGGGCTGAACGACGCGTCCGAATACCAGATGGCGGCGCTGGGATTCAACTGGCAGGCGGCCCAGCCGGCGCTGGTGAACACGCTTCTGTCCAATGCGGGTGGGGCGGGGCTCTTCACGGCCGCGCAGGTCGGCACGCTGAATCTCCACACGCCGCTCATCCAGCGGAATGCCGCTACGGGGCTGTTCACGATCGACATCGGGCTGGAAAAATCCATCGATCTGCTGAACTTCACGCCGTTTCTGTTCACAGCGCCGGACACGAGTGTGACGCCGCAGGGGCGGGTGAGGTTCCAGTTCTTCAGTCCTGAGAATGTCCAGTTTTTCCGGTTGCGTGCGCCGTAGCGGGTGGCGCGGCTCAGGATTTGAAGTCCCGCACCTGAAAGGCGAGCCAGCCGACGACGAAGCAGCTGGCGTCGATGCCGAGGAGGAGGCTGTAGGAGGCGGTGATGGAGGCCCAGGGGATGTCCTCCTGAAAGACGCGGGACCAGGCGGTCATCTTGGCGGTGAGGAAGTAATCCTGGTAGGCCTTGAAGAACGGGATGAGGTGCAGGATGTAGTCGACCAGGGTGATGGAAAGCGTGAGGATGGCGGCGGCGGCGGGCTTGATGCGGAAGCAGGAGAACATGAACGCCAGGGAGGAGACGGTGAACATGCTGAGGGCGAGCAGCGGGCAGGCCATCATGTAGCGGATGAGGCCCTCTTTTTCCGTGAACAGGCCGAAGATGCCCTCCGCCCAGGCGTAGAAAAACAGGCCGCCGTGCCAGCCGCGCGTGACCGCTCCGGCGAGCAGGGAGGTGGCGAAGATGAAAAACATGAGGCCGAAGGTGTAAATACCTCCGGCACAGTACTTGGCCGCGAGGAGGCGGAGCCGGGAAATGGGGCGGCTGAGGACGAGACGCAGGCTGCCGTCCTCTGACTCCTTGGCCACGATGTCCCCCAGCACTAGGGCCAGAAAGAGGCTGGCCAGGAGCACGACCGTGAGGGACACGATCATGGTGGCCAGGGTCAGGTGGGAGAAATAGTCGGAGAAGTCGTAGCCGCTCTTTTCCAGCAGGTCGCGGATGTCGCGCTGGGGCTTGTCCCGGTGGAGGATGTAGGTGATGAGGGCCTCCATGGCCGGGAAGACACCGAACCCGATGAAGGTGCGCTGCCGGAAGGCCATTTTCTGGAGTTCACCGCGGAGCTGGAGGAGGAAGAGCATGGAGGCTGGGCTGGATCCCCGGGGCGGGCAGCGGCGGACGCGGTGGCGTCCGGATTTTTACTGCGCCCGGGTTTCCCAGTCCTTGACCACGCCGCTGCGGAAGTCAACCCGCCGGGCGGGGACGGAGACGTAATCGATGTCCGTTCCGCTGTAGCCAAAATCATTTCCCCACATGCCGCGCCGGCCGTGGCGACTGTAGGGGCTGCAGTAGCGCGGGCCGCCGTAGCCGAAGC
>JANOAS010000069.1:0-26864 GCA_031411255.1 bacterium
TAACCGCCCGACCGCACCGGCGCAAACGAGTGCACCAGCGTGTCTCCGTACGGCGACCAAAACTCATCCTCCACGCCCGACTCAAACCCCGCGTCCATCGTCGCCGCCGCGCGCCGCACCTGCATGTCGTCCACATACGCATCGCCAAATTGCGTCGGCACCCACGCAAACACCCGCGCCGAGTTATTCGTCGTCCCCATCGTAAAAGGCACCTCCGCCGCCGTGAACCCCGTGCTGCTGATCGCGTCGTAAATCTGCGCACCGCCGAAGTTCTTCACCCCGACCCGAATCTCGGGCCACGCTGCCGAGCCCACCGTGCCCCAACCCGTCAGCACATACGGCACGCCCGGCACCAGCCCCGACACCGTCTGCTCGAAATTCGCGCCCGCCGTCGTCTGCGGATTAATGCGCCCGCCCCCGCCGCCACTCCGCCCGCCCGTCGCCGACCACGACGAATTCCCCGACAGATCCCAATTCCCCACACGCGAAGTCCACGCCCCATTCCCCACCCGCTCCGCCCGCGAATAAAACCGCACATAGTCCACCTCCATCTTCCCGTTCGTCGAAGCCCCCAGCGTCCCGTAGCCGCCCGACGGAATATTGTAGGCCCACCCGCCCGTCTCCACCTCGCTCGTCAGATAAATGAAATGATTGATGTGCGACACCGCAGTCGTCTGCGACCAGATTTCCACGCCATCTACATAGAATCGGTTGACCCCCGGCTCCCACAGCACCCCGTAAGTATGCCAGTTCTCCTGGAGCGCCGTCGCCCCCGGATTATTCACCAGCCCGCTGCCCACGCTCTTGTGGTCCGCGCCGTAGCCGTCCCAATGAACATTGCTCACCGTGCGGTTATTGATCGTCGTTCCCCCGCTGTCCTTGTTGCGATGCTCCACCACGTCGATCTCCGTGCCATTCGCCGCCGGATTATTCCCCGTGTTATTAATGGAGGGCGATTGGATCCAAAACGCCGACCACATCCCATCCCGCGCAGTGAACCTCACCCGCGCTTCCCAATACCCGAACGCATTGTCGAACTTCCCGCTCGACCCCACAAACCCCGTCTTGTGAACGCCTCCCTCTGTGTAGGTCGAAATCGTCATCGCCCCGCTGCCCACGCTCACCGCCGCCGCCACGTTCTGCGCATTGCGCCGCGCGCCCGTGGTGATGCCCCACTTCGACGCATCCAGCGCAGTTCCGTCAAACTCATCACTCCAGTTCAGCGCCCACCCAGGCCCCGGCACCTGCGCCTCAACCTCGAAACGAAGGCACAAAAGCAGGACGCACACGGAAACGAGGGCGAAACGAAAACTGGAATGGATGGCAAATTTCACGGCACGCAGATGTTCTGATGAGTCTAATGGCGGAAAACGGTTCCGCCACCTGGAATGCCTGCCCTCATCCATCGCGGCGCGGGCTCCCCGGGCACCGCGCGCACCGGAAGAAGCAGGCCCGTGATTTGAACAAAAAAAACCGGGACGCGGAGGGCCGCGTCCCGGTTGCGAGCAGGATGGTAAATTCCCGAAGGGCTGCGCCTACTGCGGGACGACGCGGATGAACAGGCGGTCAGGCACGGAGCCGCCGACGCTGCCACTCATCGTAGTGGTGGTGGCCGTGGCGGAGACCGGGCCAAAGAGGTTCGTCCAGACGCCGACTGAAAGATTTTCGCTGGCCTGAATGAAGTAGCTTTTGCCCGGCACGCTGCTCCAGGTGACGGAGATGTTGCTGCCGCCCAGGTTGAGGACGGTGAACTCGAGCTTCGAGGCCGGGTTGTTCGCGGCGGTGCCGGCGAGGAACTCGGCGTAGTTGCTCTGACCGTCGTTGTCCAGGTCGAGGAACTTGTCAGCAGCGCTGTTTGGGTTCAGACCGTTGGCAGTTTCGTAGGCGTCGTCCATGCCGTCGCTGTCGGTGTCCACTGGCCCGGCGGAGGCAAAGAGGACGTCGGAAACAACGAACCCCTCCGATCCGGTAATGCTGGCCCCGTAGAGCAGGAGTTTCACGCTGTCAGCATTCGGGGGAATGGTAGCGGCGAGGCTGAAGACGTTGTCGATTTTCGCGAGGCCGCCCGCGCCGGTGATGTTGAATTCGTCGCGGGTTTTGTTGGCATCGTAGTCGGCGAGGGCGGTGGCATAGACGGTCGTCGTCACCACGTCGGTGCCGGCCGCGCCCTGGTAGCCGTTGAGGTAGCCATCCGGTGCGCCGTTCAGGCCGGTGCCGGTGGTGCTGGGGGCGCCGGCTCCGGTATCCCAGGTGGAGATGAGGTTCACCGTCGTCGGCGTTCCGCCCACGGTGTAGACCAGCTCGGCTTTGAACCGGTCGAGCGTCTCAAAGTTCGAGCCGACGCTGACCTCATGAGCGCGGAATTTGGCAGTGAAATTGACCGCGCCAACGGTGGAGAGGTCGATGACCTCGGTCTCGGAAATTTTGTCAGTAGCGTTGCCACCGTTGATCATGACCATGACGGGAGCGGGCAGCGTGGGGTAGGTGAACCACTCGGCCGGCAGAGTTCCGCCGCTGAGCACGGGCTGCAGACCGGCTCCCAGGCTTTTCTGGCCGATGACGTAGGAGGTCATGGCGGGCATGGGCACCGTGATGTTCACCGGAGCGGGTGCCGTTGGGTAGCTGACGTCGGCAATGGTGACGACGACGCTGCCGTTGGACGGCGGATTGTGCAGGGTGAGGGTGACGGGGGTGCCGGGGGTGTAGTTTCCGGCGCCGGTGACGGTGGTCGGATTTGCCTCCTCCAGGATGAGGGCGGCGGTGCTGGCGGTGAAGGCCGGCCCGACATTGGCCGGGTTAATGTTGGCCCGGAAGGTCACGGTGCCATCCGGCTGGCGGGTGGCCGAGGCAGCCACGAGGGTGGCCGTCAGGGTGGCGGTGGGGCGGGCGATCACGACAGTGCCGGTCGTGGCCGGAACGAGCGCATCCTTCAGCGTCACCGTTTTCGGCGCGGAAGCCGCTGCGATGGTGAAGGGCACCGGGTTCGGCGCGGTGTAGAGGCCGGAGAGCGGAGAGTCGGGGGCCACGAGGTCGCTCGTCCAGCCGGTGCTTGTGCCGGTTCCTGACGGGGTGATCGTCACCGGGCTGGTGATCGTGTCGTCAGCCGCGCTCACGGTGCCCTGGTTGTTGAGGGTCCCGGCGGCAGCCGTGGCGGCGATGGAGGCACCCTGGGTGAACTGGACAACCAAGTTGTCGATGCCCACCTGGGCATCCGTGCCGCCATCATTCACATTGGCCCAGCGGAGCGCCACGCTCTGGCCGGGGTTGACACGGATGGGGGTGACCAGCGAGCCGGAGCGCGTGGTGGAGCTGGGTGGAGCAGCGGGAATCGTGGTGAAGCCGTCGGAGGACGTGTAGTCGAAGTTCGTGATGGCCCCGGCGGCCGGCACAGTGGTCCAGCCAGTCTGGGTAAAGGTGGCGGAAGCCGTGCGCGTGCCGAGGTCGGCGAGCAAGGCGGCTGCCGTGCCGGTCTTTGTGGTCAGGGTGATGGTTTCGGCATTGGCGGCAGCACTGTTGGCGCGGCGGGCCTCGATGTCGTAGCTCAGACTGGTCACATCCAGAGCCGAGGTTCCCGTGTTGGTGAAGATGGCGACGATGGAGAGCGTGCCGCCAGCCCAGTGTGTGGGACCGTCGGTGCCCGTCGGCGAAAAGCCAAGGGCGCGGTCCGTGTTCAAGTCCACCCCGAGGCTGAGGAAGCCGTGGAAATTCGGAGCGGTGGTCGACACCTCGCTGCCGTCGGCAGTGAAGGGCCGCTCAGCCGCCACCGTGAGGGCGCCAGCCAGGTTGTTCTGCGGGGCGACGGGTGAGTTTGACCGGTGAAGGTAGAAACCGGTGATCGTTGTGTCGTCCGTCCAGTTGAACTCCGTGTGGTGCACGGCGGAGGACAAGGCGTCGAAGTTTTGGTTGTACGTCGTGGTGCCGGAAACATTGACGGCGGCGTGCGAGACGCCGGTCAACGCAGCCAAGCCAAGCCAGAGCGGCAGGCGGGAGGTGAATTTCATTTGATTTGGGAGGTGGGTGGAGGGTGGAGAGCGGGGTTCCTGGCCGGCACGTGCAGATAGCCGGCAAACCCGCTGGAGCCGTCATTGTGCCCTCTCGGGGCTCGTTTGTCATCCGAATTGCGATGAGATGGAAAAACGTCCCTTCCAGCCTGGCCTCCGGCCAGCCGGGAATCAGGAGGGCTCCTCGATCTCGATGGCCTCCGCGCAGGCGAGCACAGCGGCCTCCGCCTCCGCCTCGGTGCGGGCGTGGACGCGGAGAAGCACGTCGTCGCGGGTGATGGTGTCGCCGATTTTTCTGATCTGGTCGAAGCCCACTGAGAAATCCACTGCATCCGACGCCACGGCACGGCCTGCGCCAAGGGTAAGGGCGATGCGGCCAAGGGTGCCGGCATCCATGCGCGAAATGCGGCCGGTGTGCTCCGAGCGCATCTCACCGATGACGGGCGCCTCCCAAGTCCTGGTGGTGAGGGTCTCCAGCGTGCGGGAGTCCCCGCCCTGCGCCTCGACGAGGGCGACGAACTTGTCCCAGGCGCGGCCGTTTTTCAGCCAGCGGGCCAGGGTTTCCCGGTCCGCCTCCGCGACGAGGGCGGCCAGATCCAGCGTGAGGTCCACCAGATCGGCCGGGCCCCCGCCCTGGAGGACGGCCACGGCCTCGGCCACTTCGAGCGCATTCCCCACGGCGTGGCCGAGCGGCTCGTCCATGGGGCTGAGCACGGCGCGGGTGTGCACGTCATGGTAGTCGCCCACCCGGGTCAGGGCCTCCGCCAGTTCGCGCGCCTCGGCCTCTGTTTTCATAAAGGCGCCGCTGCCGAACTTCACATCCAGTACGAGGCGGTTGAGGTTTTCCGCCAGTTTCTTGCTCATGATGCTGGCCACAATGAGCGGCTGGCTGGGCACAGTACCGGTGACGTCGCGCAGGGCGTAGAGCTTTTTGTCCGCCGGGCAGATGTCGCGCGTCTGCCCGACCATGACGACGCGGATTTTCTCCAGCTGGGCGATGAGCTGGCGGGGCTCCAGGGTCACGTTGAAACCGGGAATGCTCTCCAGCTTGTCGAGCGTGCCGCCGGTGATGCCGAGGCCGCGCCCGGAAATCATGGGCACCCAGACCTCGTCGCACGCCAAGAGCGGGGCGAGGATGAGCGAAACCTTGTCCCCGATGCCGCCAGTGGAGTGCTTGTCCACGATGGGGGGGTGACCGGCGGGATACTCCAGCGTGCTGCCGCTGCTGAGCATGGCGTGGGTGAGCTGCGCGGTCTCCTCGTCATCCATGCCTCGGAAGTAGATGGCCATGGCCAGCGCGCTCATCTGCGCCTCCGCCAGGGTGCCCGCAGTGAAGCACTCGATCAGCCACTTGATCTCCGCCGCCTCCAGACGGCCGCCGTCACGTTTCCGTTCAATGAGCGAGGGGGCGTGGTAGTTCATGGTCACAGCATAGCCGACCGACCGCCCTGCCGACAAGCACGATCACGGAAAATTTCGCGCCCTGCCTGCTGCGGGTCCCCGTCTTTCCCGTTGCGAAAGGCACGCGCGTCCCTTCTGTTGCGCGTCATGGAGAGACTGCGCTGCGGCGTCATTCTGACGGATGCCTTTCTGGCCCACCTGCAGGACCTGCTGGAGGAGGGCGCTCCGGCGCATCCCGGCCAGGTGCTGGCCATCGACTACATCCGCTGCCGCGATGGCGAGCGGGCCGGGCAGTCGTGGCTGGAGTGGTTCTGGGTTTCCCGCAAGGCGCTGACGACCGAGCACTGCTTCTTCCGCATCCCGAGCCTCGGCGCGGAGGTCTACCTCTCCCCGCAGTCCCAGCAGGGGCTGAAAAACCGGTTCATCGACTTCCGAAAGAACGCCGTTTTTGTCGGGTGAGGCGGGTTGGGGTCCGGCGCCGGCTCAGCCGGCACGCAGTGCGGCGCAGATCCCGCACCGGGTGCCATCACACCCGCGCACGCTGCAGTGCTCGCGACCGTAAAAGATGATCTGGAGGTGGAGCTTGTTCCACAACTCCCGGGGGAAAAGGCGCTTCAGGTCGCGCTCGACCTGGACGACATTTTTCCCCGGGCTGAGCCGCCAGCGCACGGCCAGCCGGTGGATGTGGGTGTCCACGGGAAAGGCGGGCACGCCGAAAGCCTGGGCCATGACGACGGAGGCAGTCTTGTGCCCGACGCCGGGCAGGGCCTCCAGCTCCTCAAACGTCTGCGGCACCTGGCCGGCGTGCCGCTCCAGCAGCAGCCGGGAAAGCCCGCTGATGGCTTTCGCCTTTTGCGGCGAGAGACCGCAGGGCCGGATGATGGCCTGGATTTCCTCCACCGGCACGTCCGCCATCCCTTGAGGCGTCGAGGCACGGGCAAAAAGGGCGGGCGTCACCTGGTTCACCCGCACATCCGTACACTGGGCGGAGAGGAGGACGGCGATCAGCAGGGTGAAGGCGTCCGAGTGGTCGAGCGGGATGGGCGTGACCGGGTAAAGCTCCTCCAGCCGGCGGAGGACGAAGGCCGCGCGGTCCGTTTTCGTCATGTCGGCCTCAGGAGAGGCGGCGCTGAACCTTGCGGATGTTGGACACCATCTTGCTCACATGCGGTGCACGGGTGCGGGGGGACAGAATCTCAAGGCTCTTCTGGAAGGAGCCCCAGCGGAGCACCTCCACCTGCACGCAGCGGGCGCCCCAGGCGTGCACTTGAGCCAGGGTGGGCTGGAACAGATCGATCGTGCCGGTGCCAACCAGGGCGCTGCCGTAGTCGTCGATGCGGTACGTGTAGGGCTGGCCGACGATACGGAAGACGGTCCCCACGGGATAAACGGACCAGTCGGCGGCGGCGGAGCGGACCTGATCGTACCGCAGATTGCACCCCACGGCGCAACGGGTGCCGTATTTCAGGCTGTCCGCCTCCTTGTGGCAGTAGGCTGTCGTCTTCACCGAGCGGAGCACGGTGTGGGCCGGAGTAAATGCCGGCGCGCTGGCTGACCACGCCGGATAGTCGATGGCTTTCCGAACGGTGGCGGTCTTCGAGGCAGGTGCTGTAGAAGTGGCACAGCTGACGCTCAAAATTCCGGAGAGCACACAGGTGGCGACAAGGCGGATCAGTTTAATCATGCAGTTTGTCGGGGTGTAATTGGGAAACAAAAAACCTCCCCATATTCCCACCCCTGTCTCATTTTTGCCAGCACTTTTTTAAAAAACGATCCAGTATTTAGAAAAAGTGAAGTAAATTATGGTGAGCCGCAGCCAGTTAAGATGATTTTTTCGTCAGCAGCCGGCCGCGCCGGGCAAAACGGGTCACAGGCGCAGGTAAATCCGCCTGCGGTGCATCCAGAAAAGGACGAGCCAGAGCACGCCCAGGACGGCGGCACCCTGGAGGAAAGGCCCCCAGGTTTGTTGATCTACGGCGCGGTCGCCCATGTCGTCGATGAACGTGCCCAGCCACTCCCCTCCCTTCGCAAAGACGTCCGCGCCAAAGTGGATGTGGAAGGATTCCGCGATGAAACCCGCCACTGTGTGAACGAGAACGTACATGGCCAAGGAATTCAGCCCGATGACGGTGAGAGGGAAAAACAGCCGACGAAGGGGCAGAACGTCCACCAGCAGGTAAAAGGCGGCCATGAGGGCAAAGCACCAGCCGCCGCTGAAAAGCGTCCACGCCGGGGTCCAGATTTTTTTCACCGACGGGCAGACTCCCATGCGGTCCAGCCCCCAGCCGAGCGCGAGCCCGACTGCGGCAGCTGCGGCAAGGCGCAGGAGAAGCGACAGGTTTGCCCCGTCTGCGGCCTCGCGCGACGCCCGCAGCCACCGGCCGGCGATGAGGCCGAGAATCATGGTGCCGAGGGTCGGGATGAAGCTGAGTGTACTATAGCCACCCTCGTTTCCCGTGAAGGGGGCCTCGCGTGGGAAGAGATTCATCCACCAGCAGTCGGCGGCCCAGGCGGCGTTGGTGTTCATGTTCCAGTGAGCGGCGAAGCCCTGAAAATCATGCGCCCAGCCCGCAGGAATGCCGCGCGCCGCTGCGTCGAATCCGGCCTCCGGAAGCGGGTGCAGGGCAAAGAACGCCCAGTACCCGGCCAGGATGACTCCCAGCGCCGTCCACAGCCAGCGGGCGCGGAGGAACCCGAGGGCAAACAGGATGGGGTAGCCGAGACCGATCTGGCTCAACGTGTCCTCGAAAGTCCAGTAAGTCATTTTGGCATCCATGGAGCGGAGGAAAACCCCCAGCAGCACCAGCAGGACCGCCCGCCAGAGCGCATGAAGCCAGAGCCTGCCCTTTGACTGCCCGGCCGCCATCCGCCCCGCCATGGAGAAGGCGAGCGCCACCCCCACCATGAAGCTGAACGAGGGCTGGATCAAGTCGTGCAGGGAGCACCCCGTCCAGGCCACGTGCTGCGTGTGCCCGCCCACCAGATCCCAGAACGCGTTCCCCTTGTAGCGGGCCGCCACGTGGGGCAGCTCCAGCAGCTCCGCCGCCATGAGGAGCATGACAAAACCGCGATACACATCCAGCGAGGCCAGCCGGGCCGGCGGAGAAGGCTGGGGCGGGGAAACGGGCGGGGAAGCAGCGGTGTCCATTCCCGCATTCTGGGCCAAACCAGGCTGCGCGGTCAATCCGGAATCACTGAAAGCCGCAAAAATGATCCAAAGCCCCTCTCGTTTCTAATGATGAACGGCCAACAAAACTTCTTGGCAACCAGGGCCGGCCCGCTAGATTCCGGCCTTTCTTTTTCTCCCCATCCCCTGCACCATTTCCAAACCATGTCAGCAACACGGCAGCAACATTTTCACTTCGTCGGCATCTGCGGCACCGCCATGGGCGCAGTCGCCGCAGCCATGAAGGACCGCGGATTCACCGTCTCCGGCTCGGACCAAAAGGTCTTTCCCCCGATGTCCACCTTCCTCGAAAGCAAGGGCATCACCCTCAGCGAGGGCTACCGGGCGGAGAACATCCCGGCCGAGGCGGATGTGATCATCATCGGCAATGCCATCAGCCGGGGCAATGCCGAGTGCGAGGAGGTGCTGAACCGGAAACTCCTCTACATGAGCCTGCCGGAAGTGCTCAAGCACCAGTTTCTGCGCGGGAAGCGCAACTTCGTCGTCACCGGCACCCATGGGAAAACGACCACCTCCTCCCTGCTCGCCTGGCTCATGGAAAGTGGCGGCCTGAACCCGAGCTTCATGATCGGCGGCATCGTGCGAAACTTCGGCCAGGGCGGCCGCTTCACGAACTCGGATTTCTGCGTTCTGGAAGGCGACGAGTACGACACGGCGTTCTTCGACAAGCGCTCCAAGTTCGTCCACTACCTGCCCGAGCTGGTCATCGTGAACAACCTCGAGTTTGACCACGCGGACATCTACAACAACCTAGCCGAGATCCAGTTGAGCTTCAGCCGGCTCCTGCGCATCGTTCCGAAAAACGGTCTCGTGCTGATCAATGGAGACGACGCCAACGCCATGCTGGCGGCCAAAGAGTGCCCCGCGCCGCTCCAGACGGTGGGCTTGGGTGAGGGCAACCAGCACCGGATCACGAACATCACGTCCGTGGACGGCGGGACGAGCTTCACCCTGGGTGGTACGGAGTGGATCACCACGATGGACGGCGAGTTCAACGTGCGCAACGCGGCCATGACCATCGTGGCGGCCCAGTTTGCCGGAGTGGCGGAGGAAAAAATCCGCGCCGGGCTGCTGAGCTTCCTCAGCGTGGCGCGGCGTCAGGAAGTGCGCGGCGTGGTGCGCGGCGTGAAGATCATCGACGACTTTGGCCACCACCCGACCGCCATCGCCCAGACCGCCGCCGCCCTGCGCACCCGGCACCTCGCGCCCGGCGGGAAACTGTGGGCCGTCTTTGAGCCGCGCTCGAACACCACCCGGCGCGCCGTCTTTCAGCAGGCCCTCGTGGATGCCCTCGGCGTCGCGGATGGAGCCATCGTCTCCCAAGTGCCTGACATTGAAAAAATCCCTGTCGCGGACCGGCTCGACGCCGCGAAGCTCGTGGCCGACGTCACCGCGCAAAAAGGCATCCCCTGTTTCCTGGAGCCGGATGCGGCCGCCATCGTCGCCCGGCTCAAGCCGCTGGTGAAGGAGGGGGACGTCGTCGCCGTCTTCAGCAATGGCGGGTTCGACGGCATCCACGAGAAGCTGCTCAAGGGCCTCTGAAATGAAAGTCCACCAGTTCGCGCACAGTCCGTTTTGCATCCCGGTCACGCAGGTGCTCACGGCGCTGGGCGTTCCGTTTGAAACGGTGGAAGTGCCGAACCACGACCGCGCCTCCCTCATCCTGCTCACCGGCGGCCAGTACTACCAAGTGCCCGTGCTGGAGGACAAGGGGGCCGTCATCTTTGAATCCGGCCCGGACACGCAAGACGTCGCCCGATACCTCGACCGGGAGTACGCCGGTGGCCGCCTTTTCCCCGACCGATGGGACGGGCTCCAGGCCCTGCTCATCCCGCACCTGGAAAATGATGTGGAGGAAGTCACCTTCAAACTCTGCGACTCCGGCTACTGGGACGACGTGCCCGACCTCGTCGCCCGCGTCATGGGCCTGCGCCACAAGGAGCGCAAGTTCGGCCGCGGCTGCGTCGCCGCGTGGAAAGCCCAAAAACCCGCCCTCACCGCCGAGGCCGCCTGCCTGCTCAAACCCTTCGACCAGATGCTGGCGCACACGCCGTTCCTCACCGGCGACTCACCCGTCTACACGGATTTCCTCCTCTTCGGCATCCTCGGAAACCTGACGTGGAAAGGCTACAACGAGCTTCCCAAAGGCCAGCCCCACCTCGCCGACTGGCATCAACGGCTGGCAGCGTTCCGGTTCTGAGCGGCCGCCTCAACGCGCCATCCGCAGCGGCACCTCCCCGCCGGGAAACTTCACTTTCATTTCCAGAGTGCCGCCCAGCGCCGTGATGATCGCCGAGAGAGTGTCCAAGTGCAGATCCTGCCGACGCTCAACTTTCGAAACAGCCGCCTGCTGGATTCCAAGCCGGGCGGCCAGTTCGGCTTGCGATAGCCCGTGCACTTCGCGCAGGTCCCGCAGGCCCACCATCCCCACGGCCCCATCGTCCATCAGCTGCTCCACTCGGCGAAGCAGCATCGCCGTGTCCGCGTAACGCTCAGGAGGCAGCTCGCCAAGAACCGCCTCGTCACTCGCAGGGTGAAGGCCGAACCCGGTCGCAGGCTCCCAATGTGCTGTAAAGCTGCCGGACTGGTGGCCAACGTCAATCCACCAGTCACCGGATGCATCCCCTCCCCTGTCGCAGGTCACACTTAGCCTGGGATGCATCGTTTCCAATGCCTCCAACAGCTGCCGGACAGCGGCGGGTTGTTCCTGAGTGAAAGATTCCATGGGTGGAATATTCCATTTCTTGCACGGCGTGGCAAGCCGATCTCGTCGTGCTGGGCTGCGGGCAAATTCAGGTGCCTATATCGTGTAGCCACAACCGATAACAGCCGTTGACTTTGGGCTGGAGTCAGTTGTCTTCACATGCCGACTGTAGCACAGGTTCGAAGGGCCGCCGGGAAACTCCCGCGCCGCGGAGTGGCGAAATGTGAATAGCCGTGGGTGAAGCGAAGCGAGCCCACGGAAAACGGTTCAACCCTGGCAGCCACGGAGTGGCGAAACCCCGTGCGAGACCACCTGCTGCATCCGCCCTCCCTGCCAGTCCCGCCACTCCGTGGCGGCGTCCATTCGCTTGATTTTCCGTGGGCTCGCTTCGCTTCACCCACGGCTATTCACGTTTTGCCGCTCTGCGGCCGTGCTTCTGCCTGCCTTTCAGCCGCGCAGGTCCTGGAATTGCATGGCCGCTTAACAGAAGCACCCTTTTTCCTCAGCTCAAGGCTTTACCCTCGCCTCCACCGGCTCCAGCACCGCCGTCTTCCGCACCTGGTCAAAGGTGACGCAGCATTGTTTCAGCGCCTGCGTCCCGATGACGGGCGGGGCGGCGGGGCGTGACTCGACGAGGGGCTGGCGGGCCAGGATGGCTCCGCCCACGGTCAGGTCTGCGTCGAGGCGGCGGAGTTGAACCTCGGACTTTTTGCCACCCATCTGGTAAAACTTCACCGGTTTGCCCACGGGGGTGGAGGCGATGCCGAGGCCCGGCGCATCGAGCACCAGCGAGCCGGAGTAGCCGGTATCGACTTCACACTCGACCGTGGTCCGGCCGATGGTGGCGGGCAGGGTCGGGCAGCCGTCGCGCACGCCCAGCGGCACTGCGGAGCCGCGTGGCAGCGGGCGTGAAGACGGCTCGATCCGAAGCTGGTTGTGCGGGTAGTCGAGCGTGAACCGGGCTTTCTCAAAGAGAGTGAACGGCAGAATGCCCTCGATCCCGGCGCCAAACTGGCGGCCCAGCGGCCCCTCCTCCACCACCACGGCGGGCACGTCGAAAAAGCGAGCTCCCCCCACATTCAGCCGCGGGACGATGACGGTGGGGCGAAACCCCAGAAATCCGTCGAAGCCCATGACCATCGCCTTCTTTTTCTGCGCCGGCAGCCCCAGCTGCGCCACGATCCGCGCCGAGACGAGCGCGGAATTTGCCCCTGTGTCCACGATGAACGTGGCCACCCGCCCGCCCACCGTCACCGGCACCACGGGGAGGCCGCGGTGCACGCGCATCACCGTCGCGGTCCCGCCCGGCGGCACGTCCGCCAGCGGCTTCGCGGGCACGCTGGAGCAGGAGGGCAGCAGTGCCAGACCCAGCATGCTCAGAAAAATAAAAGCCGGCTTCATCATGATCACTCCACGTTAAAGGCGTCGCGCTGCTTGCTCACCATCTCCAGGTAGCGGCCCCCTTTCGCCATGAGTTCGGCGTGGGACCCGCTCTCGACGAGCCGGCCCTTTTCCAGCACGACGATGATGTCGGCCTTCGCGATCGTGCTCAGACGGTGGGCGATGACAAACGTGGTCCGGTTTTTCTGGAAACGGTCCAGCGCCTCCTGGATGAGTTTTTCACTCTCGCTGTCGAGGGCGCTGGTGGCCTCGTCCAGGATGAGGATTTGCGGGTTCGCCAGGATGGCCCGCGCGATGGAAAGCCGCTGCCGCTGCCCGCCCGACAGCTTGGCCCCGCGCTCGCCGATCATCGTGTCGTAGCCCTGGGAGAGTTCGATGATGAAGTTGTGCGCATTGGCCGACCTGGCCGCCTCGATGATCTGTGCCCGCGTCGCCCCCTTGTCGCCGAAGGCGATGTTGTCCGCGATGCTGCCGTCGAAAAGAAACACCTCCTGCTGCACCATGGCGAAGAGCCGCCGGTAGCTGGACAGCCGGTAGTGAAGGGTGTCCGTCCCATTCAGCAGGATCCGCCCGCACGTCGGCGTATAGAAGCGCGAGACGAGATCGGTCAGGGTGGATTTCCCTGCGCCGCTCGGCCCCACCAGGGCGACCGTGGCACCGTGCGGGATGTGCAGGCTGAAGTTGTGGATGATCTGCTTGTCCGCACTGTAGTTGAAGTCCACAAACTCAAAGCTGACGTCCTTCACCACTGCCGGGGCGTCGATGGCGTCCGGCGGGTCCGAGGCGACCTCGGTCGGTTCGCGCAGGATCTCAAAGACCCGGTCCACCGCAGCCAGGCTGCGCTGCAGTTCGCTGAACGTCTGCACCAGATTATAGACCGGCCAGAGAATGCTCTGGGTGTAGCCGATGAACATGAAGATGTCCCCGATGGTGGCGCGGCCGTCGAGAGTCATGTAGCCGCCATACCAGAGGATGGCGACACCGGCAGCGGGAATGAGAAAGGCCCACGGTACATGGGTCGTGGCACTCAGGAGCGCACCCTGCAGCTCAATTCGGATGAGCGAGTGGTTCCCCGCCTGCTGCCGCCGGGCTTCGGATTTTTCCTGGTGAAAGGAACGCACCACGCGCAAGCCGCTGAACGTTTCAGTCAGCCGGGCGTCCACCGTACCCTTGCGCTTGTAGAAAATCTGCCAGAGCCGGCGCAGCGGCTTCACCCAGACCATGCTCAGCAGCGCCACCGGCACCATGGTGGCCAGCAGCACCAGAGCCAGCCGCCAGTTCACGGAAAAGACGATGCCCAGCGCGATGAGGAGCTTCTCAATGGACATCAGCGGCGAGATGAAGGCCATCTGGAGGAAGCCCTTGATCGAATCCACATCCCCGGTAAGCCGGGAAACAATGCGGCCGGTCTTGATCCGGTGGATGCGCGCCAGCGGCAGCCTGAGCAGATGGCCATAGAGCCTGCGCTTCAGACGGGACATGCCGACCGCGTTGGCCCGCTGGGTCATCCAGTCGCGGACGCTGTTGATCACACTGGACAAAAACGCCAGGGTCAGCAGTCCGAGGCAGCTCAGGCTGATGAGCCGCGCCTTTTCGTGGGCGGCCATGTCCGTGTTTTGCAGCACCCGGTCCACCACCCTTCCGGTGCACCACGGGATCACCATCTCCATGGCCACAGCCACAGTGGCCAGAAGCAGGATCCACAGAATTTTCCACAGCATCGGCCGCTGGAACTTCAGGTAGTCGCGGAAGTTTTGCCCGCGGTTTTGCGACGGCTTCTTGTCGTCGTCCTCCTCCTCCTCGCCCTCGCTGCCGCCTCCGCCGTCCAGCTTGTCCACGGGCATGCTGCTCTTGAACTGGCTGCGGAACTCCTGGTACAACCGGCGGGAGGAAAGCCAGATGCGGGGTTGTGCAGGCTGCGGCGGTTCAGCGGGTGGGGGCTCGGTCGGCGTCGTCATGTTTCAATGAAATGGGGGGAGGCCCCACCAAACCCCATCCCGGGCAGGAACCAAGCGGGAATGTTGCCGCGAAGACGCCTGGCCCGAAGGACTCTCCAGGGCGCCTCTCAGTACACCCGAACCCGGAAGAAGACGCTTCGCTCGGAAGGCAGGGCGGGCACCTGAATGGTGGCGGTGCCGCCGGCGGTGCCGGGATCTGTGGCGAAGTGGGTCCAGCTCTGCAGGTCGCGGGACGACTCGGCGATGTAGGTCAGGTCTCCGCGGGACCGGAAAAAGGATAGGGTCGCGAGGGACCCGCTTTTCGCGAGGGTGAGGTCCGGCAGCTCCACCCCGGGGCGGTCACCAGTGGCGAAGAGGAGGCCGAGGGTGATGCCGTACACGGTGCCGTCCGGACCTATGGAGGTGGGCGTGTACGGCTGGCCCCAGCCGCTGCCGAGGCGGATGCGGGTGTAGTTTCCCGAGACGAGGTCCCAGCGGTAAAGGTGGCCGTCCTCGTTGTTGGCGTAGACGGCTTTTCCCGGCAGATCGACGACCGCGGAGTTGATGCACCACTCGTCATTCGCGCCGCCGGGGCTGAGGAGGGTCATGACTTCCTTCATGTCCGTCTCCCCGCTGAGCGGGTCGGTCTGGGAAGCGTTGGGGTCGAGGATGGCGATCCTGTTCAGCCCTCCCGGCACCCAGTAGCTGTTGTACTTGGTGAAGAGCAGATACGGCGAACCGGCAGGGGAAACGTAGCCTGGAACGTGACTGGCGGGAACGATGGCGGGCGTGGTGTCCCAGCCGAAACCGCCCGACAGCTTCACCGTCTGGAGGTCCGCAGAAAAATGCAGCAGCCGCCCGCGCGGAGTGTCATCCCGGTAAACCCCGAAGTACACATCCCCGTCCGGTCCGATGGTGGGCGAGGCCGTGGACAGCCCGGCCACTCCGGGCAGAACGGAAGTGGCATGCAGTGGCGCCAGGGTGGTGCTGTCGAGCTGCACGAGCTGGCCGGAGTCAAAGTCCTGCCCGTCGCTGAAGACGACGTACAGCTTTGTGCCGTCCGCACTCAGTGCGGGCGCGGCGTTCAGCGAGGTCTGGGAAAACTGGGAGACGCTGGCCGCCGTGGCGTAGCTGCCCGTACCGTCGGCGGACAGGCGTGCGATGCCACCACCCGCCGCCAGGCCGCCGATGGCGGACTTCACCTGAAACCCGAAAAACAGGTTTCCCGCGGCATCCACGGTGATGGGTGTGTTGATTTTCACCCGCGCATCGTAGGCCGCCTTGTTCGTGAGGTAGGCCGTGAGGCCGGGCGAGCTGTCGAAGAAGGCAAGCCGCCCGGTGGCGCCCGGCTGGGCGGAGTCCGGGGTGTCGCGCCAGACGAGGGTGCCCCCGGCGCCCGGCATCCACACACGCGATCCGCCGCCGGGCGCTGGCCCGACCACGGCGGCAAAGGAGGGCCGCCACTGCGAGCCCGGGGCTGTGTAGTCGCTCGGCTGGGACCAGAGCAGCGAACCATCAAAACTGCTCCGGCCCTCCACGACAAAGTCCGACCCCGTCTGGCCGGTGGTGACGGCGAGAATGATGGTGCCAGCCGCCGTGATGACCGGAGCACCGTAGTGCGTGTAGGTGCCGGGAAAAAGATCAACCGGCGTCTGCCAGAGGATGCTGGTGAGCGGACGCCCCCTCACACTGGACTGCCCGGTGTGCTGCGCGTTGCCCCCGTACACAGGCCACCCCCCCGCCGCGACTCCCGCCGCAGAAGCGAAAAAGCTGGCGAGGAGAAGGCTGGAAGCAGGCATCATGACGAAAAAGGGGGCTCAGTATTTCCCCCGCACCGTGGCGGCGATCCGGTCCCGATACAAGGCGGAAAGGGCTGCGCGGGCTGCGGATGAGAGCGGAGCCAGCCGGGACGTGCCCGCATTGTCGCGGGCCTGCGCGGGCGACTTTGCGCCAGGGATGACGGTGCTGATCGCGTCATGGTCAAGGATCCACCGCATCGTCTTTTGCGCCAGCGTCGCCTCGGGTGATTCGCCGACGAGCAGGCTCCGGATTTCCTCCGCAAAGGCGATGCCCTGGTCCATGGGCACACCGGCAAAGGTCTCGCCCACGTTGAAGCACTCGCCGTTGGCATTAAAACCGCGATGGTCCCCGGCGGCGAAGGCCTGGCCCGGTTTGAATTTCCCCGTAAGCACTCCGCTGGCCAGCGGGACCCGGGCGATGAGGCCCACGCCCGCAGTCTTCGCCACAGGCAGCAGCTCGTCCACCAAGCGCTGGCGGAAAAGATTGAAAATGACCTGCAGGCTGGCCACCCCGGTGTTGGCTATGCACCAGAGCGCCTCCTTGATCGTCTCCACACTGGTGCCGTAGTTCAGGATGAGCCCCGCCTGCTTCACCGCCTCCAGGTGGTCAAAGACGCTCCCCTCCTTCATCAGGTCGAAACTCAAACAGTGCAGCTGCACGAGGTCGAGCGCGGGCACGCCGAGCCGGTCACACGAGGCGCGGGCGGCGGACCGGATGGCGTCCAGAGTGCACTCCCATCCGGGGCCGCGGCCCATCTTGGTCGCCACAAAAATGCGCTCCGCTCCGGCGGGCCGCTCGCGCAGCACCTGGCCGATGAGTTTTTCCGAACGGCCTGCGCCGTAGATGTCGGCGGTGTCGATGAAGTTCGTGCCCGCATCCAGCGCGGCGTGCAGGGCCTCGCGGGCGGCGGCCTCAGGCACGGCCTCGCCCCAGTCGGCCCCGATGGCCCAGGCGCCAAAGCCGATTTCACTGACGGGAAAACCTGTTTTGCCAAGAATGCGTTGGGGAATTGTCATAGTCACAGGATGCAGTTAAGGTCCGCACGTCGCATGGACAAACAGAAAATAGATCAAGTGGTGGAAGGGTGTGTGGAAACGCTGCGTCAGCGCGGGCTGCGGCGGACCCGCGCGCTCGATGCCGTGCTGCGCTTCATGGCGGCCAGCGGAAAGCCCGTGACCCTGGCCGAACTGGCCCAGTCGGACGGGCTCGCCGGCACGGACCAGGCCACCGTCTACCGGCTCGTCATGAAGCTGGAGGAGCACGGCCTGGTGCGCCGGCTTGGCTTCCACGAGCGGGCCACCCGCTTCGCCCTGCTCGTCGCCGGAGAGCACCATGACTACCTCGTCTGCACCGAGTGCGGCTCCATCGAGGACGTGGACCTCCACTGCCCCGTGCATGCCCTGGAGCAGGACCTCATGAAAAAAACCGGCTTCAGCCGCGTCTACCACGAACTGGAATTTTTCGGCATCTGCCCCACCTGCGCCCCCGCCCGGTGAACCCCGCCCTCGCCCGTGCCCTCGTGGAGACCGCCCTGCCCTGGATCACCGCCTGGGCCGGTGAAATGGAGTCCCGCATCCTGCACGAGGGTCGTGCGCTCGACCCGGACGAGTACGCCACCGCGCAGCGTGCCGGGGTGGGCGATCCTTCCGCCATCCGCATCCTCGCCGTGCCGGTCGTCCCCATGCCCGGTCCCGCCTGGGTTCAGGCGCTCGCCGCCAGGCTCGGTTTCGACGGCACGCTCACCGATGGCATGGCTCTGGGACGCGGCATTTTTCTCCGCGCGGGCGCACGCCACACCCCGGCTCTCATCGCCCATGAACTCCGCCACTGTGCCCAGTACGAAACCCTCGGCGGCCTCTCCGGTTTTCTCCACCGCTACCTCGCCGAGTGCCTCCACCCCGGCTACCACGCCTCGGAGCTGGAGCTGGACGCCGTGCGTTTTGCGGCGGAGGAGGGGTGAACCCCTTCACTTCACCACTGCAGGCCCGGCTTCCTTTGGCGGAGCAGGCTTTTTAGGCAGGGGCTCCACGGCCGCCGGGGAAAAGGTGGCAAGGTCGGGCAGAATTGTTTCGACGCCGCTCTCAGGGACGTCGCGTTTGGCGGTCCAGACGATGCCGTTCATGATGAAGCGGCGGAGGTCATCCAGTTTCCAGTTCCGGTAAAAATGAGGCATGACGACGGCAAATCCGCGGCCCGAATCCGCCCGCTCCACACACCAGGACACGGGCTCCTGCTTCGGTGCCTCCGGTGGCAGGAGGGAGGTGGCGAGCACGGTCACGTTCGCTGACGGCTTGTTTCCCTCCTTGCCGAAGTAGTTGTTGATGTACGGCTCGTCATTGAGCGTAAACTCCCGGCATCCGCGCCAGACGGCGTGCTCCGGCGCTGCCGGCGTGATCTTCGCCTCGGGAAAAATCCTCGCCACAGACTGGTGGTGGGGGCATTTGGTGGCGAAGTAGCCACCCATCCAGTGGAGCAGCGGATGGTCGCCGTCCGGGGGCACATCCTGCGCGCGCAGCCCGGTGGCATAGTGGATGCACGCGATCCCGCAGCCACGCTGCATCATGGCGCCAAGCTTCGCCAGAATGGCAGCGGAGTCGGGCAGCCGCATGGGAGGAAAAATGTCGCCAATGAAGACCACCGTCGCCGCCTCATCCAGGATGGCCTCATTCGCCGGCCATTGGTCGAAGAGATCCACCTTTAACCCAGGGACGCTGTTCGTGGTTTCCAGGCAGTGCTTCATGAGCCGCCCGCCGGCCGCCACCTCATGCGTTCCTGGCGGGTGCTCCGTCGGCCCCACGATGATAAGCACCCGCGTTTGCCGTGGCTGGGAAAGCCCGCGGGCAAAAGGCGCAGCGAGGAGGCCCAGAAGGAATTTCAGGAAATGGCGGCGGGGTTTCATGGGGTTTGGGAATGGGGCAGCGGTCAGGGTATTTCTGCCAGATTTTCAGCACTCGAAAGCGAGACTATCCGATTGGAGGCACTTTGCAAAGGGCACCGGCGAGGCGAGGTAGAAAGATGTCCTGCATTTTTAAATTCTTCCGGGCCGTAACAAGTCCGTAACAACGGGGAGGCAGGTTGGGGGCGTGATCAGTGAACTCCGCAACGGGGCTCGCGAGGTCGCAATAAAAAACCAAAACCCTCAATACCATGAAAAATGCATTCAACACAGTTCAGCAGGCTGCCCTGACAGTCGCCGGTGCAGTCCTTCTTCACAGCACAGCCAGCCTAGCCCCAGCCCAGTGCTGCGGCCGGGTTTCCCAGAATCAGCCGCGCATCGTCGGTGGCAGCACGGCGGCGCGCGGGGCCTACCCGTGGATGACGGCGCTCATCGAGCGCGGCCAGACGCCCCAGGCGGGCCAGTTCTGCGGCGGCGCCCTCATCGCCCCCCAGTGGGTGCTGACGGCGGGCCACTGCGTGGAGGGCACCACAGCGGCACGGCTGGACGTCATCGTAGGCTCCTACAACCTGACTGAAACCAACGGTGGCGGGCAGCGCATCCAGGTGACCCAGATTATTTCCCACCCGTCCTTCGGCGAGGTGAACGGCATCCTCTCCAACGACGTGGCCCTGCTGAAACTGGCCACGCCGGTGACGAATGTAGCCGCCATCCGTCTGGTGGACAGCCCGGCCCGCATCGCCGCAGGCATGCCGTGCAGGGGAATGGGCTTCGGCACCACCTCTGAGGACGGCCCGACGTCAAACATCCTCCTGCAGGTGGATCTAAGCTTCATCGGCCTCACGGAGGCAAACCAGGTCTACGGCGGCCTGAGCGACGCCCACGTGGCCGCAGGTGTGGCAGGCGGCGGGCGGGACACCTGCCAGGGGGACAGCGGCGGGCCGCTCATCGTGTCTGACGGCAGCGGCGGGTGGATGCACGCCGGGGTGGTCAGCTTTGGCGACGGGTGCGCGCGCCCCGGGGTGCCGGGCGTCTACGCGAGCACGCTGAAGTACGCCGCCTGGATCAACCAGCAGACCGGCGTGCAGCCGCCACCGGTCGTCACGGACGACTTCGGAAACACCGTGGCCGCCGCAGCAGCGGGGACGCTGGGTACTGCCATTTCGGGCAAACTCGAGGCGGCGGGGGACATCGACGTCTTCAAATTCACCGTCACCGGCCCCGGCACGCTCAATGCCGCGAGCACAGGTACCACTGCTCTTAACGGCCAGTGGCTCAACAGTGCCGGTGCCGCGCTCACCGCGCAGACTGGCGCTCCAAATTTCACCCTGGGCACGGCAGTCACGACTGCGGGCTCGTACTATCTGGCGGTGAAAGGTGCGGCCGCCACGACAACGGGAGCCTACGGTGTCACAGCCAGCTTTGCCGCCACGCCTCCGGCCGGCACGCCGGAGATCGACCTCGCCGGGCTGAACAGCACCGCCATCCCTGATGGCGACACCGCACCCACGGCGGCGAAGGGAACGGACTTTGGCACGGCGAAGGCCGGCGCCAGTGTGAGCCGGACATTCACCATAAAAAACACCGGCGCAGCCACCCTGAATGTGGGCACCGTGCAGCTCAGCGGGGCTGGAGCAGCCCAGTTCGCCGTGAGCGTGCAGCCCGCATCCACCGTGGCGGCGGGGCGGACAGCCACATTCACCCTGACCTGGTCGCCCAAGGCCGCAGGCACCCATGTGGCGGACGTGAGCTTCGTCACGAACGACGCGGATGAGAACCCGACGAACTTCCGCATCACCGGTGCGGCCACGGCGGATGCGGCGGCGGATGACCATGGGAACACCATCGCTCTGGCCACCATCGTCGCCCTGCCAGGCACCCGCGCCGGGGTCATCGAGAAATCCGGAGACGTGGATTTCTTCAAGTTCACCGTGGCGGCCACGGCCACTGTCACCATCAAGACGACTGGCTCCATAGACACCTACGGCACCCTCTACAACGCCACCGGCGGCTACCTCACAGAAGCTGACGACTCGACGGATTTGAATTTCTCCATCCACCGGAAGCTCGCCCCAGGCGTCTACTACATCGCCGTGGACGGCTACGACAGCAAGGTGACCGGCGCCTACACCCTCCAGATCGTGAAGTAACCCCCCCGAAACACGCACAGCGATGAAAACGAACCCAACCACCATCGCGCTCTGCGCCGCCGTCTCCCTCGCGGGGGCGGCGGCCTGGTTTCTGACCGGGCGCATTGATCACACAATCCCGCACCCGGCTGCGTCTGCGGTCCGCTCCGCTCCAGCCCCGGCGATGACCCTGCCCACACGGGCACGCTCCGCCTCGCCCTCCGCGTTTCAGAGTTTCGACCACGAGCGGCTCATGGCCGAGATCAGCACCACGACCGACCCCGCCGTGCTCGTGCTGGTGGAGAAAGTCTTTTCCGCCCAGTCCGACCTGGAGAAAGGTGATGCCGCTGATTCACTCGCCGCGCTGGGCACGTTCGATGCGGTGGCGAACCTCCTCCGCATCGCCGGGCTGCAGGAAACGGCGGAGGATCGCGCGCTCATCCTGGACGGGCTGAAGAATCTTTCCACGGCAGAGGGATTCCGCACGCTCGCCTCCATGCTCAGTGCCACGCGGGACGCGCAGTTTCTGGACGCCGCCGTGGAGCACCTCTCGCGGGCCTCCGCGCCAGAGGTACTGGACACCCTGGTCGAGCTGTATCGCGAGAGAAACGACCTGCCGTTCCAGAAAAACCAGGCGCTGCGGGCCATCGCCGCGCAGCGTCATCCGGACACCGCACGGCGGCTGGCCAAACTGGCATCCACCGCCGCCGAACCCGCCCTCGCAGAAGCCGCCACGACGGCGTGGCACCACATCAGGAATCCCGCCGCTGCGGAATAAACCCGTGGCGGAATCACCCCTCCTGACCCAACATCGCTGCATGCGGCTCCTGAAACCAGCGCTCCTCCTCTGCCTAGCCGGCGCCTCCCTTTTCCCCGTGCGGGGCGGCGAGGAGCCGGCCATGCTGCTGGAGCGCGGTCTGTTCGCCCTCGACATGCAGCAGGATGTGAACCGTGCGCGCACCCTCTTTCGCGAGGTGCTCGAATCCCCCGGCGTCCCGCCCCGCATGGCTGCGGAGGCCCTCTGGCACATGTCCAATGCCTACGTCACCATGGGGCAGGATGAGGTGTCGCTCGCCATTCTGAAAAAAGTGGGACGCGAATTCCCCGGCGCGCTCCCCTTTTCCAGCGCGGCGGCGGCCTCGGCCGTGGAGCTGTCGCGCACGCTTGGCGGGCCGACAAATCCGTCAAATACCGCAGACGTCCAAACCGCGCGGGACATGATCCATATTTTCCAGGCCGCACTGAAGCTGGACGATGCAGCCGGGGCCCGAGCAGCGCTGGACGAGCTGGCCGGGCTGCACGGCTCGCTGGTCTTCGAGCTGGCCATCGCCCCGCCGGATGAAGAGCCGGGAAACAAGCGCGAGCGCGAGACTGAACTGGAGCAGGAGCACGAGTTCCTCGCCTGGGTGACCCAGACACTCGCCTCACTTGAAAATTCCCCCACACACACCGTGGCCGCCCGGCTGGATGCCGCCCTGCTCGCAAAGATGGGGGACCGCAGCGACCTCGAGCCGGAAGACATCAGCGCCACGCTCTATGCACGGCGGGATGCGCTCGTGGAAGCCCTCGGCGCAGCGGATGCGGGCAGGACCGCCGCCGCTGCGGAAAGCCTGGCCATCCTCCTGGAGCCGCTCACGACCGGGCCGAAGACCATCCCTTTCACAGACGGCTTCACCGGGGAACTCGCCGCAGTTCGCTCCGCTGCCCAGCTGGCCGGGGAAAAGCATTTCAGCGAGGCGCTCACCCGGTGGAGGCTCTCGCGAAACCAGTTTCTCAACAGCGGCATCGCCGGTGCGGGCATGATTCTGGATGACGCAGCCACCATCCCGCCCGCCCTCAAGCCAAGAATCGTCGCCGCCCTCATGCACGTGGAGGCAGCCCTGTCCGTCATCCGCTACGGCACGGAGGACGGCATCGTCGATGCGAAAAAAGAGACCCGGGCTACGCTGAAGGAAGTCGGCCTGGCGCTGGAGCGGCTGGGGGCCCTGGCGAAGGAACCGGCCGCAACGCCCTGCCAAAAGCGGCTGCAGCGAACCATCCAGCGCCTCACCGAGGCGAAGCGGAAGCTGGAGCTGGACGAAACCGACCAGGCCTCCTCCCTGCTGGAAGCCGAGATGTACACCACGCCATGACCCTGCGAAAAATAGCCCGCTGGCTCCGCGTGGCCCCGCGCTGGGAGCTGCCCTTCACCATGGGCATCGTCAGCCTGGCCGTAGCCATTCCCACGGCAGGGCTCCTCTTTTTCATGAACCGCGCCATGAACGGCGAGCGCCAGGAGCTGCTCGCCGATCTCCAGCGCACGCGCCGCACCGCACTGGAGACGGCGGCGGCCCGCATCCGCGAGGCCGTGGAGGCCCGCACCCGTGCGGCCTCTGCTGCGGAGGACGCCCGGTCGCCGGGCAGCCGTTTTTGCTCCATCGTGGAGGGCGCGCGGACGGATGGATGCCTCGTGCTCGATGCCTCCGGTGCCGTCCTTTTCCCCGTGCTGACCGTGCCCGAGCCGATGGACCGGCGCACCGGTGTGGAGGGCAAGGCGGACGAGCTGCTGGACGACTTCCGCCACGAGATCGTCCGCACCGGACAGGCGCCTGCCGCGCCAAGCATTCAAAAACTGGCCGACGCCTTCAGCAGGCCCCGCCTGCAAAAGACTCGCGATGGCTCCGGCCGCCTGCTCCACCCTGCGGCCGCCCTGGCAGCAATGCACACGCTGGCTACCGGGGACCCGGCCCGCGCCGCCCACCTCGCCACCTTGGAGAAGGCAGTGGCCGACTACGACCACGACATGCCGTCCAGCCAGCGCCTCTTCCTTTGGCACGAGCTGCAGGCGCTGGGCTCCCAAGTGGTGCTCCCGCACGCTGCGGAGGAGGCCCTCTCCCTCACCATGGCCGGCCACGGCTTCCTGCCGGAGGAGAAGGGCGTCTTTGTTCCCTCCCCGCAGGATCCCAGCGTTCTCGCCATCCGACCCGCCGGTCAGAGCGTCGTCCTCTACCTGCGCCAGCATAAACTGTTGGACGAGCTGCACGCCTTCGCGGGAAAGGCGCTCGCCGCCCACGGCCTGACCGCCCGCATCGAGCCACCCGGGGCCGGCCAGGACGCCGCAGCCCTCGCCTCCATCGCCCTCGGCAGGCCCCTGCCTGGCTGGACGCTCACCGCAGACGGGCCGGATGCCTCCCTGGCCATCGCCGCACGCATCGAGCGCATGAAGACCGTCTACCTCGTCTCCGCCATCGGCGGCTGCCTGCTCATCGGCCTCCTTACCGGCTGGGCCATCCGCCGCTTTGCCCAACGCGCGCGGGACACCCAGGTGCGCCAGGATTTTCTCTCCGTCGTCTCCCACGAGCTGAAAACCCCGCTCACCTCCATCCGCATGTTTGTCGATTCCCTGGCCGGCGGCGGCCTCCAGGAGGAGGAAAGGGCGAGGACGTATCTTGAGTTCATCCGCCGTGAAAACGAGCGCCTCAGCCGCCTCGTGGAAAATTTTCTCACCTTCTCCCGCATTGAAAGCGGACGCATGGCGTTCGATTTTCACGTCGTGCATCCGGACGACATTGCCGACGCCGTGCGCGATGCCGTGTCAGGCCGCACGGACCAGCCGGGCTGCCAGTTTCAGACCTCCAGCAGCCCGGACCTTCCCCTTGTCCGCGCGGATTCCAGCTTTCTCACCACCGCCCTGGTGAACCTCATCGACAATGCCCTCAAGTACACCCGCGAGGACAAGCAAATCGTCTTCTCCGTCACGGCGGAGACTGGTGACGCGATCTTTGCCGTCACAGACAACGGTATCGGCATGAGCGCGGAAGCCCTCAAACATCTGGGCGAAAAATTTTTCCGGGACCGCAAGGCTGCCATCGACGGGCGGCGGGGTTTCGGCCTCGGGCTGCACATCGTCCGGTCCATCGTGGACGCGCATGGCGGAAAACTGGAAGTCACCAGCACCGTGGGTGCTGGCAGCCGCTTCGCCATCCGCCTGCCCGGCACATCCCCCGACGAAACATGAACTCTGGCAAAATCCTCATCATCGAAGACGACCCCGCCATCCTCTTTGGCCTTCGGGATAATTTCTTGCGCGCCGGCTACGAGGTCAAGACCGCCGTGGAGGGCCAGCTCGGCCTCGAACTCGCCCGCACCTGGCAACCGGACCTCCTCCTGCTCGACCTCATGCTGCCGGGCATGGACGGTTACCAGGTCTGTCGCGAGCTTCGCACTGCGGAGAGCGATCTCCCCATCGTCATGCTCACCGCCATGGGCCGGGAGGAGGACGTGGTGAAGGGCCTCAACCTCGGCGCCGACGACTACGTCACCAAGCCGTTCAGCATTCAGGAACTTCTCGCCCGCGCCGCCAGCCACCTCCGGCGCCGCCGCCGGCAGGTGCCGCTCATCACCCTCCTCGGCCCGTGCGAGGTGAACCTCTCCTCACGCGAACTCCGGCGCGACGGTGCCCTCGTCGAGCTGACGCCAAAAGAGTTCGGCCTGCTCGAGCATTTCCTGCGCAATCCCGACCGCGCCCTCACCCGCGACCAGATCCTGAACGCCGTCTGGGGCCTTGATGCCTTCGTCACCGAGCGCAGCGTCGACCGCGCCGTCACCCTACTCCGGCAAAAGATCGAGGAAAACCCCCACCGCCCCAGGTTCATCCGCACCGTGCAGAAAATTGGGTACCGGTTTGTGGTGGAGTGAACCGGGACGGTTGCGCGGGAGGGTTTTTGTGGCAGGATACACAGATGTCTGCCGCCGCCGCCCTTCCCGCCCCGCTGCCGCTTCGCGATCCGCGATCCGGGCCCGCCGGCGTGACGCTGCCCTTTCCCCACTCAGCACCGGGCGAAACGGCACTCCTCGGACTCGGAACCTGGGACAGCTACCGGACTGTCGACAAGGCCAGCGGCAGCAGGGAACTCCGCGTCCGGTTTCACCGGGGCCTCATCGAAATCATGAGCATCTCCTTCACCCACGAGTCACTGAAAAAATTCCTGTCCATGCTGGTCGAAGCATGGTGCGACGAAACAGCCCTCGACCTCGTGGCCTGGGGCAGTGCCACCCTGCGGATCGATGGAATCATGGGCGGGGAGCCGGACGAGGCCTACAATTTTGGTCCGCTGAAAAAGGATCGCCCGGACCTCATCATCGAGGTCGCGCTCTCCACCGGAGGCATCGACAAGCTCGGCTTCTGGGCCGAACTGGAGATCCCGGAAGTCTGGATCTGGCAAAACGGGGCACTCAGTGTGTTTGCCTTCGAAAGCAAGAACTACGTTCCCATCTCCGCCAGTCGTTCAGGGCTTACGCATGAAAATTATCAAATCTAGCGGCGACCACTTCCGACCTGAACTTCGACGAAAGCGCGGCCCGTTGTCGTTTGCCCTTGATTGAGCCTTTGAGCGGATGCGCCTTGAGCAGCGCCCCGGCCACTTCAC
>JANOAS010000070.1:0-18966 GCA_031411255.1 bacterium
TCAGCCGGGGGCTGCCATTCGGCGATGATCCGCTGGCAGGTCGTGCAGTTGGCGAGGTGAAAGAGGCGGCGCATGGGACTTCTGAGGAGGTAAAGGTTGATCGGAAGGGAAGACTCCTGCTAAATACGCGGGTCGCCTCCCCCGGCAAGCCCCATCCCCATTTCCGCCTTCGCCATGCCCCCGTCCCAGCGCCTCCGCCAGTTTTTCGCCCGCTTCGGCATGGTGGGCGTCCTGCTGCTGTTGTGCACCATCTTCAGTGTGGCCACCATTTCCGACCAGCCGGTCGAGGGGGCGGCAGGAGCACGGCAGGTGGCCTCGCGCGTCGCCCGCACCCAGGGGCCGCTCCTCATCGCCGCAGGGAAAAGTGAGGCCGACCGTGCCTTCGCCGCCGCCGTGCAGGACGCCGCACCGGGCCGGGACGTCACCCTCGCCAGTGATCCTGCCGAGGCCCGCGCCGCGCTCGACTCCCAGCCGCCCGCCCTCATCGCCGCCTCCGCCTCGGCGGAAAAGTGGCTCGTCTTTGATTCCGTCCGGGACCGCATCGCCTGCCCGCGCCTCTCCCGATCGCCGGATTTCCTCAAGCCGGAGAACCTCCTTAACATCGCCAACCAGATCTCCATCATCGCCCTGCTCGCCATCGGCATGACCATGGTCATCATCACCCGGGGCATCGACCTCTCCGTGGGCAGCCTCATGGCGCTCTCCGCCGTGCTGTGCACCTGGCTCATTGCGAATCGATTTGGCGGCCCGCAGGCCGGTGCGGGCGGCATCCTCGTCGCCGGGTCCGCCGCCATCCTGCTCTGCGCGGGGGCCGGAGCCTTCTCCGGGCTGCTCGTCACCCGGTGCCGGGTGCCCGCCTTCATCGCCACCCTCGCCCTCATGCAGGCCGCCGGCGGTGCTGCTTTTAAAATCAGCGATCACCAGACCATCAACGCCGTTCCCGCCGGCTTCGACTGGCTGGGCCTCCGCGCCAGCCTCGGCGTGCCCAACGCCGTCTGGCTCACCCTGCTGCTTTATGCCGGGGCCCACATCCTCATGACCCGCACCGTCTTTGGCCGGCACATTTACGCCGTCGGGGGAAATCCCGAAGCCGCCCGCTTCAGCGGACTCTCCCTCACCCGCATTCGCCTCCTCGTTCACACCCTCTGCGGCGCACTCGCCGGCCTGGGCGGCGTCGTCCTCGCCAGCCAGTTTAAAAGCGGCACCGCCAACTACGGCCAGCTCGCCGAACTCGACGCCATCGCCGCCGCAGTCGTCGGCGGCACCTCGCTCAGCGGCGGCACCGGCAGCATGGCCGGCACCCTCGTCGGCGCGCTCATCATCGGCGTCATCAGAAACGGGATGAACCTGAAAGGCGTTGACCCCGATTCCCAAAAAATCATCCTCGGCGCAGTCATTCTGGCCGCCGTGCTCATTGACCAGATCAGCTCCCGGCGCGTACGCGAGCGCTGACGCGGTCACTTTCCCCTTTCCTCCCGGCAAAGGACTTGCTATCTGCACACCGGGCGAGTCCGCCCAACTTCCCCGTATTTCCCGGAACCATGCTAAAAAACGTGCGTCTGCTGCTGGCCTTCGCCGCGCTCCTGGCCCTCGTTTGGGCCGGGTCCGTCGCGACGTGCCTGCCCCGCGCGGAAAACCGGCTCCAGCTGGCCTCCATCAGCGCGCTCCAGCTGCCCGGGCGCGAGGAGAAATTCAAAAAAGTGGAGGTCGTCGCCGTCGGTCAGACGCTCGAGCTGCGTGGTGAAGTGGCGGAGGAAACCGACCTTCAGGAGGCCCTCCGCATCGTGCGCGCCACGGTGAGCACTGACTCGCTCGCCCCCTTTGCCCGCGGGAAAAATCCCGTGCGCGAGGTGGATGCCAGCCGCCTGTCCATCCCGCCCAAGCCACCGGGCTGGTGCCTCCTCGCCATCGAGCCCGACCGCATCCTCCTCACCGGCCAGGCCGCCCAGCCGGAGGAAAAGGAAGCCCTGCTGGAAAAAATCCGCACCCGTTTTTCCCATCTCCCCCTGGAGGACACGACGACCACCACGGACAAGGTCCGCGCCGCAGTGGACCTTTCCCTCACACTGAAGACATTCCCCTCACCACGCCCCGCCGGGCTGGAAAACGGGCGACTTTTCCTCGCCAGACTCGGGGGCGGCTGGGAGAACCTGCCTGCGGAAAGCGCCACCGCCGCCCTCACGGCCCTCACGGCCGGCCCAGCCCGCGCGTCCGCAGTCCTGGATGGATTCCTCCCGCGCCAGGCTGTGCGCCAGCGCGACCTCGCCCTCCCCGCCCCCTGGGTCGTCCTCGGCGCCTTCGGCGGCGAACTCCACCTCCGCGGCGAGGTGCGCGATGAAGCACTCCGGACCGCCCTCGTCACCGCAACACGAAACGCCGCCGGAGGCCGCCTGGTCACGGATGCCATCCGCCTCAGCTCCGGGCGGCGGCCCGTCACGGTCGCCGGAGCCACCGCCTCCCTGCCCGCCCTGCCCCCGGCCGGGGCTCCGGGTGCCCTCGGCTTCGCCAGAGTCGGGGAGGCGTGGACCCTGCGGCCCGTCACCTCCGCCATCGACGCCGCCCCGCTCGCCACCACCCTGCCGGAGCTGGGCCTGCTCCAGCCCGGCCCTGACCTCGCCCCCGCCCTCGCGGAGTATGACGCCATCATGCCCGCCCTCCGCGCCCATTTTTCCCGCCTCGGCCCCGCCGCCGGGCCCCCGGCCCACCTCGTCCTGGCCGTCCTTGGCCGCCGTGTCCTCCTGCGCGGCACCCTGCCGGACGAGGGGCTCAAGGCCGCACTCCTCACCGCCGTCCAGGCCCGCTACCTCGACCGGGAAATCGTCGACGCCATCACCCTGAGCCAGACCGTCGCCCCGGCCGAATCCCTCGGCCAGACCATCACCCTGCCCTCCGCAGCGCCGGAACAGCTGCCCGGCCTTCTCGCCATCGCCACCCCCGGCCAGCCATGGCAAAGACTCAGCCTCCCTCCCCAGTGGACAGGCCTCGCCGACTCCGCTGCCCTCGCCTCCAGCGGTCTGCTGCCCGCCGGGCTTCCCCCCTCCCAGGCCTGGCCCGACGTCGCAGCACTCCTGCCCGAGCTTCTCGCCCGCACCGCCTCCTTCACCCCGCCCGCTCCAGTTCTGCCGCCTCCATATTTCACCCTCGCCATCTGGGGCAGGGAGGTCCACCTGCTCGGCTGGCTGCCGGACGCCGAACTCAAGGCCAAAGCCGCCGCCGCCGCCCGCTCATTCTACAAGGGCTGCGAGGTTTTCGACGAGATAACGCTCTCGGACAAGCTCGCCCCAGCCCCACCCATCGGCCCCACCCTCATCAAGCTGCCCCCTCCCCCCGCCGACGCCGGAGCCCCCGCCCTCCTTGCCTTCGCCCTGCCCGGCACCGGATGGCGCACCCTCAGTCTGGACACCCTCCCCGGTTTCCCCGACGGGCAGCCCGAGCCCGGAGCCCTTCTTTCCACTTCCCTCATGCCGCAAGGGTTTGACCCGGCCCGTCCCCTGACCGACTTCTCCTCCCTGTGGTCCGCGCTGCTGCAGCATGCCTCCCGCCGCCCGGTCCCAGCCCGTTAACGCCCCACCCGCCCATGAACCACTCCTTCTTCGATCCACCCCGCCTCTGGCTCATTGGTGAAATGCTCACCTGGCTCCTCCTCGCCGCCGTCATCTTCTTCTGCCTCGGCTGGTACTGGCGCGCAGGCAGCTTCCGCTTTGCCCTGAAAAACAAGGACGAGGAACTGACCGCCGAGCGCGAGCGCCTCCGCCTCGCCACCGGCGACCTCGAAGCCGCCCGGCACGAGCGCGACGAGACCGCCCGCCAGCTCTCCGCCATGCGGAAAAACAGCATCCCGCTGCCCGAGGCGGAGACCCTGCGCAACACCCTCACCCACCGTGAGGAAGCCCTCAAGCACGCCACCTCCATCCAGACCGCCCTCGAAGCCGACCTCGCCGCCCTCCGCGCCGAACTCTCCACCGCCACCTCCCGCCTCGAAAAAAACTCCCGCACCCACGTCCACAACTCCGAACTCGAAAAAGCCACCACCGCACTCGCCAGCCAGACTGAATCAGCCACCACCCTGGCTGCACAAAAGGAGGCTCTCGCCGCAGAAAACCGCAAGCTCTCCTCAAAGCTCCAGCGCGCGGAAAACAGCCTCCAGAAAGACTCCAAGGCCGCTGCGCAGAGAATCAAGGAACTCGAAAAAGACAACGCCCGCCTCAACAAAGAGGTCAACAAACTCAGCGCCGGCGTGACCCGGAAAACCGCCGCCCGGGACGAAGTCCTGTCCACCCGCGCCCTCGTCGAGGCTGACCTGAAGGCCGCGCAGGAGGCCGTGTCCCGGCTCCAGGCCGAACTCGCCGCCAAGTCCACCGCCCACTCCATCCTGGCCCGGGACAACGCCCGCCTCGTCGGCCAGCTCGACGCCCTCCGCCACAGCCAGACACCCCGCCCCGCACGCCCGACCGTGCCGGCTGCCGTGCCGGACTCCCAGCTCAGCCTCCCCCTTTCCTCTCAGGACTCCTGAACCCGTTTTTCATGCCCGCCCTTCATCTCACCCTGCCAGACCCCTTCGACTTCGACGGGATCATCTTCGACTGCGACGGCACCCTCGTCGACTCCATGCCCCTCCACTGGCGCGCCTGGCGCGCCGCCCTCCAGGCCCACGGCGCTCCGTTCGATTTCACACTGGAAATGCACCACCAGTACGCCGGCATGTCCATTCCAGAGATCATCCGCGCCTGCAACGCCCGCTTCGGCTGCAGCGTCGATCCAGGTCCCGTCGAGGCCGACCGCGAAGCCTGGTTTTTTGACCACCTGCACGAGCTGCAGCCCGTCCCGGAGGTCGTCGCCATCGCCCGCCAGTGGCACGGAAAACTCCCCCTCGCCGTCGCCAGCGGCAGCGCCCGCACCGTTGTTGTCCGCGAACTCGACCTCCTCGGCCTCAGCCCCCTTTTCTCCGCCATGGTCACCCCGGAGGACGTCCAGCGCAGCAAGCCCGCGCCAGACCTCTTCCTCCTTGCCGCCGCCCGCCTCGGCGTCCGCCCGGAGCGCTGCCTCGTCTTTGAGGACGGCGCCAACGGCATCACCGCAGCCACCGCAGCCGGCATGGCCAGCGTCTACGTCCCCACCAACGACTGAGCAGTCCGCCTTCCCTCCCCTCCTTTACCTCCTGTTCAAAACCCTCGCCGCATCGCCCATCGCCGATTTCCCATCGCCAATTGCCAATTCCACCCTGTCTTCCCTCCTCTCCGCTCCCTCCGTCCCCTCCTGTTAAAAAACCCCGCCGCACCACCCCTCGCCCGCACCCCGGGACGCGCACCTCCCCGCCCCGCCCCGGCCACATCCTCTAAGACACCCTGAATTTCAGCCCCCCCCGCACAACATCCCGCTTTACAGGCCGCCGCTCCCACGTATCTGTCCGGCCATGTTTTTCCAGCGCATGATCGTGGCAGCGGTGGTGACGGCGGCCGTCTCAGGACGGGCCTCCAGTCAGGAAGCGGAGGCGGCATCGACCTCCATCGGCAAACAATATGAGGGCATCGTGAGGATCGAGAACTCAGCCATCGCGGTGGACTACCGCACCCCGTGGAATGGCGGGCGGCCCTCCGGCGGCTCCGGCACCGGCTTCCTCATCGGCCCCAACAAGTTCCTGACCAACGCCCACGTCGTCAGCAATGCAAGCCGCCTCATCATCAAGCGCATCAACGACGCCAAACCCCACCTCGCAAAGATCGAATTCATCGCCCACGACTGCGACCTGGCCATCCTCTCCGTCATCGACGCCACCGCCTTTGACACCATCAAGCCCCTCGTCATCAGCGACGACATCCCCAAGCTCGACACCACCGTTGCCGCCGTCGGCTACCCCATCGGCGGGGAAAGAATCTCCGTCACCCGCGGCGTCGTCAGCCGCGTGGACTTCCGCAGCTACAGCCACAGCGGCGCCGACCAGCACCTCACCGTCCAGGTCGACGCCGCCATCAATCCTGGCAACAGTGGCGGCCCCGTCCTCCAGGGCGGCAAGGTCGTCGGCGTCGCCTTCCAGGGCTACAGCGGCGCCACCGCCCAGAACACCGGCTACATCATCCCCACACCGGTGGTGAACCGGTTCCTCAAGGACATTTCCGACGGCTCCTACGACCACTACGCAGACCTTGCCGCCTCGGATTTCCAGCTGGAGAACCCCGCCATGCGCCGCGCCCTCGGCCTCACGGAAAACGGCCTCGGTGTCATGATCACCAATGTCGAGAGCGCCGGCTCCTCCGGTGACGGCCTCCTCAAGCGCCACGACGTCCTCCTCGCCATCGACGGCATGGACATCGCCAGCGACGGCTTCATCGAGCTGGCCGGCGAGCGCGTTAACATGAACGAAGTCATCGAGCGCAAGTTCGCCGGAGACAAGATCAAGCTCAAAGTCTGGCGCGAGCGCAAGGAGATCGAGGTCGAACTGACCCTCAAGCGCCTCACCTCCTACCTCATGCAGGCCAACCAGTATGAAAAGCGGCCCGAGTTTGCCGTCTACGCCGGCCTCGTCTTCCAGCCGCTCGACCGGAACCTGATGAACTCCTTCAGCCTCCAGGACGACGATGTCCGCTACTTCTTCACCTACTATCAGAGCGAGGAACTCTACAAGGACCACCCCCAGGTCGTCATCCTCACCCAGGTGCTGGCCGACGCCATCAACACCCACGTCGAGGGCCTCGCCGGTCGCGTCGTCGAGGAGATCAACGGCACCCCCATCAAGACCATGAAGGACATCATGGAGTCCCTGAAAAAGGATGACGGAGACTTCGCCACCATCAAGCTGATGGGCGAGGGCCGCCCCATCGTCCTGGACCGGAAAAAAGTCGCCGCCGCCCAGACGCGGATCAACAAGCAATACGGGGTCAAGGAGGACCACTTCATCGAGGAATAAGCCAGGCACCCGCCACCGCATGAACACCACATCCAAACCAGCCTCCGCCATGAAGAAATTTTTCACCCTTCTCCTCGTCTCCCTCGCTGCCGCGCCACTCCAGGCCGCCGACACCAAACCCACCCCCGCCACCTCCATCATCCGGGTGAACGTCACCAGCACGCCCTACAATTTTTCCCTGCCCTGGCAGAAGCGCCAGGCTAACAACCGCCGCGGCCTCGGCGCCCTGCTCAAGGACCAGCACATCCTCGTCACTGCGGAACTCGTCCAGGACGCCAGCTACATCGAATTTGAACTCGCCTCGACCGGCAAAAAAATCACCGCCCAGCGCGAAATGATCGACTACGAGGCCAACCTCGCCGTCCTCAAGCCCGCCGAGGACGCCGGTGATTTTTTCAACGGCATGATCCCCCTCGAACTCGAGGACGCCGCCAAACCGGGCGACAAATTCGAAGCCTGGCAGTTTGAAGAAAACGGCACCCCGGTCAGCACGGAGATCACCTTTTCCAAGGCCGAGGTGAGCAACTACTTCCTCGAAAATTCCTGGTTCCTCACCTTCGAGGCCACCGGCACCGTGCAGTACCGCTCCGGCAGCTTCACCCTGCCCGTCATTCACGATGGAAAGCTCCTCGGCATGCTGCTCACCTACAGCGCCAAGGACCAGAACTCGGAGATACTCCCCTTCCCCGTCATCCGCCACGTCCTCGATGACGCCGCCGCCGAGCCCTATGAGGGTTTCCCGAATTTCGGCGTCAAATTCGCCCCCACCCTGGACGCGCAGCTGCGCGGCTACAAAAAACTCAACGGCCACGAAGGCGGCGTCCTCGTCACCAGCGTCAATCCCGCCACCTCAGCCGGAGCCGCCGGGGTCAAAGCCGGCGACGTCCTCCTCGAAGTCGCCGGACACCCCATCGACGCCCGGGGCAACTACCAGGACAAGGACTGGGGCCTCCTGGCCATGGGCCACCTCGTGAAGGGAAATTCAAAAATCGGAGATGTGCTGCCGATTAAAATCCTCCGCGACGGCCAGCTCATGGACCTGTCCGTCACGCTCAAGCGCAAGGCCGCCTCGGAATACCTTGTCGATCCCTACATGTTCGACCGCGGGCCCCGCTACGTCGTCCAGGGCGGGCTCCTCTTCACAGAGCTGACCCAGACCTACCTCGAAGGCGCCGGCAAGGAGTGGCGCGACCGCGCCCCCTTCAAGCTCGTCTACGCCATCGCCAACCCCGAGAAATACGAGAAGGAAGGTCGCCGCAAACTCGTCTTCCTCAGCGGCATCATCCCGAGCGAGAGCACCATCGGCTACGAGGGCCTCGGCGGCCTCTTCGTCACGAAGGTCAACGGCATCGACATCAAGGACATCAAGGACCTCGACACCGCCTTCACCAAGCCGCTGGGCGGCCTGCACAAGATCGAGTTCGACGAGCACCCCTACACCATCTGGGTCGATGCCAAACAGGTCGAGGACGACAACCAAAACCTCCTCCCCCGCCGCTACCGCATCACTGAGCTGAAGCGGCTCGAATAGCCAAACCCCGGCCAGCCACCGCTCTCTCCCACCGTGCGGGGAGAGCGGTGCGGCGCTCCGGGCTTCTTTATTTACCCGCCACCGCCGCCGGGGCAAAGCCCGCTCCGACACCTGTGGCCAGGATTTGCTTCCCGCCCGGCAGCAGAATGAGCTGAAGCGAACCATCGGCCGCAGCCACCACCGTAGCGTCCTTTTTCAAGGCACCCCGGAACCAGTCCGGCGCTGTCGCCAGCGGCTCCAGAACCAGAGGGCGGGCCTCCAGAGAAAACCGGCGCTTCAGGTCTTCGACCAGCCCCCCGCTGGGTTCGAGAGCCATGAACCACTCCCACTTCCGCACACCGGCCTCGCCCCCACCGATCCACTCGCGCCGTTCCGCGTGCAGGATTTTGTCCGCATCCGTCGGGCGCCGCCAGAAGGCACGCTGGAAAATCTCCGCGCCCTCCATCCGCCTGGTCAGCCTGCCCCCGTTCGCCTCCTGGGGCACAGGCTGCGCCTCGACGACAGGCCTGGTGAAGTGACGCACCGCCACCGTTGCAGCGATCACTGCGGCACCGGCAAGAATGTACTGTTTAGTTGCCCGCATGGCTGTAGGTCCTCAGGTAAAGCTGGATGTCCTGCACACTGGCGACGAATCGGTTCAGGCCGTCCTGCTCATTTGCCAGAAGCGTGTAGGCCGGGATGACGATCTTCCACTGGGTGTTCCACGCGCTGCGCCCGACCAGGCGGCGGCAGGTGAACTCATCCGGCATCCGGCTGTAGAAAAGGGCCGGGTCGTTCACCACGCGGAAGGCCTGGTGCTTGCGCGGGATCCACGGCTGCTCGGTCAGGGTGTCCTGGGCCGTGAAGAACTGGGTGGTGCTGAAGCTGCTCGCGCCGAGGTTGAAGGGCAGTGGCAGGGCCTGGTCGTTCACATTCCACTCGCGGAGCTGACCGGTATCGCCCAACGGAGGCGCCAGCATGGTGTCCGTCCCTGTCGGGATGAGGTAAACATACGGCGTGGCGCTCAAAGCCAGCGGGCTGTTGGAATTTGGCGGGGCCGCGTAGGGCGTGCCACCGGACGTGACGTCCATGCCGACATAGCCGGGGAAGCACATGCCGACGCCGTAGATTTTCGTCGCAAAGCTGGAGGCACTGAACGCGTGGTCACCAGCTGCCAGGGGCAGGCCGAAGAAGTTCTTCGCGTGCGAGATCGTGGTAGCGAAGGGCAGGATGATCCCCGGAACGGCGGCCCCGTTTGCCTTGCGGATGTTCGAGCAGTAGCGGCCAACATCGGCGTCCGCCATGACGTCGCGCACGATGTGGTGTTCCAGCGTCTGCTTCCACTCCTCGTCGTCGCGCAGGGTGGTGGGTGAGTTGAGGATGCGGAACGCCTCGCCCCGCAGGCTGAACAAGGTGCCGTAGGTGTCAGGGTTGTTGATGCCAAGGCGTCCTTTGGCCACGGACCAGTCTGATTGAAGTCGGGCCATGACCCCGGCCAGCCCGCTGTCGCCCAGGGTGCTGGTGGTGGCCTGCGGCGTGTCGCCCGAGAGGTCGCCCAGCGAACGCGAGGCCACGATGCTGGCCAGCAGCGAGCTGCCAGCCGGCGTGCCGAGCAGGCCGGTCTCGTAGTCATAGCTCTTGGTCGCTAGGTAGGTGTAGCGTCCTGCCAGGTCAAAGAGCGTGCGGTATTGCTCCAGCGCCTCGTTTCTAAAGGTGCGGAAGGTCAGGTCCCGCGTGCGGTAGCCCTGCACGATGGCCGCGGCCCGCTGGCGGAAGACCTCGCGGTCGTCCAGCACGCGCTGGCCCTCGGCGAGGACGTTGCGCACGTTTTCGCTGGTTTGCTGGAGCTTCACTGAAGCCGTGGCCAGCTGGTCGGAGACGCTCGTCATGTCGTCGAAGAGCAACTCGTATTGGTAGAGGGCCTGGTGGGCCTCCTGGCTGAAACCGAGGGCGGTCAGCGTTTCATCGAGGGCGAATTCCTTCTTCCCAATCTCGGCCTCCTGGGCCGAGATGGCAGCTTGGGCCGCCGCCGAGGCCGTCTGGAGGGAAAAGGCGATCAAGGAGCCGACGATTTTGACCGCCGGCTTGCCCGCCCATCCGATGGACCAGCTGGTGCCGAGAGTCTCCGGCACCCCCTCCACCGCCCCGTCAGTGATGTCATCGGCCAGCTCAGCCGCCGCGGACATGAAACCAGCGGTGCCGTTCAGGCCGGCGATGGCCCGCTCGATTTCCTCGATCCTGCGGTGCGTGCTGGCCGTGTCGGCGACGGTTTTGGTCTGCGCCGCGATCATCTCCGTGAAGAGCTGGTGCTCGCGGCGGAAACGCATGTTCAGAGTGTCCATGGCGTGGCCAATCTCCAGCACCTCGAGCTGGGCGTGGTGTGCTTCCACCAGCGCCTGCTGGAGGCGGCCCGTGATGGAGCGCTGACCCATGCCGCCAGTGCGGTAGAGGTCGGAGTATTGGATGAAGCGGTTGGGCTGCACCTTGAACGTCCGCATCACCACCTGGGTGTTGTCCTTCAGCGTGGCCCGGATGTTGTCCATGTAACTGGTGGGATTGCTGACCTTCCCGGTGAAGCCCGTGAAGCCCGTGGTGACGGGCACGGTGATGTCCACCGGCACCGTCGTGTCCACGAGGTCGGTCGGGCGGTCCACGACGAACCAGTTCACGAGGTCCGGCCCGTTGTAGTCCTGCACATACGTTTTCCCGGGGCCGATGTCGCCAGTGTAGGGCGTGCCGAAGATGTCCTGGAGCTGGGCCACATAGGCCCTCTCCTGGGAGACAATGGCGGCGTTGTAGTCATCGATCTGGTTCTCCTGGTTGCGCAGGAGGCGGGTCATCTTGGCCGCCTGGTTGAAGGAGCCCTTCGCGTTCAGCACCGCCTTCAGCGCCCGGTCGTAGACTTGGTCAAAGTGCGAGTGGCCCTGCTGGAGGAGCGACGGTGAAATGTCGAACGCGATGCTGTCCGGCGTGAGCCCGAGCGGGTTCAGGTGGGCGTTCGCGTTGTCGATTGAATTTTGGAAGGAAGCGGCGGAGGCCACCAGATCCGCGAGTTCCGGCACCGTGGTGCGGTCGATGATCTGGATTCCGGTGTGGCTTGGGTTGCTGTCCTTCTCCGGCAGGATGGCATTGCCTGCGACCCAGTTGAAGAACGCCCCCTGCGTGGCCCGGGACGTCCATTCGTCCAGCCCCTGCTGGCGCACCCGGCCGGTGCGGGGGTTGGCCTTGCCGTCGCGGAAGTTCTTCCACCCGCTGGAGATCGTGTCCGCATACACCTGCCGGTGCGTGAGGGCGATGATCTGCGCCGCGGACCGGGCCGCATTGGCCGCGGCGGCGGCGAACTTGCGCTCGTCGAAGTAGTCGATCTGCACCGCCTGCCCGAGCACCGTGACCGCCTCGCTGCGGGGCGTCCAGGTGAAGTGCGGATTCTGCAGGAGGTAGTAGTAGCCTTTGAGCGCCGTCAGGTAGTGGCCGTAGGCGTCGCCATGGCCCTGGGGGAACATGCGCTGGGCGTCGGCGGCATCCAGGTTGCCATTGGCCGTCGGGCTTCCGGCTTTTTCCTTGATGTTGTAGTTCACGGCATAGAGGGCCTCGCCGGAGTTGATCCCGCGGGTGTAGTTCCAGTAGAGCCTGTTGTAGGCCGGGGCCACGGTCACGCCGGGGTTCAGGAAATCATCCCGTCCGCGGAGCAGGCCGAGTTCCTCCTCCAGAACGGAGGAGACCTGGCCCTCGAAGGCGAAGCGGGAGGTGTTCACCTCAGTGATGGTCGTCTGATCGTCGATGGAGATCGTCGGATTGGCCGCATCCGCAAACGCCTCATTGCCCAGGATGCCGTAGAGGTCGTTCAAGTAGCCCGCCGCCAGAAGGAGCGAGTCATTCGCCGGCGCGTAGTCGTAGCCGGAGTCGATGCTCATGTTCTTGCCGCGTTTAAGCACGGTCTCGTAGATTTCGATGAGGCCGAAATCATTGATGTTTTGCAGATTCAGAGCCACGTCGCCCTCCCAGCGCTTGCCGGCCTGGGTGAGGAGGCTCACGTCGGTGTTCACCGGGTTGTTCAACAGGTCCTTGATCCGCTGATTGAAGGGATTGATGCCCGCAAGGACGCGCTTGATCCAGCCCTCGACAAGCTTGGCCGGCATCCAGCGCGACCACTGCCCGGCCACCACACCCGTCTTGGCCCGGTAGCGCATGGTGAAGTAATTATCGCTCATGGCGAGCAACGGACTACCCAGCGGTGACGACACCGGGCCGCCGACGACGGCGATGTTGCTCAGCGTCCCGTTGGGCGTGAGCCAGGGGCTGCCAATGGCCGCCACGGTGTCGGTTTCGACGGAGGCTTCGAGTTTGAAATCCACCCGGCTCTGGGCGCCGGTGTCCGCGGCGGTGTGGAGGGCGATGGAAACGCTGTTCAGGCCCTTGCGGAAATAGTTCGGGCTTACCGACCACTGGCGGCGCAAACCGGAGGGGCTGAGGCCGCTAGTGCTGTCGGCGGCCTCGACAGGCGGGTTTGTGACGTTCGTGGCGAGGGCCGGGATGTCATTGACGAACAGAACAAACCCGTCCAGCGGCGGCAGCTCGGCACTGAAGACGATCTGCTCGGGCACTCCGGTGGTGAAGTCCACGGGAACCGGATTTTTCAAGACTACGCCAGGAGGATTTCCCGCCGGGTTGTACGACGAATCATGGATGGCGAGACTGCGGGGGAGAGTGATGCTGTTCACTCCGCCGCTGGTCTCCTCGAGGGTGAGGCCGTTGAGCATCGGGTTCGGGTCCACCCCGGCGCGTCCGACCGAGGAGCCGTCGAGCACGATGTTGACCGTGGAATCCCCGGCTTCGAACTCATAGACCAGCGCGGAGCCGGCATCTGCCGCGACATTCGCCCCCTGGGCGGCGCGGGTGGAGAAGTCATCGGCCACGACCTTCCCCTCGACCGAGACATCGAACACCCGGTCGGCCCCGGCATCGGCGAAGAGGAGTTGCAGCTTGTAACGGCGGCCGGGGACGACGCCGGACAGAGCCACAGTGAGCGGGCCGGGCGCCGGGTTCCAGCGAATGGAGCGATAGACGTCTTCAAGAACGTTGTCCGCTGTGGAACTTCCCAGCTCGACGGAAGTATAGTTGGCCAGCGACTGGGAGGCCGTGACGACGACGCCCTGGGTGGTGTCATTGGTAAAGAAGGCGTCCCCCGCCCTGCCCGTGGCGGCGGTGGGGCCGACATTCACCGCGTAGAGGAACGAGCCGGAAAGATCCAGCCCCTCGCCGGGATCTCCGCCGGTGACCCGCACGATCCGGGCGCTGGGCGCGGCGGACGCGCTGGATGGATTCTGGATCATCTGCCAGGTGGCGTTCAGCCCGTCGCCGAAGTACGTCTGCAGTGTGTTGGTGTAGGTCGTGGGGGCCACGCCGTCGCCGGGCGGGGCGTAGCGCCAGTCAAAGTCGTAGTCCTCCGGCTTCGCGGCAAAATCGCCACTGTGGCGGAGCGTCACCTGCTCGTCCAATGGGTTGGCGGAGAGCAGCACCTTGAGGTCGCCGGTGTAGAGCTGGGGCGCCACCTTGATGATCTTGATGGAGACCGGCTCGCCCTTGGGCGTGAAGGCTTCGCCATCGCCGAGGAGCAGGGTGACATAGCCGTCCGCCTTGCCCGTGGCCGTCAGGGCATAGCTGTCCACCGCGGTGTCGGAGTTGGTGATTTCGGCCAGACCGTTGCGGCCCACGTCCACGTTTTTCGTCGTGTCCACGATGTAGGTGCCGCGGCGGCTGGTGTTTTCGATGAAAGTCTGGACCCGCGTGGTCAGCGCCTCGATGGCCGCGTCCCACTTGTCCTTGTCGATGTCCGTGGAGATGACGACGGCTTTGAGCCGGGCCTCATCATCCGCGCTGAGGGCATTGAGGTTGAGGTAATCCTCCCCGGCAATTTCATCGATGAACTCCCCCTTCAGCACCAGCGAACCCTTGGCCCCGAGGAGCGGGTCATAATAGAAGCGTTTCTGCAGATGGGGCGGGACGAACTGGAAGTAGATCTTGCCGAAGCTGCCCGTCGTCGCGGCGGAACCAGGGAGCTTGCTCAGGCCCACGCTTGCGGCGTCCAGGGCGATGACTTTTTGCCTCGTGGGGTCGTGCAGCGTGGCGGCAGGCTTGGTCGTGCCAAGGCGGGCGACGGACTGCTGGTAGAGCACCTCCGCGCTGGTCTGGCCGCGGACGGCGGGCAGGCCGAACTTCGGCAGGGTCAATGTTTCCGCCACCCGCAGCTCGGGGCACACGGGCCAGACCGGCTGGTATTTGATGACGAATGCCTCGCCTGTCACGGCATCGCCCACCGGCTGGAGCGCGGCATCCAGCGGGCGGAGGTAGGGCAGCGCCGTGCCCGCGGCAGGCTGCGCGGCCAGCCCGGGAATGAAGAACCCGTCCTGCATGGGGTAGTAGAATTTGAACTCCAGGCGCTGCGTGCCCGCGCCCGCGTGGGGGCCGCGGTAGACCCAGTGGTAGCCTTTGCGGTCCTTGAAGGTGAATTTGTCGTACACCGCCACCGGCCCGGTGCGGTCCGGGGCGTCATCGATCCCCGAAGGCGTGACTTCCTTGTTCTTCACCACGCCGTTTTCCACCGCCGGCGGCAGGATGGGCAATGGCATGGGCCCCTGAAGAATCGTGCCGGCCGTCACCGGGTAGTCGAAGTGGTGCGCCGCGTCCTCGCGCTCGATCTTGAACACTGTCATGTCGGGTCGGCCGTCCACCACCGACGTGTGGGCCAGGAGGGCAAAGGGGGCGGAGGTGTACGCGGCCGCTGACGAGCCGAGAAGATTCAGATCATCCCGCAGCGCGTAAACCCGGCCGGAGATGAGCATGGCGTGCTCCTCGTTCGGGTTGAAGCCGGTCTTCGTCCGGTCATTCTGGATGTAAAGCGATCCCGCGACCTGGGCCGGGCTTAGATCACCGCTGCCGTCGTTGGAAGCGAGGATGATTTTCTGCGGCTGGGCGGGATAACCCACGGTGTAAATCCCCAGACGGGAGGCGACGTGGAAGGGCGCGAACTTGTCGCTGGGTGGGTTGACCTTTTTAAACCACCAGACCTTCATCACCGTGTCGCCCGGCACAGCGTTGACCGGAATGATGGCTCCAGAGCCGGAAGACTCCACGCCCACGGAGTAGGGATTCCGGTAGGCGGCGGGGTTGTAGCCTTTGCCCGCTGAGATGTAGCCGCCCAGCTCATACGCGGCGGAGGGCCGTTCTATCCGCCGCCCCACGGTCGCCGCCGCGGTGAAGGACGTGCCGTCGCGGCCGCCATCGGCCACGCCCGGCTGGGTCTGCGAGTTGAGGCGCACGTACCAGACCTCCGTTCCGCTGATGAATTTCAGCAGGCTGCGGTTGTTCCCGTCGAAACCGGGGTGAATCAGGAGCCGCTGGGAGTTCTGGTCAATGGCGGCCTCCGTCAGCGAGACGTCGTCCTGCCAGACGATCTGGGGAATGCTGCCATTGGCGAAGGACACGCCCGTCTCCACCGAGCTGCCATCGTCAGGAAGGACGACCTGGGCGAAATCCGCGGGTTCGGTCGGCCACACCTGCCGGTATTTGTTCAGGAACTTCGGCCACTTGAGGTCAATGCCCGGCGGGATGACGTCCACGTAGATGGCCGCGTCGCGAGGCTCCATCCAGTAGAACTGCACCTTGTCCGGGTCCAGGCTTTCGCGCTCCGCGTAGTAGACGACCCGGCCGTCTCCCCGCGTGGTGCTGCCGTAGAGGGAGTTTGTTGACTCCGGCGTGACGGGGGAGGGGATGAGGCCCTGGTCCCTGTCCTGGGGCAGCAGTTGCTCGCCAAGTTTCACCGTGACTGTTTCCGGCGGGGCGGCGCGGCTCACATCGACGATGTCGGCCCCGAGAAACTCGTAGGTCACACCGCCGGGATTGAGCGCCCCGAGATACTCGACAAAGATGCGGCCCTCGAAATTGTAGGCGCGCAGGGAGCGGTTCGTTCCTTGGGACAGCCACATGGTGCGGTGCTCCGGCGGGATGCCGTTGGGGTCCGGGGCTGTGCCAGGCGGCACGTAGGCGTTCGCCACCGTGGCCGGAAAGAACGGGCTGTAGATGGGGTTGATCGCCGTGATGCGGCCGGGCGGCAGGGCGATGCCGGGGCCGTTGAACGAGCCCTCCGTCCAGTACATCGGCTTCACCACCGCCCGTGTGGAGGTGGAGACACTGAAAATCTCATCCTTGAACTTGTAGCGCCCGCTCTCCGGCAGGCGGCTCACCCATTTGATGACGACGAAGCCCGGCTGCGAGGCGAACACCCGCTGCGCGTGGGGGCTGTAGTAGTAGCCAACGGGCGTGCCCGCCGTGATGGGCGTCTCGGGGCTTCCCGTGGTGTGGGAAATGACCTCGCCGGGCTGCACGGGCTTGGCTCGCCAGTAGCTGGCCGCGGCGGGGGTCACGCCGTCCGCGCGGGTCAGCGGCGTGGAAATCACGTCGCCCATGAAGTACTTCGGCACCCCGGAGGCAAAGGTGTAACCCAGCTCGGACTGCAGCATGACCGTGACCTTGCCAGTCGGCGTGCCGGAGCCGTCCCGGTATATGGCGCTGGGAAACTGGTTGCCCAGTGGAGCGGTGGGACTCTTCGCCCCGGAAGCGCTCGAGATGGCGGCCACGGACTGCGTGTTCGGGCCCTGCGTCTGCCCTGGAATGGCGGGGCGGGTGACGGGCGGGTCGATCTGCGCTCCAGGCAGCAAATTTGTGGAGGGGATGACGCCCTTGGCAATGCCCGGGCCCTCCCAGCGGAGCACCACATCGGCAGCGACCGCATTGTCATAAAACTCCACCTTCACCGGAACCTGGCCGCCACTGAGGTTGATCGCCCCGGAACTGTACTCGGTGGCTCCCTGATCACGCCAGGCATTCACCACCAGCACGCCATTGATCCACAGCCGCACCCCGTCATCCGACGTCGGATAGAACGTGTAGGCTCCGGCGGTGGGAACGCTGATGAACCCGGTCCACCTCACGGAGAATTGATCCGCATTGACTCCGGCGCCCGGGCTGCCCGCCCAGTTGAAATTCAGCGCGGCGTCCGTCCGGGTGAGAACGACTGGCCCGCTCAGATCCATGGAATTGTAATATTCCCCCGTCAGACCGTCGGTTCCCGGAACGGGTGCGAAAGGCGAGACGGGTGTGAGGTCGTTGAAGGCCCCGGCGCTGATCTGGTATTGGGCGGAAAGGGGGCTCTGCAGCGCCAGAAGCAGCAGACTCGCCGCCAGCGAGCACCAGGCTCGTCCAGGAATGCCCCGTGGTGGAGATGGATTCATACCTTGGTAAGTAAATGGTTTGGAGCACACGCTCGCTTAGCGGCCCGCGGTCGCGACTTTCTTCTCCCCGGTCCCGACGGCCGGCTGCTCCAGTTTCAGCGCCTTCTCGATGGCGGCGAGGCGGGTGTCCTGCCGGGCATTGACCGACTGGGCCTCCGCGAGCTGCTTCTTGAGGGCGGCGATCTCGGCATCTTTGGCCTCGATTTGTTTCTGCTGCTCCTGGATGGCGGAGACCGCCACCGGAATGAGCCCCTCGTAGTTGAGGGCGATGTGTCCATCCCCAAGCTTCGTCACGAGGTTGGGATAGACTTCAGCGACCTCCTGGGCCACGAAGCCGAAGGAAAGCGGCTTGTCCTTCTCCTCAGTCTTGAAGTGATACGCGGTGGGCTTCAACTTCATCAACTGGGGAAGCGTCTGCGCAAATGGCTGGAAGTCCCTCTTCAGGCTCTTGTCGGACAATTTAAAGGTGTTGCCGTTTCCATCGATCCGGTAGCGGGTCGAGCCGTCAAATTCGATGTCAAAGTCGGTTTCGCCCTTGATCAACCACCGATAGTTGCCGTTGTTGTTCTTCATGGCAAAACGGTTGGCAAACGCCCAGCCATTGTAAGATTGGATGTCGCCGTCGGCTTCGAGTCGTCCCGAGCTCCTGAGCGTGCCATTCACCCGCATACCGCCCTCGGACCATATCTGGACCTTGCGATTGGTGCCGGTGGTGCCCGCCCCGACGATGTCGAGGGAGTCACCGTTGGAAAAGCTTCCGTAGCCGATCTTTCCGGCGGATGTCTCCTTGCCCTGGTCGGCCCCGAAATTGAGGGTGCGCCTTCCATTAATGGCGAGTCCACTGTCATTGAGGATCGCCAGAGTCGTTCCGTTGGCCCCAGGATTGTTTTCGCTCGAAGAAAAGCTGCCGCCGAGATACCAGGCAAAGTTGCGGGCAGTGCGCGAGAAAGTCGTCCAATCCTGGGAGCCCACACTGTGGCCGGCGCCAAACGACTGCGCCCACACACCATGGGCGAAGCGGTCGATCACTCCGTTGATGGCGCCGTTGTTGACGGTGAGGTTGCCGGAGTTCACCGTAAATCCATTTCCATCGGGTGCGACCGCAAAATCATGTAACATCACGCGGCTTTTTGTGTTACAATGCCCCGCCAAAGCCCTGCCCAGCGCTCTCCCGCGCTGTGGGCCAGCGCCCGCAGTTTGAGGACGTGTCCGGCCATGGTAAATCCCCATGTCATTCCCGGGCCGCACAGCCGCTTTTTCAC
>JANOAS010000071.1:0-10028 GCA_031411255.1 bacterium
GGCGCCGTGCTCCACGCGCAGAACCCGGGGCACGGGCTGAGCGCCAGCTTTGACCGCCACGGCCTGCAGCTCTCAGTGCAGCGGCACGGCTCGGAAGGCGAACGCCTCACCACCCGCTGGCGGCTGGATTCGGTCGGGCGCGACGGCGCGGTGGAGAAAGTCCCTGCCGGCGACGCGCTGCGGCGCGACGGGCATCAACAGCACGCCCAATGAGGGGGCCGCCACTCTTACTAAAACTTGCCCCAACTGCCCATAGTGGCCGCAGTGTGTCTCCCGCCGAAAAAAGCCTCTCCAAACAAACAACACAACCAACCTATGAACAACCGGTCCATATCATCATTGCATTCATTCTGCAGCGCCCTTCTGTGTGCTGCCGCCCTCTGGGCATGGTCCGGCGTTTCGAGCGCCGCCAATCTGATCATCAATGCTGACTTTTCGGCAGGAGCGACCAGCTTCACCAGTGCTTACACCGACATGACCGGGTCTGGATTAGGGTTGTATGGTGCAGCAACCTACGCCATTACCTCCGATCCCTTTGAAGAACACGATGATGCGGCCAGCTATTTCGATCACACTTCCGGCAATGCCAGCGGGGCCATGATGGCGGTCAATGGGGCAGGGGTCGCCGGAGTCGTTGTCTGGCAGCAAGTCGTCACGGTCACGCCGGCCACCATTTACGATTTCTCCGCATGGCTGTCCTCGTGGACGAGTGCCAGTCCCGCTACGATGAACTTCACCGTCAATGGATCCACCATTGGCAGCCTAGCCGCGAACGGGGTTACTCAATGGGTTGAGTTCGTTTCCACATGGAATTCCGGCGGGAGCACCACAGCCACCATACGGATTGTGAACACCAACACTGCCGAGTTAGGCAATGACTTTGCCCTGGATGACCTCTACTTCGGCCCTCAATTGCCGAGGCTCACCAGCGTGGCTCCGCTCAGCGGCCCCCTCGCGGGCGGCACGGTCGTGACGCTCACCGGCACCGGCTTCACCGGAGCGACGAACGTCACCTTTGACGGCACCGCCGCCACGAACAGGACGGTGGTCAATGCCACCACCATCACCTGCACCACCCCCCTCCACGCCGCCGGGCCGGTTAGCGTGAAGGTGACCACCCCCGCAGGCACCAACCCCGCGAATACGCTCTTCACTTACGGAACCCCGCCGCCTGCCCCGACGCTCACCAGCGTGGCACCAAACACCGGCACCACCGCAGGCGGCACGGTCGTGACGCTCACCGGCACGAACTTCACCGGAGCGACCGGCGTGACCTTCGGCGGCACCGCAGCCACTATCTATACTGTGAACAGCGCCACCAGCATCACCTGCACCACCCCGGTTGGCACCGCCGGGACCGCCAGCGTGCGGGTGACCACACCCGGCGGCACCAACCCCGCGAATACACTCTTCACCTATGTCGCCCCGCCGCCGCCCGCGAATGACAACTTTGCCGCGGCACAGCTTCTGACAGGCAGCTCCGGCAACGTGACTGGCAGCAATGTCAGCGCGACCAAGGAACCCGGCGAAGCCAACCATGCCGACGATGTGGGTGGACGCTCGGTCTGGTACCTGTGGACGGCGCCAACCTCCAGCCTGGCGACGATCGACACCCTGGGCAGCAACTTCGACACTCTGCTCGCGGTCTATACCGGCACAGCCGTGGGTAGCCTGACAGTCGTGGCCAGCAACGACGACGAATCGGATTCGGTGCAACAAAGCAAGCTGTCGTTCAACGCGGTCGCAGGCACCACGTATCGGGTAGCGGTGGATGGCTACACCGGGCTGGCGGGCACAGTCAAACTCAACTACTCGCTCACCATCATTACGCCAAACACCGGCACCACCGCAGGCGGAACGGCTGTTACGCTCACCGGCACCAACTTCACCGGAGCCACCGGAGTGACCTTTGGCGGCACTGCGGCCACCAGCTTCCTCGTGACCAGTGCCACCACCATCACCTGCACCACCCCGGGCGGAGCCGCCGGTACCGCCAACGTGGTCGTGACCACCCCCGGCGGCACCAACGCGGCGAACACGCTCTTCACCTATGGCGCACCACCGTCGCCGCCGACGCTCACCAGCGTGAGTCCCCCCACCGGCACCACCGCAGGCGGCACGACCGTGACGCTCACCGGCACCGGCTTCACCGGAGCGCCGAGCGTAACCTTTGGCGGCAACGCGGCCACCAGCGTGATCGTGGTGAATGCCACCACCATCACCTGCACCACCCCGGCTGGCACCGCCGGGACCGCCAGCGTGCGGGTGACCACCCCCGGCGGCACCAACGCGGCGAACACGCTCTTCACCTATGGCGCACCACCCGTGGTTTTCGGCGCGGTCACCAATTTCCCCGCAGGCACCAACCCCATCTCGGTGGCCGTGGATGACCTCAACGGCGATGGCAGGGACGACCTGGCCGTGGCGAACTGGGGCAGCAACACGGTCTCGATTCGGCTGGGCACCGGCACGGGCAGCTTCGGCACGGCCGCCAATTTCCCCGTGGGCACGAACCCCAGCTCGGTGTCGGCAGGTGACCTCAACGGCGATGACACGCCCGACCTTGCCGTGGCGAACTTTGGCAGCAACAATGTCCCGATCCTGCTGGGGGACGGCGCGGGCAGCTTCGCCGCGGCCACCAATTTCACCGCAGGCACGAACCCCGTCTGGGCGGCGGTGGGAGACCTCAACGGCGACGGCAATCCCGACCTGGCTGTGGCGAACTACAACAGCAACAATGTCTCGATCCGGCTGGGCAACGGCGCGGGCAGCTTCGCCGCGGCCGCCAATTTCCCCGTGGGCACGAAGCCCCGATACGTGGCAGTGACTGACCTCAACGGCGACGGCAAGCCTGACCTGGCTGTGGCGAATGAAACCAGCAACAATGTCTCGATCCTGCTGGGCAACGGCGCGGGCAGCTTCGGCGCGGCCACCAACTTTGCCGTGGGCACGGCCCCCTACGCGGTGGCGGTGAGTGACTTCGACGGCGATGGCAAGCCCGACCTGGCCGTGGCGAACTACAACAGCAACAATGTCTCGATCCTGCCGGGCAACGGCGCGGGCAGCTTCGGCGCGGCCACCAATTTCACCGCAGGCACGAACCCCAGCTCGGTGGCCGTGGATGACCTCAACGGCGACGGCAAGCCCGACCTGGCTGTGGCGAATGCTGGCAGCAACAATGTCTCGATCCTGCTGGGCAACGGCGCGGGCAGCTTCGGCGCGGCCACCAATCTTGCCGTGGGCACGGCCCCCCGATCCGTGGCGGTGGGCGACTTCAACGGCGACGGCAAGCCCGACCTGGCCGTGGCGAACCACAACAGCAACAATGTCTCGATCCTGCTGAATCTCACCTATTTCGCCCCGACGCTCGCCACAGCGGCTTACACCGGGTTGGATCCAACCCCCAACGGGGGAGTTTTATATGGTTTTCCCAGCGCATCGGCCACCCAAAGCTCCCCGGCAACCCTCACGGTCACCAGCACCAGCGCCGGGACCGTGCTCAGTGGAAGTAATGCTGTGGCAGGCAACAACACAAACACCGGCTTTCGGACCGACATAAATCTTACACTCAACCAGGGCGAGTCAGTGGTGGCGCAGACCATTTCCCTGGCTGTCGGCTCATTCGATGACGGCTTACGGTTCGATTACAATGGCCAGACGGTCCTCGATTTCGATTTCTCGAACTATAATGGTATTCCCGCCGTCAATTCGATGTTCGGTGGAGGCTGGTCGCCTTGGACCGGTGAGGGATCTCCCATCGTCCTGGAACTGGACGCCAGCGGCCTGCGCCTCATGGTGACTGCTACATCGAACGGAACGGGCACCGCTGCGGGTGTCGTCACTGGGCAGCGGGTTAATGTCCTCAGCTACTTCACCCCCGATACCTACGTCCCGAATCCGGCCGATCCGGACTTCGTGAGCGGGGTGCAAATCGGCCTCTACAACAGGAATCACCAAGGCCCTTGGGCCATCCCGAATGTGACGCTGACGGCCACCGCCAGGGTGATCGCGTCGCTCCCGCCATTCCGCATCACCGCCTTCAGCTATAACCCCACCGCCAGGACGGTGAACCTGACCTTCCTCTCGGAACCTGCCGTCAATTACACCATCGAGACCTCGCCCGACGGTCAGACATGGACGGTGCTGGGCGCCCAGGTCGCCGGAGCCGCTGCCGCCACGTCCACCACGGTGACCGGCCGCTCCCTGTCGTCGCTGCCCGTCACCAGACGGCTGCTGCTGCGGGTGCGGCGGCCGTAGCAGCAGGAGGGCTGAGCGCGGGCCACTCCCGGGAACGCGCGGCCGGTCCCGGAGCACAGGCGCCTCCCCGCCTCCTCCGGCGAAACCGCTACTGCCTCCTGCCTCTTCTCCGTGCGGCCCGCCGGCCTGCTCGACACCTGGCGCCTGAGCCATTTCGCCAGCTGCGACGTCACCTCCCTCTCCGCCAATGACGCCGACCCGGAAGACGCCAGCCCGGATGGCGACGGCGTGGCCAATCTCATGGAGTATCTCACCAGCCAAAACCCCAAGGCCGCCGGGGGCATTGGCGCCGGTTCCATCGTGGGGCTCAGCCGGGACTTCGGGCTGGACAGAATGGTGGCCGACCTCCGCCTGCTCCTGCAGGGTGGGGCTGGGGTGCAGAGCGGGCCGTCCCCTCGGGTACCTCGCGGCTCGCGGAGCGGCACTTGATTCACCGTGCCAACAGCCGCTTCGCGGAAAAGGGATGGCCGGCGGGACGCCAGCGCTCCCGGGTGGGGAGGGAGGGAGTGGTGCCACGTGGGGGGAGCGGGCGGACTAAATTTCCATACATTTTTGTTATGGTGGGTCCATTTTTGGCCAAAAGTGGGCCCTTTTGACGCAGGAAGGGGTCCCTGACGGCCGGTCCGGACCCCCCTGACGGCCACTCCGGACCCCTATTCCGGGTGACCGGGACCACCGTGTCGGGCGACAGGGACCTCCCTGTCGGGCGGCAAGGACCCCTGGGCGGGATGACCGGGGTGGGCCGGTGAGGGGTCAGTTTTAATTGTCGTCAGTGCTCAATTATAGTTGTCGTCGCACAGACCGGGACCTCCCTGTCGGGTGAGGGGGATGTCCAGCGGGGAATTCAGCCCGCCCGGGTGAGTACGCGGAAGAGGTGCTCGAATTCCTCATCGGCGTCGCCGGGCGTCTGCACGGTGGCGCGGATTTCACGGCGGACGATCTCGCCGAAGCGCTGGCGCAGGTGGAAGACGGCTTTGCGCGCGGCGGCCTCCGTGCCGCCGAGGGTGGCGGCCAGGTCCGGATAGGCTGGCAGACCGGGGCCGCCGGGCAGGGCACCGTGGACGGCGGCAAAGAGCCCGGTCTGGCCGCGGGCGGTGTATTCCTGGCGGATCATGGCGGTGGACCTGGCGATGAGTTCCCGCGCCCAGCGGCGGTCGTAGAGCAGTTCGGGAGCGCCGGGTTCCTCAAGTTCGGGCGAGTTCCTCAGGGCCTCCAGATCACTGAAGGACACATGGGAAATGCCGCCCCCTCGTTTCTGCGCAGTGGCCCGGGTGTGCTGGCGGGCCAGCCAGTTGCGGAGGGACGCCAGCAGGTAGGAGCGGAACTTCGCGCCGTCGCGCTCCACGGTGGCAAAGAAGGGCGTGCTGAGAATGTGGAGGAAGAAGCCCTGCACCTCGTCCGAGGCGTCGTCATGCGAGTGGCCGGAGCGGCGGAGGAAAAAGTAGAGCGGACGCCAGTAGGCGGCGGCGAGGGATTGCAGGGAAGCATCATCCTGCCCGCGCCGGGCGGCGGAGATGTCTTCCCAGGCGGTGTCTGGAAAGTGGTTGGGATGGGCCGGCGGCGGCGGCTCGGGATTCATGCGACGTTGTCAGCTGCGGAAGGGCTGTGCCCGTTATCTCCCATGGCGGCCGGGATTGCCACGTCTTTTTTTTCACGCCGTGAGCGATTTTCTGGAACACGCGGAGAAAAACAGGCATGGAATCCGGTAACGCCCACTTCCGATGAATTCACCCCAACAACTTTCCCCAGCTGAGGCCCGGCACTGCCCTGAGTGCGGCGGGTTGCTGCTGGACGGGTCGTGCGCGGTGTGCGCCTTCGCCGCGCTGCGGGAGGAGCGGACGGGCCGTCCGGTGGCGGAGGCGGAGTTCGGGCGCTACACACTGCGGAGGTGCGTGGCGCGCGGCGGCATGGGGACGGTGTATGAGGCCGAGGATGCGGAGCTGGACCGAACGGTGGCGCTGAAGGTGCTGCGCAGTGCGGCCTTTGCCGGTGCGGCGGAACTGGCGCGCTTCACCCTGGAGACAAAGGCGGCGGCGGCTCTGGATCACCCGCACATCGTGCCGGTCTACGAGGTGGGCGAGGAGGACGGGCAGCCGTTTTTTACCATGAAGCTCATCCGCGGGCAGTCACTGGCGGAGCGGCTGCACGATCACGGCCCCATGCCTGCGCGGCAGGCGGCCGCCCTGCTGGTGCCGGTGGCGCGCGCGGTGCATCATGCGCACCTGCACGGCGTCCTGCACCGGGACTTGAAGCCGGGCAACATCCTCATCGATGCCGCAGGGAAACCCTGGCTGGCGGATTTCGGGCTGGCGAAATTTTCCACCTCGGAGTCGAGCCTGACGCTGACGAGCGATCACATTGGCACGCCGCACTACATGTCGCCAGAGATGGCGGCGGGACGCCTGCGGGAGTGTTCGGCGGCGTGCGATGTGTGGGCATTGGGCGTCATTTTGTGGGAAATGCTCAGCGGCAGACCGCCGTTCACGGGAGGGAGCGCGGTGGAGATTCTGCGCACCATCGTGGAACAGGAGCCGCCGCCGCCCGGGGAGTCGCTGCGGCAGAATGCGGACCTGCTCACCATCGCGCGGCGGTGCATGGAGAAGCGCCCGGCGGACCGCATGGCGTCGGCGGGCCTGGTGGCGGATGAACTGGAGCGCTATCTGCGCGGCGAGCCGATCCTGGCGCGGCCGGTATTGGCGGGCGAGCGGCTCGTGAAATGGGCGCGACGCAAGCCCCTCCACGCGGCGCTGGCCCTGCTCGGCGTGTGCTTCATTACCGTCGCCAGTCTGCTCTGGCTGCGTGCGGAGCGGGCGAATGTCTCCCTCTCCATGGCCAATGACCAGCTGGGCCTGACCAATACGAAACTCGGTGAGGCGGTGCGCGTCTCCACGGCCACGCGACTGGCTGCGGAGGCCCAGCTGCAGCTGGAGGAAAGCCCGGACCTCGCCCTGCTGCTCGCGGCGGCTTCCGTGGAAATGACGGTCCCTCCGCTGCCGGATTCCGTCTCCGCGCTCGCCAGCGTGCTCCAGCAGGCGGGCGGGCTGGACTGCTCGCCGCTGTCGCATTCCGGCGGCAGAATCACGGATGACGCCGTGTACGGCCAGACGGTCATGTACCAGCTGGTCTGCCCCAGCGCGGACAGCCGCTGGCTGCTTGCGTTCGGCGGACCAGGCCATCAGTTTCCGGGCCAGCCGGTGCCGGCCGCCCTCTACGATCTGCATGATCTGGAGAATCCCGCGCCCGTGCGCCGCTGGACGCTGCCTGCGGCCGGACGCGCGGCCAGCTTCGCCCCGGTGGGCTGCTGGCTGGGCGGCTCGCGCGAGGCCATCATCATTGACGGCGACGGCCTGGTCCGGCTGGTGGAGGCCGTCACGCCGGAGATGTCAGGGCCGCCCGCCATGCGCGATCTGGGCGCCATCCCCCCGCCGCCGGACGCCGGCGGCTTCGTGCTGAGTGAACTCCAGGCGACCCTCCGCCGCGACGCGCCGGGGCGCTCCGTCCTCATCGCCGCCCGGTGGACCAGGGACGGTGACTCCATCCTCCAGCGCGCCACGGCGGATGATTCCGGCGTGCAGCACACCGCCTCGTGCCGGGTCGCCCATGCCCACAGCCGGGAGTCGTTTGTCAGGCTTTCGCCGCGCGGGCGCTGGCTCTTCATGGCGGATGTCCACTACCGGCACGAGCCGGCGGACTTCGGCATCGCCGTGCGGCTCTACGATTTCGAGCATCTCGATCAGCCGCCGCGGGCCCTCGCGGGTGACGTGGCGCTCGCGGCCCGGCAGTCCGAGGGCTCCGTGGATGCGTTGAATGCAGACAAGATCCTCCCCATTTTCGGCAGCGTCCGGGAGGACGACGACGTAGTGCTCTCCCCGCAGCCCGGGCATGAACTCCGGCTCTATTCCCTCGCCGGCACGGCTCCTGGTGACGTTCTCCCAGGCACCGTCATCCCCGGCGAGCCTGGTTTTCTGTATAATGCCGCGCTCTCGCCGGACGGACGCCGCCTGGCCGTGAACCGGGCCACGGGATCTCTCACCCTGCACCGGCTGGTCCCCTCGGAAAAGGAAGGCTCCGGCCCCAGCGTGCAGCCTGAGGCGGGCCCGGCGCTCCGCATTTCCGCCTCGGAAAAAGCGCCCGCCCTCACCTTCAGTCCGGACGGCCGGTGGCTTCTCAGTGCCGGAGGCCAGCGGAGCGTGCATTTCTGGAAGCTCGACGGCCTCGTGCCCGGCCAGCCGCCGCAGCAGTTGACGGGCAGCCCGGTCAGGATCGGCCATCTCCGCATGTCTCCGGACTCCCGCTCCCTCATCGCCGTGGGCAATACTTGGATGATGCGGCGCTGGCACTTCGACGGCGTCACCACCGGAGCCAATCCGCGCCGCATCGCCACCGGCGCAGCGGAGGTGCGGGAGATCGAAATTTCCCCCGACGGCGCATGGATGGCCTGCGCCGGGGCGGGGTCCATCCACAGCCTGTCGGAGGAGGCGGATGGCTGGACCTCCGTGGGCCGCATTGACGGTGAAAAGACAGTGCGACTGCGTGCCTTCGGCCACCAGACCAGCGGCGTGGCCTTCAGTCAGGATGGCCGCTGGCTTGCCGCAGCGGGCAGCGGGAAGGCCCGCGCATGGGATTTCCCTGCGGTGGCCGCCGCCGTGGATGCCGGGCTGCCGCTCCCGGAGCGCATGTTCTATTTCACCCACCCCGACCTCCCGCCGCGCTACGACATGCGGCTCACGTGGCTGGCTGACTCGCAGCTTTTTCTCGTCCACGGCCACGGCACCAGTCTCACCTGGGACTTCACGCAGCCCGACCCCGCTGCCACCCTCCGGGAAGACCGCGTCCATTCCATTCTCTATTTCCTGCCGGATGTGGCCGTCTCCCCGGATGGCCGGGTGAAAGCCATCGCGCGGCACGGCTGGGACCCGCCTGCGGATGGCAGGGTGCAGTTTCTGAATCAAGTGCTCCTCTACGAAGGCGCAGCCGACGGCAAATTCCTCCAAGCCCTGCCCGCGCACTTCAAACACCGCACCAGCCTCGCCTTCAGCCCGGATGGCCGCTGGCTCGCCGCCGGGGGGGAAGGCGCGCCTGCCTGCCTCTGGGACCTCCGCGCCCCCGACATCGCCGCCAGCCGCCGGGACGCCCCCGCCCCCGCCCCCCTCTCCGGCGCGGTCGCCTTCTCGCCCGACAATCGCCGCCTCGCCATCGGCACCGGCGACGGCATCCTCCACCTCTGGGAATGGCAAAATCCCGACCCCGCCCGGAACCTCACCACCTTCCGCACACCGGCAGCCATCCACACCATCGCCTGGCTGCGCGATGGCCGACTGCTCACCGGCGGCGCCGGCCCGGCCGTGTCCCTGTGGGAAATGGATGTGGCCAAACTCATCAAGCGTGCCCGCCGCGTCGCAGGGCGGGAACTCGCACCGGCAGAGCGGGTGCGTTTTGGGCTGGAGAAGTGACTGGGGAGTGACTGGGGAGTGGCGCGCCTCTGGCCGCCATTCAAGAACAAACGCCGAAGGCCACTTCTAAACTCGCGCGTCCCCCGCCAGCCCACGCCGCTCCCCATGAAGTGTGCTTCGCGGTCATTTTCACATGGCGACCGGAGGTACGCCACTGGGAGTGGCGCGCCTCTGGCCGCCATTCAAAAACGAACGCCGAAGGCCACTTCTAAACTCGCGCGTCCCCCGCCAGCCCACGCCGCTCCCCCCATGAAGTGCGCTTCGCGGTCATTTTCACATGGCGACCGGAGGTACGCCACTGGGAGTGGCGCGCCTCTG
>JANOAS010000072.1:0-1860 GCA_031411255.1 bacterium
TATCCGATGAAGCTGTTCCGTTTCATCCTCGAACAAACCGACCTCGACGTGGCGTTGAGCTACAACCAATACACGCTCCAGAATACGCGCTTCGCCGACGAGATCGTGCCGTTGCTCAAGCAACGCGGCGTGGGTGCGATGAATGCCGGCCCGTTCAGCGCGCGCCTGCTCACGAACGCGCCGCTGCCCGCGTGGCTGAAGGAACCCGAGGAAGTGAAAGCCGCCGCCCGCCGTGCCGCCGCCCTGTGCGCGCAACGCGGCAGCGACATCGCGAAGCTCGCGCTCCAGTTCTCTTGCGCGAACCCGGACATCGCCACCACGGTGGCCGGCAGCGCGAACCCGGAGAACATCCGCAACTGGGCCAAGTGGATCGCCGAGCCGATGGACGAGACGTTGTTGCGCGAAGTGCAGGAGATTTTCCGCCCGGTGAAAAACCTCGGACACAAGGAAGGTCTGGCGGAGAACAACTAGCGCGCGTGCACCTTCATATTCTCAGTGACATGCACGTTGAGTTTGGGGATTTCCAAACTCTAACAACTGACGCGGACGTTGTCGTAGTCGCTGGCGATGTTCATGTGGGACGGAAAGGACGGGCTTGGTTGCGAGAAAATTTTAGCACTCAGCCCGTGGTTTATGTCTTGGGCAACCACGAGTTTTACCGACACGCCCTGCCCAAGTTGACTGAGGAATTGGAACGGGAAAGCGAAGGTGGCCATATTCATGTCTTGGAGAACCGCACGGTTGAGATTGGTGGAATCCGGTTTCTAGGTTGCACGCTCTGGAGTGACTTCAAGGTCAATGGTGATGCGCACGCGGCCAAATTGGCTGCCGAAGAAACCATGAGCGATTATCACCTGATTCGGGTCAGCCCGGAGTTTCGCAAGCTGCGCGCGCGTGACACCGAGCTTCTTCACGCGCGTTCGGTTGAGTGGTTGAAGCAGGAGTTGGCCACAGGAGATGTGGCGCGGACAGTCGTGGTGACTCACCATGCCCCCAGCGCGCTATCAACTCCGCCCTATCACAGGGGAAGCATTCTGAACGGCGCTTTCGTCTCTGATTTGGATGCTCTGGTGATGGGCAGCGGCGTTCCGCTTTGGATTCATGGACACACGCACCACTGTGTTGATTACCGGCTCGGTTCAACCCGCATTCTCTCAAATCAACGGGGCTATCCCGATTCTTTGGTTGAAGGATTTCAACCGAGCCTCGTCGTTGTAGTTTAATTACTCATGAATCGCCGTGTCTTTTCCACTCGTCTTGTTCAAACCGCCGCCGGAGTGCTGGTGGCTGCGCCATTGGTTCGCCGCCTCGTTGCCGCACCCGCCATCATTGAGAACCGCCCGCAAATCGCGCACGGCGTGGCGAGCGGGGACGTGAGTTTTAATTCCGCGATCCTCTGGAGCCGCGTGAACCGCCGTGCGCGGATGTCCGTCGAGTGGGCGACCACGGAATCGTTTCGCAACGCCCGGCGCGTGCGCGGGCCGTGGACGGGCGAGGATCGGGATTACACGGCCAAGCTGGAGTTGCGCGGACTGCCGGCGGGCGAGCGGATTTTTTATCGCGTGCAGTTTGAGGACGCGGGCGGTGCGGCGAGCGAGCCGGTGGGCGGGCAGTTTGTGACGGCGGCGCGCGATGAGCGTGATGTGTACTTCGCGTGGTCGGGCGACACTTGCGGGCAGGGCTACGGCATCAGCGAGGAATACGGCGGCCTGAAGACTTACGAGTCCATGCGGCTCGCGCGTCCGGACTTCTTCGTCCACAGCGGCGACACAATTTACGCCGACGGCGTGATCGAGGCGGAGATGAAACTGCCCGATGGGAAGATTTGGAAGAACCTCTTCACGCTGGGGAAATCCAAAG
>JANOAS010000073.1:0-13748 GCA_031411255.1 bacterium
CCTGCCCAAGTGGTGGGGTCGTAGACGACTGGCTGGATCATGGCAGCCTACGATGGGGTTGAGGAGGGCTTTTGTCCAGTTTTTTCCTCAGCACCACTCATCCTCAGCTGGCTGCCTGGGAATCTGCGGAAACCCTGGCGCGTCGAGGGCTGGTGGAAAAAAAAGTTTGGGATCCGGAGAAATTTCGCCGCGAAAGGCTGCCGAAATTCTTCACCGAGCCCCATTAAAAAAGGAGCGCGCCGTTCCCCCCCCGGGAAACGGCGCGCGGGAACACCCCCATGTTCCCAAATTCTCTAAAGCTGTTTGCGCCTCTTAACTCGTCTGCAGCCAAAGCCGAAGGACATCACCAAGAGCGCCGTCATCCCCGGTTCGGGGACGACTGACAGGGTTAATTTGTCCAACCCTCCGCCAAACGTACGCGAGCGAAAGCAAAATTGCACGTCAGAACCGCTCGGAGTGAAAAATCCTTCCGCCATCAGCCAGGAAGCGACCCCGTCCGGTTGCTCGCTGAGGGAGGTCAGACTGGAGTCCTGCACCCCCCAGTAGGCCGTGGTGTTTTTGTTTTGCAGCCCGGTCCAGCCGCTCGCATTTCCGGGGGGCAGGGTCAGGTCCCACACCGCTCCGCCCAGCGCCACGTCCAAGTCCACCGCCTCCTCACTCCCCTGCGCCAGCCACATCTCCAGCCGGTATTGCGTGCCCGGCGTGAACCCGGTGACCGTCTGGCATAAATTGTCCGGAGCCAGCACGAACTGCGTCCCAAACGGCGTGCCGGAAAGTTTGTCGTCATCGTTCGGCGCCAGCGTCTCCGTGAATCCTCCAGCCCAGAAATCCGGCGTCTGCTGAGTCGCCACGGACACGCTCGCCGACTCAAAACTCCCGTTCAGGAAGTTCTGGCCGTGCAGCACCAAGGGCCCAAAACACAGGCCAAAGGCGATTTTCTGGAGGATGCGGATCATCTGGCTTTACCGATTTTACGTGTTTCGTTATAGAAAATACATCTTTTTTGTTAATTTTTCCAGATAATTTGCAAATTTTTGAAAAATTCATGAACTCGCCCCCTCCGGACCGAAGTGAACGATGCCCGGCATTGACGCCATGGGCAGGAGGACGACTCTACCCTTGTCCCGCTCCGTCAGCCCCATCCCCCTCATGAAGTTCCCCCTCCTCGCCGCGCTCCTCTGCCCGCCCACGTCTGCGCTCCTCGCCCAGTCCGTGATCATCAATGAAGCCGGCCCTGCCCCCTCGGAGCGTGTTCTCCAGTTTTCCACCACCGGGGCCCCGCGTCTGGGCTCCACGGTGGCGTGGACGGAGGAGGGTTACGACGCCTCGTGGTGGGCGTCCGGCGCGGGACCGTTCGGGTTTGGCTACACGCAGACGACGGACGTGGCCGCCCTCATGCTCGACCGCACCCCGGCGCTCTACCTGAGAAAAGAATTCACCCTCACCGCCCCGCAGGCGGCCTCCACGGACGCACTCCAGCTCGTCATCGACTACGATGACGGGTTCATCGCCTTCCTGAACGGCGTGGAGGTGGCCCGGCGAAACCTCGGCGCGCCCCAGTCCTTCGCCTACCACGACCAGACCGCGTGGAATGTGCGCAAAGCCGCGCCGACAAATCCCGTGGAGACCATTTCCCTCGGCTCCGCAGCCAGCCGGCTGAAGGCGGGCGCGAACGTCCTCGCGATCCAGGTCCACAATGCCGCGCAGGCCGACTCCTCCGGCCGCTTTTTTAAAGATCCGACGCTCCGCTGCGATGCCACGCTGAGGGTCGCCAGCACCACGCCGCAGAACCTCGTCACCTCAGCCGACACGTGGAAATACCTGGCCGGAGCCTTCGAGCCCTCCGGTGGTCTGGTCGATCCCGTGGACTTCGCCCTGCCGGTGCCCCCGCTCGCCACCGGCCCCACCTGGACGCAGCCCGCCTTTGACGACTCCGCCAGCCCGTGGACTGCGGGCACGAGCGGCATCGGGTTTGACACGGCCACGGACTACCGCGCCCAGCTCGGGCAAAACGCCACCACCATGCTGAGCACGGTCCTGTCCGCCTCCATGCGGCGCGCCTTCACCCTCACCCAGGCGGAGTTCGACTCCATCACCTCGCTGAATTTCACCGTCGACTACGATGATGGTTACGTATTCTACGTGAACGGTGAGGAAATCGAACGTACCGGCCTTCCCGGCGCGGCGGGCACTGTGGTGCCGTGGAATCAAGCCGCCACCAGCCACGGAGGGGTCAAGGACAACGGCGGCAACGCCCCCGTCCTCCTCCGCACCGTGCCTCTGGCGAAATCCCGTCTGCGCCCCGGCCTGAACGTCATCGCCGGGCAGGTGCACAACTCCACCCCCGGCTCCAGCGACCTGCTGCTCGACATCCGCCTCACCGCCGCCACTGCGGGTACGCCGCTCACCCTGCTCACCTTCGGCAGCACCATCCGGTGGCGGATGAATCCGCACTACCAGACCGGCGCGGAGTTCGCCGTGGGCAGCGTCCAGCCCGTGGCCGTCGTGCCGCCGGAGCCCGCGTTTTTTGATTTCGTCGAGCTGAAAAACCCCGGGACCACTCCTGTTTCCCTCGCCGGGTGGGGCCTCTCGGATTCAGCCGGGCTGCCGCTGAAGTGGACCTTCCCCCCGGGCACCACGCTCCCGGCAGGCGGGCTGCTGGCCGTGGCCTGCTCATCGAGAAATGTGGCCAGTCCCGCACCCGGCGGACTCTTCCACACAAATTTCAACCTCAACTCCGACGGGGAGACGGTCACCCTGTCCAACGCCGCAGGCGCTCTCGTCAGCCAGCTGGCCGTCCCGAAGCTCGACGGCTTCCACACCTGGGGCACCGATCCCGCCAGCGGCCTGCTCCGCATCCTGGACCGCGCCACACCGGGGCGGGCCAATGCTGGCAACGCCGTCACCGGCCAGGTGGACACGCCCGATTTCAGCGCGGACACCGGCTTCTACACAAAGCCCTTCACCCTTTCCCTCAGCTGCCTGACGCCAGGCGCCACCATCAAGTACACCGTGGACGGCACGGAGCCTACCGAGACGAATGGCTACACCTATTCCGGCACGTTCAACCCGGTCATTCCCGTGGTGAACGCCGGCCCCGGCACCGGCTACCTCCTGCGCGAGGTCTGGACCGGGTTCAACAGCGGAGACCTCGACGCCATCCCCGTCGGCACCACGCCGAACCTCGCCAACCTCCTCCCGCAGGCCGCCGCCCCGTCGGACTGGGCCGACAGCTATGCCACGCGGCTGCGCGGCTTTGTCCAGGTCACCACCCCGGGGACCTACACGTTCTACATCGCCACGGATGACAATGGCGACCTCTGGCTGAGCCCGAATGACAACCCGGCCGCCAGGACTCGCATCGCCTATGTCTCCGGCTGGACTGGCTCACAGGAGTGGACCAAATTCCCGGCGACCCAGGTGTCCGTGCCCGTCACCCTCGTGGCCGGGCAGCGCTACTACATCGAGGCCCGGCAACAGGAGGGCGGAGGCGGGGACAATATCGCCATCGGCTGGAGCGGCCCGGGCATTCCCGGCCCCGTCGTCATCGCCGGGCGGTACCTTTCCCCGCCGGATGTCCTGCCGCCAAACCTCACCCCGCTGAGCAACACGGAGGAGGCCTGCGTCCGCGCCCGCGCCTTCCTCCCCGGGCTCCAGCCCTCGCCCGTCCGCACGCGGAACTACGCGCTGAACTTCGACGAGCGCCTGAAATCCATCCCGGCCATTTTCCTGACGGGGGATCCAGGCGGCACCTTCTACGCGCCGAACGGCGTCTTCACCATCGCCGGGGGCAACTGGAACACCGGCGGCAACTGGCTGCCCAATGACGCTGCGGCGGACTACAACTTCTGCCTCGGCCACGGTGCGGCCTTCGAGCGGCCCGCCACGGCGGAGTTCCTCGCGCCGGGAAATGTGGTGCAGGAAAGAACCACCCTCGGCCTCCGTTTTGCTGGCAGTCCGTGGTCCCGCCCCATCTACAAGAACCGCGACCTCGACACCAAACCGTGGAACCGCGGCTGGGAGGACAGGCCGCAGATGAATCTCCAGTTCCGTGCCGACCTCGGTGTTTCCGACCTCTCCGTGCCTGGCTTCATCCCCGGCTCTTCGTTGAAAAAGTGGGACTCCCTCCGCCTCCGCGCCGGCAAAAACGACGCGTACAACCCCTTCATCATCGATGAACTCATGCGCCGCCTTTACGCCGGCATGGGCCAGCCGTCCGTCCTGGGCGACTACGCGAATGTCTTCCTCAACGGCCGCCACAAGGGATTTTTCAACACCGCAGAGCGCCCCCGCGAGCCGTTCTTCCAGGAATACTGGAACTCCGCAAACACCTGGGACGTCGTCTACATCTCGGACCTCGAGAACGGCGACTGGACGTCCTACAATGCCATGCGCGCCTGGTTTCAGGCCAATGATTTGACCAGCGCCGTGAACTACGCCACCGCCACCGCCTGGTGGGACATGACAAACGTGGCCGACTACTATTTGCTCAACGCCTGGGCCGGCACCGCGGACTGGCCGGGCAACAACTTTGTCCTCGAGCGCGAGCGCGTTCCCGGCGGCCTCTGGCGCTGGACCATCTGGGATGCGGAGGGCGCCTTCGGCCTTTTTGGCCAGCCGAATACCAAGAACACCTTTACCGAGGATCTCCTCCTCCCTGCGGCCGGCGTCGTGGACACCGGCATCGGCGGGGACGGGCTCATCAGCCGGCTCGTCATCCGCCGCGCCGCGCAGAATGCCGAGTTCCGTCTCCTCTTTGCCGACCGCATCCAGCGCCACTTTTTTAATGACGGCGTGCTCAGCCCCGCCCAGCGGAATGCCCTGCACGATGCCCAGCGCGCGCGCATCGAGCCCGTCATTGCAGCCCATCTCGGCCAGTCGTTTAATGACAGCTTCTGGACCGGCTGGGTGGCCGGAGACACGCGCACCACCACCTTCCTCGCGCAGGCACGCACCGCCGGCCTCTGGCCCGCCACCCTCGCGCCCGTGGCCGGCCCGTCCCCTGGGTTAATCCAGAGCGGACAACCCCTGACGCTCACAAATCCCAACGCCGCAGGCATCATTTACTACACCACCAACGGTACGGATCCCCGCGCCGCCGGTGGCGCCGTGCAGGGCAAACTCTGGACCTCCCCGCTCGCCATCAGCGGCCCCGTCACGGTGAAGTCCCGTGTGTTCAATGGCGGCGAGTGGAGCCCCCTCGTCGATCTCGCCCTCACCCCGGCTCCGCCGCACCTCGTCATCACCGAGATCTACTACAACCCTCCCGGCCAGGGCGACTCCACCGAGTTCCTCGAACTCGCCAACCTCGGCACCACCACCGGCCAGCTTGCCGGCATGCACTTCACCTCCGGCATCACCTTTGCCTTCACCACCGGCAGCCTTGCCCCCGGCCAGCGCCTCGTCCTCGTGAAGGACCAGGCCGCCTTCACCGCCGCGCATCCCGGCGTGCCCGTGGCCGGCGTCTACACCGGCTCGCTGGACAATGCAGGCGAGACCCTCACCCTCGCCGACTACAGCGGCGCCGTCGTCTGCTCCGTCACCTACGGCACCGGCCAGGGCTGGCCTGCAGCGGCCGATGGCGGCGGCTACTCCCTCGTCCTCCAGCGTCCGCAGACCTCCCCGCCTCCGGATTCCCCCGCCAGCTGGCGGGCGGGCGGCGTGCTCGGCGGCGCCCCCGGCCTGGCGGACTCCACCACTTTCCCCGGCACCTACACCGCCCTGCCTCGGACTGACACGGATGGCGACGGCTTCACCGACCTCGTCGAGTACGCCCTCGGCACCGATCCGGCCTCCGCCGCCTCCCTCCCGGCCCTCGTGGCGGGAAATGCCGGAGGCGTCATGACCGTCTCGGCCGACTACTCCCTCGCCGCCGACGACCTCCTCATCGACGGCCTCGAGAGCCCCACCATGATCGGCTGGACCTTTGCCACCGTCCTCTCAGACACCCCGCTCGGCAACGGCTTCGCCCGCCGCACCTGGCTCTGCCAGTCCCCGCCCCCGGGCCAGTCGCGCAATTTTTTCCGCCTCTACATCCGGACGCGGTAGGCCGCCGCAGGCGCGCCGCCACTTGACGCGGACGCCCGGACCCGCTAGAACGGCACTCGAATGAAAACACCCCGCGTCCTGCTTTCCCTCGCACTCACCGCCATGACCGCCGCCGCTGGCATGCCTCCGGGCTTTAATGAAGACGAATCCAAAGTCCCGCCCTACACCCTGCCGGATCCCCTGGTCATGCAGGACGGCACTCCCGTGAAGGACGCCGCCGCCTGGCAGCAGAAGCGCCGCCCGGAGTTGCTCCACCTCTTCGAGAGCGAGGTCTACGGCAAGGCCCCGCTGGGCAAACCGGAAAAAATGACCGTGCGCGACCTGAATCCCGAGCTGCCCGCCCTTAATGGCAAGGCGGTGCGAAAGGAGGTGCGCGTGCTCTTCGCCGGCACGGAGGACGGTCCAAAGATGGACATCCTCATGTATTTCCCGGCGAAGGCGGACAAAAAGGTTCCCGTCTTTCTCGGCATGAACTTCAACGGCAACCACGCCGTGCAGAACGACCCCGCCATCACCCTCTCCACCAGCTGGGTGCCCAACGACAAGGGCGCCGGCATCACCGCCAACAAGGCCGGGGAGGCAGCCCGCGGAAAGGAGGCCGACCGCTGGCAGGTCGAGTACGCCATTGACCACGGCTACGGCGTGGCCTCCATCTACTACGGCGATGTCGATCCGGACTTCGACGACGGCTTTGCCAACGGCATCCATGCCATGACCGGCAAGCCCGACGGTCCCGCCGCCTGGGGCTCCATCGCCTCCTGGGCCTGGGGACTGAGCCGCGCGCTCGATGTCCTCCAGCAGGAACCGCGTGCCGATGGAAAAAAAGTCGCCGTCATGGGCCACTCCCGCCTCGGCAAGACGTCCCTCTGGGCCGGCGCGCTCGATGAACGCTTCGCCCTCGTCATTTCCAACGACTCCGGCGCCGGCGGTGCCGCCCTCAGCCGCCGCATCTTCGGAGAAACCGTCAAGCGCCTCAACACCTCCTTCCCCCACTGGTTTTGCGACAACTATAACAAATACAACGATAAAGAGTCCGAATGCCCCGTGGACATGCACGAGCTTCTTGCCCTCATCGCCCCGCGCCCCCTGCTCGTCCACAGCGCCACGGAGGATCTGTGGGCGGACCCGCGCGGGGAGTTCCTCAGCTGCGCCGGCGCAGACCCCGTCTACAAGCTGCTCGGCACTCCGGGTTTGACGATCAAATCTTTCCCCGAACCAGAAGTCCCCGCCACCGGCCGGCTCGGCTACTTCCTGCGGAAGGGCAAGCATGACGTCACCCTGGAAGACTGGAAATCCTACGTCTCCTTTGCCGATCAGTGGCTGAAATAGTCCGCCGCCGTTCCTGTTCGCCTCAGCACGGCGCTCCCCCTCGTTCCTTTAAGGGGGATATCCCCGGCCGCTTGGGGAATTCGTTTTGACAGTATTGTTGCTTGCGCTTATGAACGCCACACTCATTCCCCGGTCACCCGGGCAACCCCGGCATCCCCTCTCCGGCCCGGCAGAAATGCACGCGGCCACGGGGATTCTGTCGTTGTTCGCCGCCGGATATTGAGCAAGGTCCTGCTTTCCAAAATCCCCACCGCACTCCGACAATGAGTTCCTCCACTGGTGCCCCGCCTGACCCGGCCGCCGCGGTTCCCCCCGCAGCGCCGGACCAGTCCATGCGCCTTGGTCCCACCGGGACCGGCCCCAGCCGGAAGGGGGCCAAGGACTTGATCATCGAGCGCTTCGAGCAGAAGTTCATCATGCACCCGCGCCTCATCGCCCCGGTGCGCGAGTGGTTCCGCCCGTTCTGCGTTCCCGACCCGAATGGCCGCGGGGAAATTCCGGAATACATCGTCACCACCCTCCAGCTCGACACGCCGAGCATGGACCTGGCCAATGCCAAGGAATTCCAGGTCCACGCCAGGTTCAAGCTCCGCATCCGCACCTACGGGACGGACGCCAATCCCAAAGGCCCCATCTTCCTCGAAGTGAAGCGCAAAGTCGGCAAGGTCATCATCAAGAGCCGCGCCAAGATGAACCGCAGTCAGTACCACGAGAAGTGCATCACCCACCCGGACACTGCCCCGCTGCTCAAGAGCGCCAAGGACAACTCCAACCTCCTCGAATTCTGCCGTCTCAGCAACGCCATTGATGCCCGGCCCCGCGTACTCATCCGCTACATCCGCGAGTCCTACTTCGGTGCCAATGACGACTACGCCAGGATCACCTTTGACCGCCGGGTCAGCTACCGGGTCACGCGCGACTGGATCCTCCCCGGTGAGGAGGTTGCGGACTGGAAACACTGGCGCCCCATGGACAGCCAGACCGGCCTCCAGCGGCCCTACGCCGGCTATATTTTTGAGTTGAAATCCATGCGCGACACCCCCGAATGGATGCTTGAACTCGTCCAACGCTTCAACCTGACCAACAGCGGTTTTTGCAAATACGCCACCGCATGGCGCCTTGAAACCCTGATCATGGGCTACCAGTACACCTTCGACGGGCACAACGTCACATTAACGAATTGACAAAAGCTCCTGCTTCAGGCTCTACTAGCCGACTTTTTTCACCCACCGCCCAAACCACACCACCCGACCTTCGACATGCTTCCAGAACCCCAACCCCTTTATGATGCGCTGAGCGGCGTCCGCACCCTCGGACCCGAAGAAGTCATCATCTCCCTCGCCACCAGCTTCGTGCTCGGCATGGTCCTGGCCAAGGTGTACACGTGGACGCACCAGGGCTTCTCCTATGCCCGTTCGTTCCTGCACACCATCGTTCTCGCCGCCATCGTCATTACTATCATGATTATGGCCATCGGGAACAACATGGCGCGCGGTCTCGGCATCATGGGTGCCATGGCCTTCGTCCGTTTCCGGACCCCCATTCGGGACCCCCGGGACATCATCTTCCTTTTCATCGCCCTCGCCACCGGCATCGCCGTCGGGGCCCAAGTGCCCATGATCGCCATCATTGGTGTGGGCTTCTTCTCCCTCACCGCCGTCTTCCTCTCCGCCTCCCCCTTCGCCTCCCGCCGGGAGTTCGAAGGCCTGCTCCGCTTCATGCTCCCCTCTCATGGCAAGGGCATTGAGCGCCTGAACGACATCACCAGCCAGTATTGCGCCAGCTGCGAGATGGTCGCCATGCGCGAGGCCATTCAGGGCGAGGTGCTCGAGTATTCCTACCAGATCCGCCTCCTGGACCCCTCCTACAAGGTCGACCTCGTCGACGCCGTGGCCAAGATTCCGAACATTTCGGAAGTCAGCCTCATCATGCAGCGCACCACCGTCGAGATCTAACCAGCCGGCACCCTACAGCCCAAGACCATGAGCGAATTTCACCCCACCAAAGTCACCCGTCCCCGGCCCCGCCTCACCCTGAGAAAGGTGCTGAACTTCTGGCCCCTCCTCATCTGGGCTGGCGTGGCCGTCGGTGCCGTCATGCTCAACAACAGTGACCCGTCCGCCAGCTTCAGCCACATAGGCGGCGTCGTCGATGTCACCACCGAGTCGATCGTCCCGCTCGAGGACGGCACCATCAAGGAGGTGAAAATCCGCACCGGAGAAGTCGTCAAAATTGGCCAGCCGATTGTGGAACTCGACTCGCGCGAGATCGATGACAAGATCGGCATCCTTAAAAAGAAGATCGACGCCCACAAGGCAAACCGGATCCAGGATCTCCAAATTGACCTCAACCGGCTCTCCAGCGAGACGCGGGACATCCAGCGCCGGCTCAGCGGTGAGGAGGCTGAACTCAAAAGCGTGAAGGAGGAGCTCGAAGACCTGCTCAAAATCAGCAAGACCAGCCCCATCTACCCCCAAATCGCGCCCATCATTGGCAAGGACCAGCGCCTCGTCGCCAGCCTGACCGCCACCACAGCCCTTTATCCGAAGCAGCTCAAGGAAATTGACGATTCCAAAGCCTTCATCACCAAAACCATCACAGAAACCGAGAAGGGCGAGGGTTCCGCCAATCCCGAGGACCAGATCGACCAGCTGGAACTCCGCACCCTTGAGGCGCGCAAAGAGCGCCTCACCCTCAAAAGCCAGCACGAGGGCGTCGTTGAACGCACCGGCAAGGAAGTCGGCGAATATGTCAAGACGGGCGAAACGATTGCCCGCGTCGTCGCCAAGGCCAGAACCATCACGGGTTTTGTTCCGCAGGACCAGATTCCCAGACTTGAAGACATGCTCCAGACCGGGCGGCCCGTCTACCTTTGCTCGAACTTCAACCACACCACCTCCTATGCAGCCAAAATCGTGGGTCTCGCTCCCAAGATGACCTCCGCCCCGGATTCGACCAGCGCCGTCCCCGGTCGCAAAATCCACGGCCAGGAAGTCACCATCGAGTTCCCCTCAGACTGCCCCTTCAAACCCGGTCAGGCTGTGGCGATCTACATCATCAAGCCCGGCGAGATCTCCTTCCTGCGCCGCATCTTTGGCGACCCGGACATCCACCAGTAAATCAGCGCAGCGTGGATGACCCCGCCAGCGGAGTCCACTTCTGTGGCAGTCCCGGAGTCATCCCATCCGCTTTGATCATTGCGCTTGCCTCCCAACTTCATTTTCGCTAAAACCATCACGCCATGTCCAAACCCCGCCTGTTGCCGAACTGGTCCCAGCCCGCAGTGTACCTCGCCGCCACCTGCGGACTCCTGAGCCTGTCCACCACCGGACGGGCGGGGTGGATCTGGGAAAAAAAGGACAAGCCTGCCGTCTCGCAGCCTGCCACCTCGAAACCCGCGCCCTCCAAGCCCGAGGCCGCCAAAACTGCGGCATCCGCCCCGGCCGCCTCCCCGGCTTTGGCCATCCCGGTCGCCAGCCCCGGCGCTGGTGATTTTGCCCCCGTGCCCGAGACCGGCTCGCTCAATCTGGACGACCTCATCAATCTCGCCCTGCAGAACAGCCCAAAGATCTCCCGCCTCCGCGCCCAGATCGGCGTTCACCTCGCCGAAGCCCGTGCCAGCTATGACTGGAGGGACCCCGAGTTCCGCTTCGGCTGGTCAAAGGGCCTCAACACGGACATCGCCGACCCCTACACGGAAACACGCAGCAGCAGCACCTTCACCGACGGCAGCCAGACCTCCCGCAGCAACGGCGACAGCTTCCGCGGAGTGAATCCCCTCGACGCCAGGTCCACCGAGCGCTACGGCAACGTCTCCGAGTCCGTCCACCAGCGCGACAGCCAGCGCACCGACCAGTACACCGTTCGCCGCATCATTCCAGGCCGCTACGAGGACGTCATCGAGGAGCGCACCTACCAGGTCGAGCACTCACGCCAGCGCACCGGGAAAAACGGTACCGACTCCCTTGGCCGGAAGACCGCCTCCTCCGGCGAGGAAATCACCACCCGCCGTGAAGTTTCCAGCACCCGCGAAGTCCGCAAGCACCCCGACGACGGACTGCCGGACGAGGCATTCGGCTTCGGCCTCCGCTTTTACATCCCAAACCCCTTTGAAGTCCGCGCCAAGGCCGCCCGCTACCGCTCGGAAGCCAGTCTCGCCGGGCAGGAACTCCGCGCTGAAGTGCGCAAGATCACCCTCGGCGTCAAGGAGGCGTACCAGATGCTCCAGTTCTGGAACAGCACCCTGGCTTACAACCGCGAAATCGGAGACCTGCACGAGGCCGCTCTGAAAACCCTCACCGCCCTCCAGGGGGGCGAGGGCCAGACCACCCCGGGCATGAGCCAGGCGGACATCGACGCCGCCCGCCTCGCCGGAGCCAAGGTCAACAGTCTCGACCTCCCCGTGCAGATCATCGAGGCGCGTGAGGACCTCATCAAGTCCCGCGAGGAAGTCCTCGACACCGAGCGCCGCATGGACGCCGTCCGCTACGAGCTGGCCTACGACCTCGGCCTCGGCAACCCCTCCCGCATCCACCTCTCCAACAAAATGCCCCTGCGCAGGGTGGACCTCGGCAGCATCGACACCGCAAGCCTCCTCGAGCTGGCCCTCTCCTCCCGTTCAGAGCTGCTCCAGCTCCAGAGCCGCATCGGCGTCGCCCGCGGCCAGCTCGACGAGCTGAAATCCTCCAGCATTCCCTGGCCCGGCTTCCTCCAGGGCAGCTACAACAAGAGCTACAACAGCGGCCTCACCGCCGGCGACGAGTTTGGCATCTCCCTCAGCACCAGTCTTCCCCTCTTCAGCCTGAGCGGCATCAATCAGAAGCACAAGGTCTACGAACAGGAAATCCGTGGCTACGAGGACGAGACCCGCGCTACCCGCAGCCTCATCCAGCGCCAGGTCGAGGGGGCCGTCAACGAGCTGAAAATCCAGTCCGCACGCCTCGAAGAATGGCGCAAATTCCACGCCCAGGCCCGCAGCTTCGATGAAAGGAGCCGCGCCGAAATCGTCGGCAACCCCAAGGCACCCGAAGTCGAACTCAAATCCCGCGAAAGCGTGCTCAAAAGCGAGCGCGGCGGCGTCCAGTCCTACCAGGCCTACAACGCCGCCGTCCTCCACCTCGAGGCAGCCCTCGGCATGGACCTCGAAGACGCCTTCGGCTCCCTCAACAAGCCCGCCCCCGCCCCGGAGCAGCCGTCCGCAAAACCCGCCGCCGCCCCGCAGAAGAAAAAGGCAAAGAAGTAGCCCCTGCGCCGGCCGCCCGCCCGGAGCGCTGGAAAGGACCGGCACAGGACAAAGCTGGGGGATTGGAAATGGGGCAGCTCGCGCTCCATTCACGGCTCTGAGGAAACAGTACGCACCCGCGCCCGCTCCCCCGAAAGCGCCGCGCGAACGTCGCCATAGAACTTGGTTCACACCGTCCTGCCCGGGACCGGATTCAGCCAGGCAGAGCCCCCCACGCACAACGTGCCCCCGCATTCCCTTGACCATCCGCCCGCACCGCCACCTCACGCCTGCACAGCCCTCTCATGCCGACCAGCGCGCCACCGCCACCAGCTCATGGCTCGCCGAGTCCTGCGCCTGGCAACCGTGAGATCGCCCCCGTGACCCACCGCGCCTTATTTTCAGGCTATCAAATGCTTCCCAGAGGCGGCATGCGGCAGAACTCTTCGACCGGCGGGACATCTGGGCGTGTTCGAGAGTCGCCTTTGTCCAGATTTGAACCCTGACCGCGATTTTCGTGCCCCGGTCGGCGGAGATCAGGCAGGATGATTCACGGCAGGATCATGAAGAATGGAGTAAAACCTTCCCTTAGCGAAACTCAAGGCGATCACTCCACCACGGCTGCGGCAGTCTCCACTTCCACCGCGCCAGTGCACAGAGGCTGGTTTCAAGGAGCCCGGAAGGCCTGCCGGGCCGCCCTGACAAAACGGGAACCGCAAAGCACACGATTCTTGACAGGAGTAACTTTGCGATACAAAGTGAACACCACTTCCCCCTGAACCTGCATGCAAACGGCCGCCAGGCAGGGAGAGCCCTCCCAAGGGTGGAGGCTCGGACAACCTTGACTCAACAGACAAAATGAAACTTGCTCAATACTCCTCATCACACTGGATGGCGCGTCTCCTGCACCGCCAGAACTCCATGAAACCACGCGGGAAGCTCGGTCTGGTCATCGCTGGTTATGTGCTCGCTGCGGCGGTCGCCGCCGCAGTCGTGGCCTGCCACCTTGCAGTGATCGGCGGTCCGTCTTCGCCGGGCTACGGTGGCATGAATGCCTTTGGCGACACTCTCCTCTTCCTCGCTGCATTCGGGGGGGTGCGACCGTTAAATCATGTAACAACCAGGCATTCCAGGTTTGCCAGGAATAAAG
>JANOAS010000074.1:0-50709 GCA_031411255.1 bacterium
GGCGGCGGGCTGGGGGCGCGTGGACAACCGCTATTGTACGCTAATGACTCGATTCATGTAGGGAAATGGGCGGGGGATGTCGTGCTGACGGCGGGGAGCTGGATTGGGATGCTTCTCCGTTCTCTCCGTTCCTCCTGTTCAAATCTTTGGGACACGGGCTGGCGGCGGGCTGGGGGCGCGAGGTCAACCGCGAATGGACGCGAATGACGCGAATCAAGGAGGGAAAATTGGCGGGGGATGTCGTGCTGACGGCGGGGGCGGGTGATGGGGCGGGGCCATTTCTCTGTTTTCTCCGTCGCCTCCTGTTCAAATTTTTTGGCGGATGACAGAGGCGCGGGGATGGGCGAAAAGAGGGGTATGACTGTTGGCATCATCACGATTTCGGACCGTGCGACGCGCGGTGAGTATGAGGATCTCGGAGGCCCGGCGCTCAAGGCGGAGGCTGAGGGGCGCGGGTGGACTGTGGTGGCTGAGGTGTTGGTGCCGGACGAGGTGGAAAAAATCCAGGCGGCTGTGCAATCGCTGGGCGCGCAGGGCTGCGGGCTGGTGCTGACGACGGGGGGGACGGGGATCGCGCCGCGGGATGTGACGCCGGAGGCGATCCGGGGAATCATGCGGGTGGAGTTGCCGGGTTTCGGGGAGGTGATGCGGGCGAGATCGATGGAGATCACGCCGAATGCGATCCTGAGCCGGTGCCTGGCGGCGGTGGTGGGGCCGTCTCTGGTGATCGCGCTGCCGGGGAAGCCGCAGGGGGCGGTGGAGTGCCTGGGTTTTGTGGCCGGGGCGATCCCGCACGCGGTGAAGCTGGCGCAGCGGGTGCCGACGTCGTGCTGAAGGCGGGAAAACCGGGACTTACGGCCAGAGCTGTTCCAAAACGCCGTGGGGCAGGGCGTCCTCTCCGTGCATAATTTCCGCGAGGACGGGAACCCGGAGGATGTCCTCCAGCAGGGCGCGGTGGCCGATGGAGGCGGAGTCGCGCATGTCGGCGACGTGGTTTAAAAGGAGTCCGGCGCAGGTGAGTCCGCGGGACTGGAGGTTTTTGACGGTCAGGATGGTGTGGTTCAGCGCGCCGAGCTTGTTGTTGACGACGACGATGACGGGCAGGCCGAGGCCGGCGGCGAGGTCGGCGATGGTGTAGTCGCGACGGATGGGGGCCTCCCACCCCCCGGCGCCTTCGACGAGGACGATGTCGTGGCCTTCTGCGAGGCGGTGGAATCCGGAGAGCAGGGCGGCTGGATCGACAGGGCGGTTCTCGATCATGGAGGCGGCGAGGGGGGACGCGGCCATACGGAGCCAGACGGGGTTGAGGTCGTCCAGGGTGAGGGCCTCAGGGGAGCCGGAGGCCTGGTGGAGGGCGACGACGTCCTCGCGACCGCCGCAGCACAGGGGCTTGTAGCCGATGGCGCGGCGCCCGGAATCCCGGAGGGCCTGGATGAGAAGGCAGGTGACGTAGGTTTTGCCCGCGTCGGTGTCGGTGCCGGTGATGAAGTAATGCATCACAGGCCGAGACCGGTGTCGGTGACGGCGCCCTCGCTGGCGGATGTGACGGTGGCGGCGTATTTGGCCAGGACGCCGCGCAGGTAGCGGGGCTTCCAGGGTTTCCACGCGGCGAGGCGTGCGGCCAGTTCGGTGTCGGAAACATGGAGGCTGATCTCGCGCTTGCTGGCGTCGATGGAAATGGTGTCCCCATTTTTCACCACGGCCAGCGGCCCACCGACGTGGGCCTCGGGCGTGATGTGGCCGACGACGAAGCCGTGGCTGCCGCCAGAGAAGCGTCCGTCGGTGATGAGCGCAACGTCTTTGCCCAGACCGCGTCCCATGATGGCGCTGGTGGGGCCGAGCATTTCGCGCATGCCGGGGCCGCCCTTGGGTCCCTCGCGGCGGATGACGATGACGTGGCCTTTCTTGATTTTGCCGCCGAGGATGGCGTGCATGGCGAGTTCCTCGCTGTCAAAGACGGCGGCCTTGCCGGTGAAGGTGAGGCCTTCCTTGCCGGAGATCTTGGCCACAGCGCCCTGCGGGGCGAGGTTGCCGCGCATGATGATGAGGTGGCCGTCTTTTTTGATCGGGTTGTCAAAGGACCGGATGACGTCCTGCCCCTTCGGGTAGTGCTTCACTTTGGCCAGATTGTCTTTCCAAGTTTTCCCGGTCACGGTCATGACGTCGCCGTTGATGAGGCCCTCTTCCAGGAGCATCTTCATGAGAGGGAGGGTGCCGCCAATTTTCACCAGCTCCCACATGACGTATTTGCCGGAGGGCTTGAGGTCGGCGAGCACGGGCACTTTTTTGCCGACCTTGGTGAAATCATCGATGCTGAGCTTCACGCCGGCGGTGGAGGCCATGGCGAGGAGGTGGAGCACGGCGTTGGTGGAGCCGCCGAGGGCGGTGATGAGGGCGATGGAGTTCAGGAAGGACTCTCGCGAGAGGATGTCCGAGGGCTTGATGCCGCGCTGGAGCAGGTGGCAGACGGCGGCACCGGCGTCAAAGCAGTCGCGCATTTTGTCATCGGAGATGGCGGCCTGGGCGGAGGAGTTCGGAAGGGAGAGGCCGAGGGCCTCGATGGCGCTGGCCATGGTGTTGGCCGTGTACATGCCGCCGCAGGACCCGGCGCCGGGGATGGAGACTTCCTCGATGGTCTGGAGTTCGGCGTCGTCGATGGTGCCGGCGGCGTGCTTGCCCACGGCCTCGAAGACGGTGACGATGTCCGCATCCTTCCCATTGTGGCAGCCTGGCATGATGGTGCCGCCATAGACGAAGACGGACGGGCGGTTCAGCCGGGCCATGGCCATGACGCAGCCGGGCATGTTTTTGTCACACCCTCCGATGGTGACGAAGCCGTCGAGGTTCTCGCAGCCGACGACGGTTTCGATGGAGTCGGCGATGACTTCCCGGGAAACGAGGGAGTATTTCATGCCCTCTGTGCCCATGCTGATGCCGTCCGAGATGGTGATGGTGTTAAAAATGATCGCCTTGCCGCCGGCGGCGTTGGCTCCCTTGGCGGACTCGATGGCGAGCCGGTCGATGTGGATGTTGCACGGGGTGACCTGGCTCCAGGTGGAGGCGATGCCGATCTGGGGTTTCTTGAAGTCTTCGCGCTTGAACCCGACGGCGTGCAGCATGGCGCGGCTGGCGGCGCGGTCCGCTCCATCGACGAGGACGGCGGAATGCGGGCGGGGCAGGGTGGGGGACTTGGCGGATTTGGCGGCGGGCTTGGCTGGCTTGGCTGGCTTCGAACTCATGATGCCCTTGATGGTGGGCGGGACGGGCCGGATTTCAATGAAGGAATGCGCAATGAATGCAGTCCGGCACCGGGAGGCTCACTTGACCTGTGGGCCGCCAAGGATTTTCCGCACGGCGTCGAGCACCCGTCGGAAGGTTTTAGTTCTGTCCGCAGTCCTGAAGGCCTTAAATTGCCTGGGCGCGGCGGACGGCTCGGCTGCGGGCAGGCCGGGCGGCAGGCTAAAAAGGAGCGATCCGGCGAGGAAATGGGCGGATGGCGGGGTTTTCATCGGGAAAAAGGGAGGTCGGCCGGCAAGGCGCGGGCCTGCGCACCGTACTGTGGAAGTGGAACGTGGGCAATTCCCGCAGGAGGCTTGAAAACCAGCATTTTTAGAGTTTTCATAAAATCTTGAGTTTTCCCATCTTTCTCTTGACCGTCGGGCATTCCCCAGCACTTTTGAAGTTGTATTTCCGGTTCGCACCGTCGTGATGAACCGTACTTGTCTGTTTACCAAAGCGGGCAGGGCCGGGGGGGCCCAGCGGGCGGCGTAACTGCCGGTGCATTTGTGTGCACGTGTGTCGGGAATGTTGATTTTTCCGGGACAGGCCGGCTTGGTGTAAACCGGCTGAAGGACTGTCGTCACTCTTCACGTTTTTTCCCCATTATTTACCTTTTTAACCAATCACATGTTTGGAAAACTTTTTGGACTGATCTCCAATGACATCGGGATCGACCTTGGAACTGCAAATACGCTTGTCTACGTTAAGGATCATGGTATTGTGCTTCGCGAACCGTCAGTGGTGGCGGTGAAGGCGGGCACGAGCGAGGTTCTTGCCGTGGGCGATGATGCCAAACGGATGCTGGGCCGCACGCCTGGCAACATCGTCGCGATCCGCCCGTTGAAGGACGGGGTGATCGCGGATTTTGACGTGACCGAGGCGATGCTGCGTCACTTTATTCACAAGGTGCACAACCGCCGCGGGATGGTCCGTCCGAGGGTGGTGGTGGCGGTTCCCTCGGGCATCACCGAGGTGGAGAAGCGGGCGGTGAAGGAGAGCGCCCAGCAGGCTGGTGCGCGGGAGGTTTACCTGATCGAGGAGCCGATGGCGGCGGCGATCGGGGTGGGGCTGCCGGTGCAGGACGCCAGCGGGAACATGATCGTGGACATTGGCGGCGGCACGACCGAGGTGGCGCTGATTTCGCTTTCGGGCATCGTCTACAGCCGCTCGGTCCGGGTGGCCGGTGACGAGCTGGACGAGGCGATCGTCCAATACATGAAGCGGGCGTATTCCCTGATGATCGGGGAGCGGACGGCGGAGGAAATCAAGATTCGCATTGGATCCGCCTACCCGATGGAGAAGGAGATGACGATGGAGGTGAAGGGCCGGGACATGGTCGCCGGCCTGCCGAAGACGATCACCATCACCTCCCAGGAGGTGCGTGAGGCGCTCATCGAGCCGCTGAACACGATCATCGACAGTGTGCGGGTGACCTTGGAGCGGTGCCCGCCTGAACTTTCGGCGGACCTTGTGGACCGCGGTCTGGTGCTGGCGGGCGGCGGAGCGCTGCTGCGCGGGCTGGACCGCCTGCTCACCGAGGAAACCGGATTGCCGGTGCACGTGGCCGAGGACCCGCTCAGCGCGGTCGCCGAGGGCACGGGCAAGGTGCTGAGCGAGCTGTCCTTCCTGCAAAAGGTGGCCAGCATGGAGGCATAACCCCGAGCCAGTTGCGAGGGGTCCCGACTCTGTCATACGGGTGAGGGACCCCGGATTTGGCAGAAGCCACCACCGGAAACATGCGCCGGATTAACATTACCGCCCTGATCGTCTTTGTGCTCGCCCTAGTCTGGGTGTTCACGTGGAAGACGCCGACGACCCAGCGCATTCAAGCGAAGGTGGGGGCGTTCTTTTCTCCGTTCATCCGGACGGGCGCCTCCGTGCAGGAAAAGCTGGAGGGTGTGCAAACGCGCTCACCAGAGGAGCTGGCTGAGGAGAGCAGCCGCCTGAAGCGCGAGGTTGAGGAACTGAGGATTTACTTCAAGGACTATGAGGCCCTGAAAAAGGAGAACGAGGACCTGCGCCGGATGCTCCAGTTTTCCAAGGGCTACCCGCTCAAATTGATTCCGGCCAACATTCTGACGCGGAACTCGTCCACCTGGTGGCGGACGGCTACGATTGACCGGGGGTTGCGGGACGGGATAGCCACGGATGCGACCGTGGTGACCTCAGAGGGGCTGGTGGGCAAAATCGCCCACGCCTGGGACCGGGAATCCGACATTCTTTTCATCATGGATGAGACCTGCCCGGTCGCCGCCTTTCTGGAAGGGCGCAACGAGGAGGGCCTGCTGAAGGGAACCCGGGGCATGCTGGACAGGACCCAGGAAATGAGGCTGACCATGCTGCCCAAGGGCACCAAAATTGATCCCGGCACGAAAGTTTACAGTTCGGGCAAGGGCGGAGTGTTTCCACGGAATTTTTTGCTGGGAGAGGTCGTAAAATGCAACGACCTCGAGTTGTACGCTGAGGCCACCGTGAAGCCCGTGGTGGACTTTGAAAAATTAAAAAACGTGTTCGTCATCGACAGTGATCAGTCTGATCCGGCCGGTGGGAGGACGTCGGAGGTGCGCAACCCGAAATGACCTTCAGCGCCATCCTCTTTGTCCTGCTGTGCCTCTCCTTCGTGGCGCAGGAGTTCCTGCCCGCCATTGAGTGGGCTTATGGAGCCCGGCTCTTCATCGTGCCGGTGGTGTTCTTTTGCAGCGCGGTCAGTGTCCCGTTTCCAGTAATGCTGATGTTTGCCTTTTTCACCGGCTTTGTCTGGGATGCCCGCCACCTGATCCTGGTGGAGGAGGTGGCGAAAAGTCCCCGCTTTTCCGAAATGCTGAGCGCCAACCCGACGTTTGGCTACTCCATCTTCCTCTACGGGCTGATGGGGGCGCTGATGCAGGGCATCCGTCCGTTTTTCCGGCGGGGGCGCTGGGAGCTGCCGGTGCTCATGACGGGAGTGGTCACCGCCCTCATGCTCACCCTCGAGTATTTATGGATCAGCTTTTTGCGGGGAAATTTTGAGTTTCACCGCCAGATCTGGGTCACGATCGGCGCGAGTGCGATCTTCTCGATGATCGCCTCCACGGTCATGTTCATTTTCATCACCTGGCTTTCGAAGGCGTCCGGCTACCAGATCCGGTACGAGGGCCTCAACATGAAACGGTCATGGTAACGCGATACGTTTTCAGACTTTACCTGTTTGGGCTCCTGATGCTGGGCGGCTTCGGGGTGCTGATGCTGCGCCTGTGGAAAATCCAGATCGAGGAATACGGCCGCTACTCCAAGGAACTGCCCGGGCAGAAGACGCTGGTGCGCCGCCTGCCGGGGGTGCGGGGCGAGATCCGGGACAGGAATGGCGTGCCGCTGGCATTCAACGTGATGACGCTCGAGGTGAAGCTGCACCTGGACGAGGTCGAGCAGGCGTGGCGGGCCAGCCACACTGACAAGAAGGGGCAGCTGACGGCGGAGGTGCCGACCTATGAGTACACCACCAAGGACGAAACCGGCCGCCGGATGACGCGGAAGGCGCCGGACATCTTTGCGATGTTTTCCGAGGAGACCGCGCCGTGGATGAACGAACTGAAGGTCAAGGTAAAGGGGCCCGATGGCAAGGAGAGGGAGGAGAGCCTCTGGACTCCGATCAACCGTGATGCGATGCGGTCCCATTACTTGACGAACAAGGGCATCGTTCCCTTCACCTACCGTCACGATCTTCCTCCGGAACTGATGTACATCGCCGCCGAGCAGCAGCACCTCCTGCCCGGGGTGGAGGTGGTGCCGCGTGCGCTGCGGCGGTATCCCTTCGGCACCATGCTCAGCCACGTGCTGGGCTACGTGCAGCGGGCGGACGACAGCCGGCCGCCGGAACTGGCCAAGGTGTGGGATTTCTACGAGGGCGATGACGTGGGCAGGGACGGGGTGGAGCGCAGCATGGACGCCACGCTGCGTGGAAAAGAGGGCAAAAGCGTCCTGCTGAAGGACGAGCACGGGGCCATCGTGCGCTCGACGGACCAGAGCGGGATGAAGGGGCGTGAATTTGAAGTTGAGCACCTCGAGCCGGTGCGGGGTTCGGACGTTTACCTGACCATTGATGCGCGCATCCAGTACATTGTGGAGAAGAGCCTGCGCGAGGCGAGGGTGGAGGGTGCATCGCACCTCGGGCGCGCCGCCTGTGTGGTGATGGACCCGAACAACGGGGACGTGCTGGCCATGTGCTCGTTTCCCAACTATGACCCCAACAAGTGGGTGCCTGAAATTGCCAAGGAGGACTACAAGATCTACCTTGACGACGACACCGACCCCCTGACCAACAGGGCGATGCTGCCCTACGCTCCGGGCTCGACCTTCAAGGCGGTAACGGCGCTGGCGGGCATTTTTTCCGGCATTTCCGGACACTACTACACGTGTGATGGCGGGGTGAACTACGGGGCGAAATACATGAAGTGCTGGTGCTCCGGCAAGGGATTCACGCACGGTTCCATCGGGCTGACGGACGCGCTCATGCACTCGTGCAATGCTTATTTCTACCAGTATGGAAACAAGGCAGGGCCAAAGAACATCCTGGAGGCGTCTAAGTTTTTCGGTCTGGGTGAGCCGACTGGCATCGAGTTGCCCCGCGAGTACCCGGGAACCATCCCGACTCCCCAGTGGCTGGCGCTGAACAAACCGAAAGAGGCTTGGTCTGACGCTTACACAGCGAACACTTCCATCGGGCAGGGGTTTGTCGAAGCCACTCCGCTGCAGATGTGCTGCGTGGCCGCGACCGTCGCGAACGGAGGCACAAGCTACCGGCCGCGTCTGGTGAGGAAGGTGCATGATTTTTCCGAAAACATGGACACCGCCTTCCCCGACCGGAAGCGCGGGGACATCGAGGAGCGCGGGTTCAAAAAAAGTTCGATGGAGCTGGTCCGCCGCGGGATGTGGAAGGTGGTGAATGCCGACAGGGGAACGGGCAAGGCGGCGCGCTCCGCTCCTTGGGAAACGGCGGGCAAGACGGGTACGGCGCAATTTTGGCGGGGCAAAGACGTCAAGGACAACCACACGTGGTTCATCTGCTTCGCGCCCTACGACAAGCCCCGCTACGCGGTGGCGGTTTTCATTCAGGGCGGCGAGTCCGGCGGGAAGGTGCCGGCTCCGATTGCCGCGAAGATTTTGCGTGAGGCGATGAAGCTCGAAGACGGGGCTGAATCCGAGAAACTGAATCCTCCGCCCTACCTTGCCGAGGTGAAGGGACACTTTGACCACATCGATCTCGTAAGCTTTCCAGAACAGGGGGCGGTGATTGCCGCCGCCTCCCAACCAGAAGACAATTCGGATGATTCCGGCGATTCCGAACGCCGCGAATACAAGGCGCCGAAGCGGTCAAAAGAAGCCGCCAGACCCAAAATCCGCCAGGAGGCGGACCAGGAAGGCAGCAAGGTCAAAGCACCTCCGCCGGAGAAGCGTGGATTCTTTGACCGGCTCTTTGGCCGGGGCTCCCGCCCGCAGAACTGAGAAGCGCCCTTCATCATAAACCCCAACCGGACCAACACCTTGCCACCAGTTTTAAAGTCAATGATCAAAGCCATTAAACGGTTCTTCGGAGTCAATTCTGACTTCCGGGCCGGAACCAAAATCGTCGTCAACAAAGAGAAGCTCGAAACCCGCGTGGCCCTCGTCGAAGACGGAGTCCTGGAGGAGTATACCATCGAGCGCTCTGACTCCGACAACGTCGTCGGGAGCATCTTCAAGGGCCGGGTGAAAAACCTGGAGCCCGGCCTGAAAGCGATGTTTGTCGACATCGGGTTCGATAAGAACGCCTTCCTGCACTACTGGGACGCGATCCCTGCGGCGCTGGATGAGGAAATGGAGACCATCGAGCGTGCCGGAAAGAAGCCGCGCAAGCCGAAAATCACCTCCAAGGACATCCCGAACATTTACCCCGTCGGAGCCGAAGTGACCGTGCAGGTGACCAAGGGGCCGATTGGCAACAAGGGCCCCCGCGTGACCACGAACATCTCGCTGGCGGGCCGGTTCATGGTGTTGATGCCGAGGAATGACCAGTTCGGGATTTCCCGGAAAATCGAGGAACCGAAGGAGCGCCTGCGTCTGCGCCGCATCATGCAGAAACTGGCCGTGCCCGAAGGCATGGGCATCATTCTGCGGACGGCAGCCCAGGGGATGAGGGCCCGCTACTTTGTGCGGGATCTGGCCATGCTCGTCGAGCAGTGGGAGCAGATCGAACACAACAATACGACGATGAAAGCGCCGTCCCGCGTGTTCAACGAGCCCGACCTGGTTGAGCGCACCGTGCGTGATTTCCTGACCGACGAGGTGGACGAGATCATCTGTGATGACGCCGCCACGGCGGACAAGATGCGTGACGTGGCCAGCCAGATCAGCCGCCGGTCCAAGCGCCGCATCCGGCACGTGGTGCTCCAGGGGGCGATTTTTGACCACTTCGGCATCCAGAAGCAGATCGACAACGCCTTTTTCCGCCAGGTGTGGCTGAAGTGCGGCGGCTACCTGGTCATCGACGAGACGGAGGCCATGATCGCCGTGGACGTGAACACAGGGCGGAACAAGGGTTCCAAGGACGTGGAAAAGACGATTCTTGAAACGAATCTGGAAGCGGCTGAAGAGGTTGCACGCCAGCTGCGCCTGCGGAACATCGGAGGCCTGATCGTGGTCGACTTCATTGACATGAAGGGGGCCAAGGACCGCCAGGCCGTCTTCAAGGTGATGAAGGACCGCATGAAGCGGGACAAGGCCAAGACGCAGATCCTGCCGATTTCCCAGTTTGGCCTCATGGAAATGACCCGTCAGCGATTGCACGAAAGTTTGAGTACGAGTGTCTTTGACCCGTGCCCTTACTGCGGGGGCCACGGCCGTGTGAAATCGGCCACCTCCATGTCCGTCGAACTCCAGCGCAAGCTGCACGCCGTTCTGCCGGAGCTGCCTGACAGCCAGAAGGATGTCCTCGTGGTAGTCCACCCGGAGGTGATGCAGCGGCTGCGTGCGGAGGATGCCCAGCACCTGCTCGACATCGAGCGGAAGTACCTCTGCCGCCTCACCTTTCGCAGCGACCCGAGCTTCCACCGGGAAAAATTCGTCGTTGCCGAGGCGGCGACTGGCAAGGAACTGGCTCCCGACAAATGACCGGTCTGCGCTGCCGTGCTCCCGATCCGGATTTTCCCGGACGGGGGTGGCGGCGGCAGGCAATCGGGCTTGCAATTCGTGGCGCGGCTGATAGTCAGTGGCCGTCCAGCTATCCTGTCCCATTATTGGATTCTCTCCCTCCGGCATGGTTCCCATCTCCATTAGAAACATCACCAAGCGCTTCGGCGAAACGGTGGCCCTCCGAAACGTCTCGCTGCGCATCGAGGCTGGGGAGCTTTTTTTCATGCTCGGCCCCTCCGGTTGCGGCAAGACGACGCTGCTCCGCCACATCGCCGGATTTTACACGCCGGACAACGGTCAGATCTTCTTTGGCGACCGGGATGTGACGCGCCTGGAGCCGCACCAGCGCAACACGGCGATGATGTTTCAGAGCTATGCGCTCTGGCCGCACATGACGGTGGAGCAGAACGTGGCGTTCGGACTGGAGGAAAGGAAAGTGCCAAGGCCGGAGATCGAGGACCGGGTGCATGAGGCGCTGGACATGGTGCAGATGGGCAAGTACATGGAGCGCAAGGTGACGCAGCTCTCCGGTGGCCAGCAGCAGCGGGTGGCCCTCGCGCGGGCGCTGGTGGTGAGGCCGGAGATTTTGCTCCTGGACGAGCCTCTCTCGAACCTGGACACCCAGCTGAGGCTGGAGATGAGGCAGGAAATTCGGCGCATCTGCAAGAGTTTCGGCCTGACCGCAGTCTATGTGACGCATGACCAAAAGGAGGCGCTCTCCGTGGCCGACCGTCTTGCCGTGCTCGACGGTGGGAACATCGTGCAGCTCGGGACGCCGGAGGACATGTATCGGAATCCACGTTCAGCCTTTCTCGCCAGTTTCATGGGCGAGACCAATTTCATTCCCGGACAGGTCGAAGGGCCCACGAGCCGGCAGCATTTGTGGTCTGTGGCCACGGCGGCGGGCCGCTTCTGGGGCCGTGTGCCGGTGGGGGAGTGGCAGCCGGCTCCTGGCGAGCCCGTCACCCTCTCAATCCGCCCCGAGGCCCTCACGCTGGCTCCGTTCCGCGAGCTGAGAAACTGCGTGGCCGGCAGCCTGACCCGGGCGACCTACCTCGGCGAGTATGCCCAGTATGAGGTGAAGACGGACAAGCTCGGCCTGCTCAGGCTGTCCGAACCCAACCCGCGCAAACTGCATCCGGTGGACGGCCCCCACGTGAACGTGCTGGCAGATCCCGAGGACGTCGTGCTCCTCAAACTCTAAACCCGGACGCAGCACCAGACCCCACCTGCCATGCTCGAATTCAGGCCCCGACAGCCCCGAAATGCCCCGCCCGCCCGCAAGGTCGAGGCGCCGAAAACGGGCCCCGTGGAGGCCGAGCCCCCGGTGGCGCCGGGCATTGAGCCGCCAGCCGACGACGCGCCTCCGGTTTTCAAGCCCGCAGTCACGCGGGCTGCCGCTCCCGTCAAGGAGCCTCGCGAGCCATCACGGCACTGGATCAATTTCAAACACTGGCTCTCCCAGCTTGAGGATCCGGCGTACTGGCGGGCTCGCGGAAAGTACGTCGCCCTTCTGGGTGTGCTTGGCCTGATTCTGCTGGCCCCCTACCTCCTCCGGCCGTCCAACCGGCCCCCGGGGGGCAAGGCTGACGGCACGCTGATCATCCTGACACCCCACAATGAATCCATCAAGCGGGAGATCGGAGCAGCCTTTACGGCGTGGTATCAAAAGAAAACCGGGAAGGTGATTGCCATCGACTGGCGCACGCCGGGCGGGACCTCCGACATCGCGAAAATCATCAACTCCGATTACAAGGCGGCCTTTGAGCATTACTGGCACCAGAATACAGGGAAGTTCGGCCCCTGGCAGCCTGGTTACGGAGCAGTGTTCAACGACTCCAAGCTGGACGCGGCGGCGGCCACTCCGGGCAAGCCGGCAGCTCAACGTCCGCCAGAAGCGCGGGTGCGGGATCTCTTTCTGGAAAGCAACGTTGGCATCGGTGTTGACCTCTTCTTTGGCGGTGGATCGCCCGATTTTGAAAAGCAAAACAAAGCGGGCTACCTGGTGGCGAAGGACCCTTCGGGCAAGTTTGGCCTGAGCGCTTTGAACGAGAGAAATCCGGAGCTGTTCAAGGACACGGTCATTCCCCTTTCCGTCAGCGGCGAACCCTACCGCGACCCCGGCTTCCGCTGGGTGGGCAACTGCCTGTCGAGTTTCGGCATCGTCTACAACAAGGACGTGCTCAAGCGTCTCGGCCTTCCCGAGCCGAAGCAGTGGGCGGACCTGGCGGACCCTCGCTACTTCGGCCAGATCGCGCTGGCGGACCCGACGAAGAGCGGTTCCGTGGTCAAGGCATTCGAGGCGATCATCCAGCAGCAGATGAGGCTGGTGCTGGAGGAGGCGGCGGAGGAAATCAAGAAGCTGCCCGAGAAGATGCAGAAAGCAAAGGAGGACGAGAAACTGAGCGTCGGGTGGACCCGGGGGCTGGCGCTCATCCAGCGCATCGGGGCGAATACACGGTACTTCACGGACAGCTCGACCAAAGTGCCTTCCGACGTGGCCTCAGGTGTTGCCGCAGCCGGCATGTGCATTGACTTTTTTGGTCGCACGCTCAATGAGCGGGTGAAGGACCGTGACGGAAATTCGCGTGTTGGCTTCGTCACCCCGGAGGGCGGCAGTTCGGTAAGTGTGGACCCGTTTGCGATGCTCCGGGGCGCTCCTCATCCAGAGGTGGCGGATGCGTTCATGGAGTTCGTCCTCTCCATCGAAGGCCAGTCAGTCTGGTGCAACAAGGTGGGCGCCCCCGGCGGTCCGCAGCGGCACGCGTTGCGCCGGCTCCCCATCCGCAAAGACATGTACACTCCGGACCGGCTCGTTCATTCCAGCGATCCGGAGGAATTTCCCTACCAGAAGGCGGAGAAATTTTTCTACAAACCCGAGTGGACGGCAGGCAGTTTCGACGTCATTCGCATCGCCGTCAAAACCATGTGCATCGACACTCACGATGAACTGCAGGCGGCCTGGCAGACGCTCGCTGAGAAGGGCTTCCCCAAGCTGGCAACGGAATCCTTCGGCGACCTGCGGCAGCTGGAGTACAAGTCCATCCGCGAGACGGTGAAAAAAGCCTATGACGGCAAGGAAATGCTCGGGCTGGTCAAGATCAACCGGAGCTTCGGCTTTCAGTTCCGGAAACAGTACGAGGTCAGCATGAGGCAAGCGAACGCGGGCAAATAACGATGAAATCTCGAGGTTCACTCATCCTTTACGTTCTGGCGATCACCTTCTTCGTCGCGTTTTTCTTTTACCCGATCGCCAACGTGCTGAAGGAGGCGTTCATCTCGCCCAAGGGCGGATTCACCACGGACTTTCTCCTCGAGGTTTTCCTGAACCCGATCTACGTCGAAGGCCTGTTCAATTCATTCCGAATGGCGATTTTCAGCACCCTGCTGAGCTTCGCCATCGCCATGCCACTGGCGTGGATATCGGATCGTTACCGGTTTCCATTCAAAAGCCTCCTCACTTCAGCCATTCTGGTGCCGCTCATCCTGCCGCCCTTCGTGGGGGCGATCGGGATCAAGCAGTTTCTGGGGCCGGACGGGGCGTTGAACGCTTTCCTGGGCATTTTCGGCCTGTTGAATGAGAAGCGACCGCACGACTGGCTGGGCGAAGGGCGGCTGCTGGGTGTTGTCATCCTGAACGCGCTCCACCTTTATCCGATTCTCTACCTCAACATCACCGCTGCGCTCGCCAATATTGACCCCGCCATGGAGGAGGCGGCGGAAAACCTCGGCTGCACCGGCTGGAGAAAGCTTTTCCGCATCACGCTGCCGCTGGCGATGCCGGGCATTTTTGCCGGGGCGACCATCGTGTTCGTCTGGGCCTTCACGGAGCTGGGTGTGCCGCTCATTTTTGACTACCCGAGGGTCGTCTCCGTCCAGATCTGGGACGGGCTGAAAGACCTCACTGGAAACCCCTTTCCATACGCCCTGGTCACCGTCGTGCTGGCATTTTCCGTCATCGTCTTCGCCCTGAGCAAGCGGTTCTTCGGCCGGAGCAACTACGCCGGGGCCGGCCGCGCCAGCATGGGCAGCAGCCTGCGGGACCTCCAGACTCCATGGCACCGCTGGGTGGCGATGGGGGTGTTCACTGTGGTCACTGCGGTGGCCCTCCTGCCCCACCTGGGCGTCATGCTAGTCTCACTCTCCACGGACTGGTACCAGTCAGTGCTGCCGCACAGCCTGACCATGCAGAACTACCAGGATGCGCTCGGCGACCCCCGCACGCTCGCCTCCATCAGCAACAGTCTCAAATACGCCTCCCTCGCCACCGTCCTCGACCTCCTGCTCGGCGTCAGCATCGCCTACATCGTCACCCGGACGGAACTGCCGGGCCGCCAGTGGCTCGATTCCTTCTCGATGATGCCGCTGGCCGTGCCTGGTCTGGTCATGGCCTTCGGTTATCTGGCGATGACCCGTGAGGGCAAGCTGTTCCATTTCCTGATGCCCGGGGACAACCCGATGCTCATCCTCGTCATCGCCTACAGCACGCGGCGGCTGCCCTACATCGTGCGGAGCGCGGTGGCCGGTTTCCAGCAGACGAGCGTCACCCTGGAGGAGGCGGCGCAGAACCTCGGCTGCCCGCCCGGGCGCACGTTCCGGCGCATCACTGCACCGCTCATCGCGGCGAACCTGATTGCAGGCGCCCTCCTCGCGTTCGCTTTCGCCATGCTGGAGGTCAGTGACTCGCTCCTCCTCGCACAAAAGCAGGCCCACTTCCCGATCACCACGGCCATTTACAGCCTCTTCGGCTCGCTGGGCAATGGCGAGGGCATGGCCTCGGCCCTCGGCGTGTGGTCGATGACCTTCCTGGCCGTCACCATCATCGGCGCCAGCCTCATTCTTGGAAAAAAGCTGGGAGCGCTCTTCCGCGTTTAGCGCTCAGGCATGAAGCTGCACCGTCACCTCATCGCCCAGATCATCGCTGCGCTGGAGGCCGTCTTTGGCGGGGGCCGCCGCGCGGAGCAGGTGGTGGAGGAGTGGCTGAAACGGCATCCGAAGTGGGGCTCGCGCGACCGGCGTCTCTTTGCCGGGGCTGTCTACGACATCGTCCGCTGGTGGCGCTGGCACTGGCACCTGGCCGGTGGGGACAGCGCGCAGGACCTGGTTCCCGCCGCAGTCACACCGGAAATGGTCTGGCGCGTCTGGACCACGTGGTGGCTGGCGAAGGGAGAGCCCGCTCCGGATTTTCCCGAGTGCGCCGGTCTCAGCGCTGAAGCCGTCGCGGCACGTGCCGCAATGCCTGTGACTCGTGCCGTGCGCGCCTCGGTGCCGGACTGGCTGGACGCCCTCGGAGCGGCGGAACTCGGTGACCGCTGGCCGGACGTTCTGGACGCGCTCAATCAACCCGCCCCTGTTTATCTCCGGGTCAATACGCTCAAGACCACCCGGGAAGCCGCCGCGAGCGCCCTTGCGGGTGAGAGGATCGAAACCACTCCTGTCGATGGCCAGCCGCATGCCCTGCGGCTGGAGGCGCGCCAGTCACTGGCCGGGACACAGACTTTCAAAAACGGGCTGGTGGAAATCCAGGACGCCTCCTCCCAGCAGGTCGCGCCGCTCCTTGGTGTGGAACCCGGGCAGCGGGTCATTGACGCCTGTGCCGGAGGTGGGGGCAAGACGCTTCACCTGGCCGCCTTGATGAAAAACCAAGGCAGCCTGGTCGCGCTCGACATCCACGCCTGGAAGCTCGATGAACTGCGCCGCCGCGCCCAGCGCAATGGAATCGCCTGCCTGGAGACGCGCCCCCTGCGTGACGACACGCTGCCCGCCTCCCTGCTGGGGCGGGCGGACCGTGTCCTGCTCGATGTTCCCTGCTCCGGTCTTGGCGTCCTGCGCCGCCACCCGGATACGAAGTGGAAACTCCAGCCCGAAGAACTTGACCGCCTCCGCCACCTCCAGCGCGACCTCCTCGCCCGGCACTCCGCCCTCGTCCGCCCCGGCGGCCGCCTCGTCTACGCGACTTGCAGCATCCTGCCCTCGGAAAATGGAGAAGCTGTCCGGCATTTCCTCGCCGGCCGGGGGGATGAGTGGTCGATTGAGGTCGAAAAGGTTCTGCTGCCGGATGTCGAGGATTCGGACGGATTCTACGCCGCGCTGCTGGTCAGAAAAGAATGAGTGTTTCCAGGCCGCTGTCGCCAACTGAGGGCGCGCCCGGCAAAAGCCTGGCTTGGATGGTGAGAAAAAAACGGGAGATGGCTTCGACTTGCAGCGCAGCGGATAGTGCGGAGGGTGGGCGGCATGAAGACGCTGAATTTTTCCCTGGTGCTGGTGTGTCTGGCTGCGCTGACGGTGGCGGGGCGGGCTGAATCGAGGACGTGGACGTCGCGGGACGGGAAGACTCTGGTGGGGGAGGCGCGCGCGGTGACGGCGCAGGAGGTGCAGCTGCTGCTGAAGGACGGACGCCTGGTGAAGCTGCCGGTGGACAAGCTGAGCGCGAAGGACCAAACCTGGGTGGAGGACACGCTGGCGGCGAAGGATGCGCAGGCCGTGGAGGCCAGGCGACTGAACGGCGGCGCGGAGGGGCCGTATGCCGGCAAGCTGACGGGCGGGTGGCAAAAGATGACCTCTGCCGACGGGCTGCCCTTTGAAATCTGGGGACCGGCGCCGGCCAAGGTGAAGGCCAAGGACAAGGAGAAGCCTAAAACGGCGCTGCCGCTGGTGATCTACCTGCACGGGGCGGGCGGGCGCGGGGATGACAATGAGAAGCAGCTGGAACCAGGGGCGCGGGTGTTCACGGCGGAGGCGAACCAGGCGAAGCACGCCTGCCTGGTGATCGCGCCGCAGTGTCCAGCGGACGGCTCGTGGGGCGGCGATGTGATGGCGAAAATGCTGGCCCTCGTCCACCATGCAGCGGACAATCTGCCGGTGGACCGGGACCGGATTTACGTGCACGGGTTTTCCATGGGCGGACACGGGACTTATCAGGCCCTGGAAAAAGAGCCCGGCCTCTTCGCCGCCGGGGTGCCGGTGGCGGGCGGGGGAAACCCGAGGGCTGTGGACAAGTACAAGGCGGTGCCGGTCTGGGCCTTCGTCGGCGAGCTGGACAAGCCGGAGACGGTGGCCGGGATGAAATCCACCGCCGAGGCGCTGACTGCAGCGGGCGGGGTGGGGAAGATCACGACTTATCCCGACGGCGACCACCTCGTGCACAACCGGGTGGCTCAGGATCCGCTCATGCACGAGTGGCTCTTCCAGCAAAGCCGGAAGAAGGCGGATGTAGTGAAGTAGACGCAGGTGGCGCCCAGAAATGACGGCTCCTCGCCAGGCTACAGCCCCGTCCGCTCGTAGACCACCTCCAGCGGGACGGAGAAATCGAGCGACTGGACCACCAGAGAATCGCCCTCCAGTCTCTCCGCCACCCAGCCGTTTCTCCGCCTGTAGACCCAGACGGCCCGCTCGGTCTGGCTGACGAGGAAGTATTCCTCCAAGCCCGGGATGGTGCCGTAGGCCCGCGCCTTTTCCTCCCGGTCGATGCGCTCGGTGGTCGGAGACATGACCTCGAAGATGACGAGCGGCTTTTCCCGGAAATACAGGTCGCGCTCCGCTGGATCGCACGCCACAACGACGTCCGGGTAGTAAAAGATGTCGTCCTCGGCGATTCGAAGCCGTACCTTCATGTCACTGGTGAAGGGGATGCACGGTCTGCCGCGCAGGTGCTGTCGCAGTTCTCCAAAAATGTTTCCGGTTAGGATATTGTGATTGGGGCTCGCCCCGGCCATCGCGTATACACGCCCTCCGATGTACTCGTGGCGGACATCACTTTCCCATTCCCCTCGAATGTATTCCTCGGGACTGATCAGGGTGGAGGCAACGGTCTCTGCGCTCATGGTGAGGCCAAATTACAACCTGCGTTCGACTTTTCAAGGCTCAACAAGAGTGCCCCTCTCGGCAAGGACAAACCGAGGCAAACGGGGTGGAAAGGGCGGTTAGCGGTTGATCATTGGCCGGGGCTCAGCATGGTATGGGCCTGCCGCATTTCTGCACACATCCACACCATGCCCGAGATTAAGATCCCGACCGTCGGCGAGTCCATCGCCACCGCCCTCATTTCCACCTGGCACAAGGCCGACGGTGACGCCGTCGCCGTGGGCGACCTGCTGTTGACGCTGGAGACTGACAAGGTGTCGACCGACCTGACGGCGGCGGATGCGGGCACGCTGCGGATCACAGTTCCTGCCGGCACTGAGGTGACCATCGGCGCGGTGGTGGGCAGTGTGGAGGCGGGCGGTGCGGCCAGTGCTCCAGCACAGGCCCCTGCTGCTAAACCGGCTGAGTCTCCCGCTCCGGCGGCAGCCCCGGCGGCTCCGGCGCCCGCGCCAGCCCCGGTTCCGGCTGCTGCGCCGACTCCCGTTTTTTCCGTGATGACGGCCCCTGCGGCAGCTCCGGTGCCAGTGGCTCCGGTGAGCGACGGACGCACGACACGGACGCGGATGAGCCCGCTGCGGAAAAAGATCGCCACGCACCTGGTGAACGCCCAGCACACCGCGGCCATCCTGACGACCTTCAACGAGTGCGACATGTCCGCCATCATGAGCCTGCGCAAGACACTGCAGGACAGCTTCGTCGCGCGCCATGGGCTGAAGCTCGGGTTCATGTCCTTTTTCATCAAAGCCGTGGTGGACGCCCTGAAGGCGGTGCCGCAGGTGAACAGCCGCATGGAAGGCGACGAACTGGTGACGCAGCACTACTACGACATCGGCGTGGCCGTGGGCACGGAGAAGGGGCTGGTCGTGCCGGTCATCCGTGACTGCGATCAAAAATCCTTCGCCGACATTGAGCGGGCCATTTCCGATGCCGCCGTGAAAGCGCGTGACGGCAAGCTGACGTTGGAGGATCTGACTGGCGGCGTCTTCACCATTTCCAATGGAGGCATCTACGGCAGCCTGCTGAGCACGCCCATCCTCAACCCGCCCCAGAGCGGCATCCTGGGCATGCACAGCATCCAGGAGCGCCCCATCGCGGTGAACGGCCAGGTGGTGATCCGTCCGATGATGTACCTCGCTCTCAGCTACGACCACCGTGTGGTGGACGGCAAGGAGGCGGTGACGTTCCTCGTCCGGATCAAGGAGTGCCTGGAGAATCCGACGCGTCTGCTGCTCGGAGCGTAGGGCGGGCGGTCCCGCCGGAGCCGGGATCGGAGGGAAGGATTCCCCCAATTGCGGGTAAAATGGAGAAAATCGCGCGCGCCTGCGAGGGTGGCGCTGATGATCAAACCCCTCTTGTTCCTGATTTCGATGCCGTGCCTCCTGGCGGCGGGAGAACCTGTTGTTCTCTTTGACGGAGCGTCCCTGAAGGGCTGGTCGGGGGCTCCAGCGCTGTGGCGAGTGGAGGACGGGGCCATCACGGGGGAGATCAGGGAAGCCTCGGCGCTGGACCACAACGAGTGGCTCTTCTGGGACGGGGTGGTGAATGACTTTGAGCTGGAGGTGGAATACCGCATCACCGGCGGGTCGTCGGCGAACAGTGGCATTCAGATCCGCTCCCAGCGGGAGGGCAGCGGCGGGGCGGCAGGGCTGCAGTGCGACTTGGACGATGGCAAGGAGTGGCTGGGGCGAATTTATGATGAAGGCGGCCGGGGACTGCTCATGGAGCGGGGGACGCGGGTCTCCATCGCGCCGGACGGGCGGCGGTGGGCGGATCCGTTTGCCGCGCCGGCCTCGTTTCAAAAAGGGGTGAAGGCGGGGGAGTGGAATGTCTACCGGATCCGCGCCAGCGCCTCGCATGTCGAGACGTGGATCAATGGCGTCTTCTTTGGGGCACTGGATGATCATGAATCCAAGGCTGCCGAATACAGCGGGCGGCTGGCCTTTCAGCTGCATGCGGGGCCGGGGCCGGCGAAGATCCAGTTCCGGAACATCCGGCTGCGTGACCTCGGAAAGACGGAGCTGCCTCCCGTTTCACCCGGGGCCGCAGCAGCGTCGGCGGTGCCCGTGATCCACCCTGCGGGGGAAAATGGGAAGCCGCTCAACCTTGGGTTTGAATCCGGGACTCTGGCGGACTGGACGGCGGAGGGCGACGCCTGGGCGGGGCAGCCGATAAAGGGCGATACGGTGGTGGATCGCAAGCCAGGGCAGGCGAGCCGGCACGCGGGGTCATTCTGGGTGGGCGGCTACGAGCCGAAACTGACGGATGCGGGCACGGGCACGCTCACGTCGGCGGCCTTTCCGGTGACTCACCCGTGGGCGAGTTTTCTCATTGGCGGCGGGGGGGAGGTGGCCGTGGTGCGGGTGGAAATCGTGGAGGCGGAAACGAACAATGTCTTTCACACGGCGACGGGCAAGAGCGAGGAGGACATGCGGCGGGAGGTCGTGGACATGCGGCCGGTGCAGGGGAAGAAAGTCTTTCTGCGGCTGGTGGACAACGGCACGGCGGGCTGGGGGCACCTGAATTTCGACGACTTTGTCTTTCACCAGGAGCCTCCTCCGCAGAGTGCGGCTGGTGCGAACCGGCAGACGCAGAGCCCGGTGCTGTGGCATCTGGGGCCGAACCCGGGGAAACCCACGACGGTGGCACCCACGATGGTGGCGAATGCAGAGGCGCAGAAAACGGTGGCGGGCATGATGCTGACGCATGGGTTTCAGGCCGAATTGATCGCGGCTGAACCGGAGGTCGTGCAGCCGATCGCCTTCTGCTTTGATGCCAAGGGGAGGATGTGGGTGCTGGAGGGGCTGAGCTACCCGAACAAGCAGCCGGAAGGAAAGGGGAGGGACCGGGTGGTGATCTTTGCGGACAAGGGCGGGGATGGAAGTTTTGAAACCCGCACGGTTTTTGCCGAGGGGCTGAATCTGGCGAGCGGCATCGAGGTGGGGTTCGACGGGGTGTGGATCGGGGCGGCGCCGGAGCTGCTCTTCATCCCGGACAAAAACGGTGACGACAAGCCGGACGGTCCGCCGGAGGTGCTGCTGGACGGATGGGGCTACCAGGACACGCACGAGACGCTGAACAGTTTCTCTTGGGGGCCGGACGGGTGGTTGTACGGCTGCCAGGGTGTCTTTACCAGCTCCCTGATCGGCAAGCCCGGCGCAGCGCAGAACGACCGGGTGCCCATGCACGCCGGGGTCTGGCGGTTTCATCCAGTCAGGCGCGAGTTTGAGATCTTCGCCAGCGGCGGGAGCAACCAGTGGGGGCTGGACTACAATGAAAATGGTGACTTTTTTATGACTCATTGCCGGAGTTTTTTCGGCGGGGGCGGGACAACGCTGGTGATCCACAACGGCCACTACTGGAACCAGGCGAATTCAGGCTACGCGCCGTTTATTTCAAACGCGGGTCCGGATTTCGCCCCGACGCTGAAGAACTATCTCCCGGCGGCAGCGCTCTACGACAGCGGCGAGGGCGGGGCGGGGAAACCAGGGACGACGGCGGTCTACGGCGGGCATTCCCACGTGGGAACGATGATTTACCAGGGGACGAACTGGCCGGAGGCGTATCGCGGCCACCTCTTTACCCACAATCTGCACGGGCACCAGATGAACCACCAGCTGAACGTGCGCTCCGGGTCGGGCTACGAGACGATGCACGCCGGGGCGGACCTCATGTTCACGCCGGACCCTCGCTACATCGCGGTGGACTTGCAGAGCGGGCCGGACGGTGCGGTGTACGTTATCGACTGGTGCGACCAGCAGCACTGCCACACGCCCGTGGAGGAAAAGTGGGACCGGAGCAACGGGCGGATTTACCGGATCTCGTGGGCGGCCACGGCGAAGCCGGCGAAGGTGGACCTGACAGCGATGAGTGACGTCGAACTGGCCGGTCTGCAGACGCACGCGGACGATTGGTATCGAAGGCAGGCGCGGCGTCTGCTCATGGAGCGGGCCGCCGGATCGGGAGTTAATGCGGAGGCGCTGGCTGTGCTGAAGCGACTGGCCGCGGAGGCCGATGGACCCGTGGCCCTGCGCGGGCTGTGGGCGCTGCACCAGTGCGGGAAACTCGACCCGGCGCTGCTGACAGCCGCGGCGGCGCATCCGGCGGAGGTGGTGCGCTCGTGGGCGGTGCGGCTCGGGGCTGGCGGGGCGCTGGACGCGGCGGCTCTGCTGAAGCTGGCGAAGGACGATCCCTCAGCCCCGGTGCGGCTGGCCCTGGCTTCGGCCCTGCCCTCGCTGCCTGCTGCCCTGCGCTGGGATGTGGCATCTGCCCTCGCGGCTCATGCGGAGGACAAGGCGGACCGCTTTCTGCCGAAGATGATCTGGACGGGCCTGGCCACGGTGGTGGAGAGTGACTGGAAACGCGCGCTGGGCCTGGCGGCCACGACGCCGATGCCCGAACTGGCGGATTCCATCCGCTGGTATGCCGCCACCAAAGCACCGGGCCGCGAGGCGCTTTTGGCCGGCGGTTCGGCGGTGGACGGCCGCACGGCGCGGATTGCCGCCTTTGCCCTGCGGGACGAGCGCCAGATCGCCCCGCCTGCCGGTGTGGAAACGGTGCTGCTGCGTTTGCGTGAGTCGGGTGATCCGGCGGTGGCCGCCTCAGTCGACGAGATGGCGGCGGTCTTTGGCGACCGGCAGGTCCTGGCCCGGATGAGAACCACCCTGGCAGATGCCCGCCTGCCACTGGCCCTGCGGAAATCCGCGCTCGGCCTGCTCAAGCGCACCGGCGATCCAGAGGCGCTGCCTGTTTTCGCCACGCTGCTGGATGAGCCGGCCTTCCGGAGCGAGGTCCTGCCGCTGCTGGGCCGGAGTGATGATCCTGCCACGGCGACGGCCCTTCTCCAGCGCTACGCCACCTTTTCCCCGCCCGACCGGAGCGCCGCCCTGGCCGCCCTGACCAGCCGTGTCCCGCTGGCGCTCACCCTGGTGAAGGCCATGGCCGCTGGGACGTTTGACAAGAAGCAGCTCACGGCCGTCCACATTCGCCAGATGCGAAACCTCGGCAGCGACGAGCTGAACAGCCAGCTGGAGAAGACGTGGGGCCGGCTCAACCCGACCTCGGAGTCCGCGAAGGCGACGGTGGCGAAATTCAAAAAGCTCTTCAGCGAAGCCCCGCTCTGGGCCTACGAGGCGGGGCGCGGGCGCGAGGTTTTCACGAAAGCCTGCTCCACGTGCCACTCCTTTGGCGGCGGGGAGCCGAAGATCGGTCCGGACCTCGGCGGGACGTGGCGCAATGGCATCGACTACTTCTTGGAGAACATCGCCGATCCAAGTGCTGTCATCGGTGAGGGTTTTCAGCTGAACATCATCACCAAAGTCGATGGGTCAGTGGTCGCCGGGGCGATGGCTGGCGAAACAGACACGACGGTGCAAGTGCGCACGCTGACGGAATCAGTCGCCGTCCAGAAATCCGAAATCAAGAGCCGGGACAAGCTCCAGCAGAGCTTCATGCCGCCGGGCCTTCTGGAGGCACTGAGTGAACGCGAGGCGCTTGAGCTGTTGAAATTCCTGACCTCCCAGCCATGACACCCCTCATGAAACCGCGCCTCCCTCGCTTGATTTTGGCCGGCTGGCTGGCCGGGGTGGCGTGCGCGCATGGGGAGGCCGACCCGCGCGAGCACTGGGCATTCCGCCCGGTGGTGCGGCCTGCGGTGCCGGAGGCGGCGGGAAAGGGATGGGCGAAGAATCCCATCGATTCCTTCATTTTCCGCGATCTGGAGGCGCAGGGGCTGACGCCGCAGAAGGAAGCCGCGCCGGAGGTGCTGCTGCGCCGGCTTTATCTGGACTTGGTGGGTGTGCCGCCGCCGCTGGAGGAGGTGGAGTCTGTGCTGCGGGAGGCCCCGCCCGGCTGGTATGAGGCCACGGTGGACCGGCTGCTGGCCGACCCGCGCCACGGTGAACGCTGGGCCAGACACTGGATGGACATCTGGCGCTACAGCGACTGGTGGGGGCTGGGCGAGCAGCTGCGGAACAGCCAGAAGCACATGTGGCACTGGCGGGACTGGATCGTGGAAAGCCTGAATGCGGACACGCCTTATGATGAAATGGTGCGCCTGATGCTGGCTGCGGACGAGATCGCCCCCGGTGATCCGCAGAAGCTGCGGGCGACCGGGTTTCTGGCGCGGAATTTCTTCCTCTTTAACCGGAATCCCTGGATGGAGGAAACCGTTGAGCACGTGAGCAAGGGATTTCTCGGCCTGACGATGAACTGTGCCAAGTGTCACGACCACAAGTATGACCCGGTCACCCAGGCCGACTACTACCGGATGCGCGCCTTCTTTGAGCCGCTGCAGGTGCGGATGGACGTGGTGCCGGGCCAGGCGGATCTGGAAAAAGACGGCATCCCGCGCGTCTATGACGGCCAGCCGGAAACGCCGACGTATCTGTATGTGCGGGGAAACGAGAACCAGCCTGACAAGTCCGCCGTGATGGCGCCCGGAGTGCCGGCAGTGCTTGATTTCGGCAGACTGGCGGTGCAGCCGGTGACTCTGCCGGTGGAGGCGGCCAAGCCTGAGCGCCAGCCGTGGGTGCTGGAGGCGCACACGGCTGCTGCGCGGAAAAAGGTGGAAGTGGCGGCCGCTGCGGCGGCGAAGGACGGAAAATCCAAAACCGCTCCGTATGCCGCAGCACTGGCGGCGGCTGAGCTGGCGGACGTGGAGGCCCGTGCCGGGGCGATGCAGGCGGAGTGGGCGGGGCTGCCGGACGCGAGGTCCAAAGCGGAAGCCGCCGTGCGCGGCGGGCGGCTCGTGGGTCTGGCGCAGGCGCTGCTGAAGGTGGCTGAGACCGAGGCGAAGCTGGCCGGGGCGGCGGCGGACAAGCGAGAGGGGATCGAGAAGGAACTGAACGAAGCGAGGGAGAAGGCGGGCAAGTCCGCCACAGTGCTGGCCGAGCCGGTGAAGCCGGAGGAGACGTTCGTCCAGCTCACCGGGGCGAAGTGGACGCCAACGCGGTTTCGGGATTCCGGAAAGGACGATCCGCTTGTGCCTTTCCCTGCCATGAGCACCGGGCGGCGCACGGCGCTGGCGCGGTGGGTCACGGACGCGAAAAATCCCCTCACGGCGCGCGTGGCGGTGAACCACCTCTGGGGCCGGCACACCGGCACGCCGCTGGTGGCCATGGTGTTTGAGTTTGGGCGGAAGGGCGCAGCCCCGGCGAATCCGCAGTTGCTTGACTGGCTGGCTGCCGAGCTGGTGGAGAAGGGATGGAGCCTGAAGCACCTGCACCGGCTCATCGTCACCTCGGCCGCGTACCGCCTGTCCTCCTCCACCGCCGGGGCGGGGGAAAATGAGGCCATCGATCTGGAGAATACGCACCTCTGGCGGCGGTCGTCCCTCCGGCTGGAGGCACAGGTCGTTCGCGATTCGTTGCTGGCCGTCTCGGGTGATCTGGATCCCGCAATGGGCGGTCCTCCCGTGCCCCCGGCGGCACAGGAGGAATCAAAGCGGCGCAGTCTCTATTTTTTCCGCTCCAGCAATGAAGGAAGTCAGTTTTTGACCACCTTTGACGACGCTCCGGTGAAGGAATGCTACCGCCGGGACCAGAGCATCGTCCCCCAGCAGGCGCTGGCGCTGACGAACAGCCGGCTGGTGAATGACGCGGCGGAGCGGATTTCCAAAAAGCTGGCGCGGGCCGGGGATGACGACGCAGCCTTTGTCCGGCGGGCCTTCGCGGCGCTCATGGCCATGCGCCCCTGCGAAGCGGAGGTGGCCGCCTGCACCCGGGCGCTGGAGGCTTGGCGCGCGGCGGATACTTCTGCGGAAAAGGATGCCGCCGCCCGCACCCAGCTCATCAGGACTCTTATCAACCATGACGATTTTGTGACTCTCAGATGACTTCCAACGCTCCAGTTTCTCGAAGGACCTTCCTTGCCGACATGGGCATGGGTTTCACCGGGCTGGCGCTCGGGGCCATGCTCCAGCGGGAGGCGCGGGGGGAGGGGACCTTCCAGCCGCCGGACGGGCTGCCCCACTTTGCCCCGAAGGCGAAGAGTGTGATCTGGCTTTTCATGAACGGGGGAGTCAGCCACATGGAAAGCTTCGACCCGAAGCCGATGCTGACGAAATATGCCGGAAAAACCATCGCGGAAACCCCCTTCGCAGCCGTGCAGGACCCGAAGAAGCTGGCCCTCGAGCGGCTGCTCGTGCCGGATGCGAACGGGAACCAGCGCAACGTTCTCTACCCGCTGCAGGTGGGTTTTAAGAAACACGGGCAGAGCGGCATGGAGATCAGTGACTGGTTTCCTCACATCGCGAAAAATGCCGACCGGCTGGCGGTGGTGCGCTCGGTTTACACGACGGACAGCAACCACGGGGCGCAGGCCCAGTTCCACACCGGGCGGAACATGCTCGACGGCGAATTTCCCACCCTGGGTGCCTGGGTCCACTACGGGCTGGGCAGCCTGAATGACAACCTGCCGCAGTTCGTGTCCATCGGCACCCGCGAGTACTGGAACAAGCGCGACGGCCTCTACCTCGGCCCGGCGCACGACGCGGTGCCGCTGCGGATCGACCCGGCCAACCCGCTCGACTATAGCCGCCCGGCGCGCGAGATTTCCGCGAAGGCGGAGGAAACGGGGATGGGGCTCATCCGCGAGCTGAACGGCCTGCGCGGAGTGGAGTACCCGTCGGACCCGGCCATGAGAGCCCGCATCGCCTCGTATGAGCTGGCTTGGCGGATGCAGCGCTCCGTGCCGGAGGTGCTGGACCTCTCGAAGGAAAGCGAGGCCACGAAGGCGCTCTACGGCATCGATCAGGGGCACAGCCGGGAGTTTGGCACCCAACTGCTTGCGGCGCGGCGCATGGTGGAGCGCGGTGTGAGGTTCATCCAGATCCAGCACGGCGGCGGCGGTGCGGGCGCGTGGGACGCCCACGGCGGGCTGAAGGCGAACCACACGAACAACGCCCTGGCCGTGGACCAGCCGGTGGGCGGCCTCCTGCAGGACCTGGCCCAGCGCGGGCTGCTGGACGAGACGCTCGTCGTTTTCGCCACGGAGTTCGGCCGCACTCCTGGCAGCCAGGGCTCCGACGGGCGGGACCACCACATCTTCGGCTTCAGCGTCTGGATGGCCGGCGGCGGGCTCAAGGGCGGCGTCGTCCACGGCGCCACGGACGAGATCGGCTTCCACGCCGTGGAGGACCGCCACTACGCCACCGACATCCATGCCACCATCCTCCACCAGCTGGGGCTGGACTCGAGGAAGCTGGAGATTCCGGGACGCAAACGACTGGAGATCGACCATGGCAGCCCAATTTCAGAAATCATCGCGTAGAGCAGCGGTACCGGGGAAAGCCCCAAACCCCAGCCGGGGTTTACAGCGGCCCGGCTCTGCGCGTATGTTTTGTTCCTTGAGCCCGACTTTCCCAATTCTTCCGCTTCGTTTTAAAAGTCCACCCGGCATTGTGCCTTGGCTGGTTTTGATTCTGTCGTGTCCGGTGCTGCTGCGTGCGGCGGATTTTGAGAAGGACATTCGTCCCATTTTTGAGGACCGGTGCTATGACTGTCACGATGCTGACAAGCAAAAGGGAAAGCTGCGGCTGGATGAGGTCGTGGGCATTCTAAAAGGCGGGGACTCCGGTGAGCCGGTGTTTGTCCGAGGAAAAAGTGCCGAGAGTTCGATCATCAAGCATGTCACTTCGGAAAATCCGAAAGACATGATGCCGCCGAAAGGGGACCGGCTCACGACCGGGCAGGTTGGACTGCTGAAGGCGTGGATCGATGCCGGTGCCGGGATGCCCGGCGAGGCGGAGGCTGCCGAGTCTCTGAAATTAAAGACAGACCACTGGTCGTTCCAGCCGGTGAAGCGGCCTGCGGTGCCGGTGAGCGGGGATGCCTTTGTGAAGAATGAAGTGGATGAATTCATCCTCGCAAAGCTGAAGGACAAAGGGTTGGCGCCTTCCGCACCAGCAGACCGGGCGACGCTGATCCGGCGGCTGTATCTCGTCATGCTCGGGCTGCCTCCCTCGCCAGGTGAGGTCGAGGGTTTCGCCAAGGATGAACGGCCCGATGCCTACGCACGTCTGGTGGATGCTGTGCTGGCCAGCCCTCGCTACGGCGAGCGCTGGGCCCGCCACTGGATGGATGTGGTTCGCTACGCGGATACGAATGGATTTGAAACCAACCGCCCGCGTCCCACCGCCTGGCCATACCGCGACTGGATCATTCAGTCGTTCAATGCAGACAAGCCTTACGACCAGTTCGTGCGCGAGCAGCTTGTCGGTGATGCGCTGGGGGCGGATGCCGCCACAGGGTTTCTCGTGGCCGGGACCTACGACATCGTGAAGGGTGACCCGCTGCTCAACGCGACCCAGCGCCAGGATGAACTGACCGACATGGTGAACACGACCTCCACCGCCTTCATGGGGCTCACGGTGGGCTGCGCGCGCTGTCACAATCACAAGTTTGATCCGATCCTGCAGAAGGATTTTTACGCCCTCCAGGCCGTTTTCGCCGGAGTGAACCATGGCGAGCGAGCCTTGCGGAAAAAAATGGATGCCGGCGCCGAAGCAGAGCTGGCCGCCGCGAAGTCCGCAGAGGCTGCGAAGCTCGCGGAGCTGGAGGTTTTCCGAAAGAAGGCCGCCACCGTGGCGGGTGCCGGAAAACCGCAGAGGCCTCCGGTGAATGCAAAGATGAACGAGGAGACGTTCGCGCCGGTCGATGCTTTGTCGGTCAAGTTTTCCATTTCTGCCACCAGCGGGTCGGAGCCGTGCATTGACGAGCTGGAGATCTACGACGAGACGGGCCAAAACCTGGCCCTCGCCGCGAAGGGAGCCAGGCCCTCCGCATCCGGCACCCTGCCCGGCTATGCCATCCACAAGCTCGAACACCTGAACGACGGCCAGACGGGCAACCAGCGCAGCTGGATAGCCAGCGGGCGCCCCGCTTGGGTGCGCATTGATTTCCCGGCCAAAGTCCGCATCCAGCGCATCGTGTGGGGCAGGGATCGCGATGGCGGCTTCAACGACCGCATCGCCACACAGTACGTGATCGAGGCCGCTGCAGAGCCGGATAAATGGGTGAAGGTCGCGAGTTCGGACAACCGCCAGCCATTTAGCGGAGCGGCGGACCCCAATACCTTTCTGGCAAGTCTATCCAGCGAAGACGCGGCAGCCGCGCGCAAGGTGCAGGCTGGTCTGGCGGAGGTCCGCAGCCGCATCGCCGCCATCAGCGGCAGCCAGACGGCGTGGCTCGGCACCTTTGCCCAGCCTGGTCCCACGAACCGCCTTTACCGCGGCGAGCCGATGCAGAAGCGCGAAGTCGTGGCCCCCGATGCCTTGGCGGTGCTGGCCACGCTGGGCATGGCGGTGGATGAACCCGAGCAGCAGCGCCGCGTGAAGCTCGCCGCCTGGCTCACCAGCCCGCAGCACCCGCTCACCGCCCGCGTCATGGTGAACCGGCTCTGGCACTACATCTTCGGCACCGGCATCGTGGACACTCCCGGCGATTTCGGAAAAAACGGCACTCCACCCTCCCATCCGGAGCTGCTGGACTGGCTGGCTGACGAGTTTGTCCGGAGCGGATGGTCAATCAAACACATGCAGCGGACCATCCTCCTGTCCGCCGCCTTCCAGCAGGGCTCCGCGCCCCGTGCGGACGCGATTCAGGCCGATGCCGGCGGCCGGCTCCTCTGGCGCTACACTCCGCGCCGCCTGGAGGCGGAGGCCATCCGGGATGCCATGCTCTCCGTGTCAGGGGCCATGGATCTCAAAATGGGCGGCCCCGGGTTTTCTCTCATGAACATTGTGGAGGAAAATGTGATGCACTATTTCGCGAAGGAAAAGTACAGCCCTGCCGAGTTCCGCCGGATGGTGTACCAGTTCCGCATCCGGCAGACGACGGACAGTGTGTTCAGCTCCCTCGACTGCCCTGACGGCGGCCAGGTTATGGCGAAACGGAGCCGGTCCAATACGCCACTGCAGGCGCTCAATCTTTTCAACAGTACCTTCGTCCTCCAGCAGTCTGAACTCCTCGCCGCCCGCCTTAAACAGGAGGCCGGGGACTCGCCCGAGGCGCAGGTGGACAAAGCCTTCGCCCTTTTCTACGCCCGTCCTGCCGATGACTGGGAGCGCGGGCAATCCGCCGGCATGATCCGCCAGCTTGGCCTCCCCGCCTTCTGCCGGGCGCTGTATAACTCTAGCGAGTTTCTGTTTATCTTTTGATTCCAGTCAGCCGTCAACGGGTGCTGGATGCCTCTGCCATCGCTCTATCGAGAAGGTCAACGACTCCGAGTTCAATGGCGCTTTCGCGAAGGATTTTCAGATTCAGGGATCCTGCATTGAGCCGCAATACGCCGAGAATATCGCCCCATTGGCGTTCCGACAGTTCACCTCCAAGCCGGAACCACTCAAGTTTGGCGGCGACAATGTCCTCCGCCGAGCAGACCGGGATTTCGCCGTCGCCGTCTCCGGTCAGGGAAATGCGCACCGCTCTCTGAAACTGGCCGGCTTCAAACCTTCGGGGCTTTGGCAGGAAGATGTCCACCTTTACTGCTGTGTCGAAGTGAATCAGGTTGAATGAACTTCGGTGTTTGAGTGCTTCGAGAATCGCGGCTTCGTCAGCATACCAGGCTGACCCAAGTGCGGTGAGAAAGGGCTTCACGTGGCTGGTCTGCAGGTCTGCGATGATGTCTGCGTCCAGCGTGGCCCTGGGAATGCCCCTCAGGGAGCTGGCAAGTGATCCGCCGAGGAACCATGGCACACCGAGTTCATCAAAAACCCGTGCGGCAGCCAGTGCCGTGGCCAGTGTCTCATCCATCAGATTCCGGGCGTGGGGTAGACGGCTGCGGCGAGTTCCGGACCCAGCCAGCGGTTGGCAAAGAGCCGCTGGAGCTGGGCGTCCGTGGCGCCCTGATGCTGCTGTTTTAGCGCAGCGCGGCTCATTTGGCGCAGGGAAGTGCTCCAGCCGGCGGCCATCGCCAGCCGCCTGGCAGGGGACATGCGACGGAAAATGTCCAGTCGCAGTTTTTCGCTCTCGTGGTCAGTATCGGTCATGCTGAAGTTCAACGTGCCCAAAATCCGGTGGCAGGCAAGAGCGGCGTTTCACTTTGGCTCGAATCCGCAGCCTCGCAGGCACCAGGCCGGCATGCAGCAAATCCCCACCCATCTTGCGGGGTTGATCCCGCATTCCGAGATGCGAGTGTTCGAACCTCAACCATGCACCCATTCCTCAGCCGCCGTCATTTTCTGTCGCAGACCGCCACCGGCCTCGGAGGCATCGCGCTGGCGCATCTGCTCTCCACCGCCCGGGCTCGGGGGGCGGTGCCCATCCGGCCGGAGATCAATCCCGCAAATCCGAATGCGCCGCGCAAGCCGCACTTCGAGGCGCGGGCGAAGAACGTGCTGATGATTTTCTGCTCGGGCGCGGTGAGCCAGGTGGACACGTTTGACTACAAGCCGGAACTCATCAAGCGCCACGGCCAGCAGATGCCGGGGGGGGAGGGGCTCATCACCTTCCAGGGGGAGCAGGGCGCGCTGACGAAGAGCCCGTGGGAATTCAAGCCGCGCGGGCAGTGCGGGAAGATGGTCTCGGAGCTGGTGCCGAACCTCGGGGCTCTGGCGGATGAGATGTGCTTCATCCACTCCCTGACGGGAAAAACTAACACGCATGGGCCGGGGGAGAACTTCATGTCCACCGGGTTCACGCTGGATGCGTTCCCCAGCATGGGCTCGTGGCTGACCTACGCGCTGGGGTCGGAAAATGAGACCCTGCCTGCCTACGTGGCCATCCCGGATCCGCGCGGGGCGCCGCAGTCGGCGGGAAATTTCTGGGGTTCTGGATTTCTGCCTGCGGCCTTTCAGGGGACGGACTTCAATGCCGCGCAGCCGGTGCGCAATCTCGCCCGCCCTGCCTCCGCCAGCCCGGAGCAGGACAGGGCCACGCGGGATTTCCTGACCCGGCTGAACCAGCACCACCTGGAGCGCTTTCCGGGAGATTCCGAGCTGGCCGCCCGCATCTCCAGCTACGAGCTGGCGGCGCGGATGCAGCTGTCCGTGCCGGAGGTTTCGGACATTTCCAGCGAGCCCGCGCACGTGCTGAAAATGTATGGGGCCGACCAGGCGGGCAATCCGGTGAAGGACCTGAAGGCTGCCTACGCGAAGAACTGCATCCTCGCGCGGCGGCTGGTGGAAAAGGGGGTGCGCTTTGTCCAGCTCTTCAATGGAGCCTACCAGACCGGTGGCGAGGGCGTGAGCAACTGGGACGGCCACAAGGTGCTGGCCGAGCAATACGTAAAGCACGGCGAAGTCATGGACCAGCCCACCGCCGCCCTGCTGGCTGATCTGAAGCAGCGCGGTCTGCTGAAGGACACGCTCGTCGTCTGGTGCACGGAGTTTGGCCGGATGCCCACGTTTCAAAAAGGGGCCAGTGGTCGCGACCACAATCCGGCGGGCTTCACCGCATGGATGGCGGGTGCGGGAGTGAAAAAAGGCTTCAGCTACGGAGCGACGGACGACTTTGGCTACAAGGCCGTGGACCGCGTGGCCACGGTCTACGACTTCCACTCCACCATTCTCGACATCCTCGGCCTCAACCACGAGCAGCTTTCCTTCTACCACAACGGCATCGAACGGCGCCTGACCGACGTCCACGGTCACGTCATTCGAGATGTGCTCGCGTGACCCCGCCCGGCTCCGAAACGCCCACGGCATTTACCCGCCCTGCACCGGCGGCATGAGGGCGACCTCCTGCCCGGGCCGGACGACGTCCGTGCGGCTGGCGAACTCGAGATCCACTGCCACCAGCAGCTGGGCGTCCCACTTTTCCAGAGCCGGATGGGCGGCGTAAAGGGAGCTGAGGAGCGTGCCCACGGTGACGGGGGCGGGCAGTGGCCAAGTGAGTTCCGCAGCGCCCGTCGCATCGCGCAGGAGGGAGAAAAAGAGGAGCCGGATGGTGCTTTCCTGCTGGCTCATGGTGTGGGCGGGGCTCAGGCTCCGGCGGGGTGGATGAACTCTGTCTTCAGCGTGCCGATGAGGGGCAGGTTCCGGTATTCGCCCTGGTAGTCGAGCCCGTAGCCGATGACGAACTCATCACCGATCTCAAACCCGACGTAGTCCGCCTCGACCTGGACTTCACGCGGACGGCGTTTTTTCAGGAGTGTGCAGAGTTTCACACTGGCGGGCTGGCATTCGGCCAGCAGGCGGTCGCGGATGGCGGCCAGGGTGCGGCCAGTGTCCAGGATGTCATCCACCAGCAGGACGTGGCGGCCGGCCACGGTGGGCAGGGCATTCTGGTGAAAAGTGATGATCCCCGAGCTGGCGGTGCCGCCGTGGTAGCTGGAGACGGAGATGCTCTCGATCTGGAGCGGCAGGTGGATGCGGCGCAGCAGGTCCGCCATGAAAATGAGGGAGCCGTGGAGGATCATGACCACGGTGAGCGGCTTGCCTGCGTAGTCGCGGGAGATGTCGCGCGCCAGCTCATCGAGCCGGGCGAGGATGGTGGTCTCGTGGAAGAGGACGCTTTCGAGGTTGTTGTACATATTGCGCGAAGGGGAAGTCTGGGGATGTTGTGGCAGGCAGCGGGGGCCATCATGGGCATCCTGACTCCGGACACAACATGCAAAAGTCTGAAAAATCACTCGCCGACCTCCGGGTCGACTACTCGCTCCACGCCCTCGACGAGGCGCGGGCGGAGGCGCACCCGTTTGACCAGTTTCGGAAATGGCTGGAGGAGGCTCGCCGCGCCGAGCTGCTGGAGATCAACGCCATGATCCTGGCCACCGTCTCGGCTGACGGGCAGCCATCCTCCCGCACCGTGCTGCTGAAGGGGCTGGATGCACGGGGGTTCTCGTTTTTCACCAACTACGAAAGCGCCAAAGCCGCCGACTTGGCGGCAAATCCCCGCGCCGGCGTGACCTTTCTCTGGAAGGAGTTGCAGCGGCAGGTGAACATCACCGGCACTGTGGAAAAGGTGACCCGGGAGGAAAGTGCGGCCTATTTCGCCGTCCGCCCCCGCGCCAGCCAGCTCGGGGCCGTGGCCTCGGCGCAGAGCCGCGTCATCCCGGACCGCGTCGCTCTCGAGGCCGCCTTCGCCGCAGCCTCCGCCGCCCACCCGGATGGCGAGGTGCCCCTGCCCGAGCACTGGGGCGGCTACCGGCTCATCCCGCAGACCATCGAGTTCTGGCAGGGCCGCCGCTCCCGCCTGCACGACCGGCTTCGCTACACACGGCAGGCCGGGGACTCGTGGAAAATCGAGCGTCTGAGCCCGTAGGTTGCTAAAAATCGCACGATCAAGCCGTTTGACCGCACGGTCGGACGGCCCGGAGTGAAGGTCACTTAGGCTCTGGCAATGAAAAGACGACGTCTTTCCATCTGACAGACCTCAGTAAACGACCTCGTTTTCGACAGTCAAAGGAGCAGATTCAAATCCCTGAGAATTGCCCGAGGAGGCACCGTTCCCGCCGACCCCTCCTGGCGCTGGTCGCGATGTCCGGGTTTGCACCCGCTGCCGGATGTGGTTGATTCTCTGGCGATCGATTCCCCACCAGAACATCCCCAACTGAGCCAGTTCCTCCTGCCCACTGACAGGCGCTATCCCTGCATCTCCCTCTACCGGATGACCGACAGCGATGGTCTCCAGATCATCCAGGTTTACTGCGGATTCGAATTACTTGATGAAGTTGCGGACGATTTTCAGGATCCGACCTGTCGATCCATGGTGGCCCGGCTGTATAGCGCCAAGCTGAATCGACATCCGGCTTTCCGGTGACACTCTGCGTCTGGCGTTCGGCATCGTGAAATCACTCCTGAAGCAGCTCAAGTGAAAAGGCCCGCGTTTTCCTGCGGCGTCGGCAGAAGAATCTGTCGAAGAATAAGCTTGCCGGCGGGGACTGGTTTCGTTATGACTAGCCTTGCACTATGACTCCTCCTTCACCTCCAGCACCGTCCCCTGCGTTTGCGACGACCCGCTGGAGCCTCGTGTTGCAGGCTGGTAGTAAGGAAAGCGGGCACCCTGAAAAAGCAGCGGCACTGGAAAGTCTGTGCCGCGCCTACTGGCATCCACTCTATTTTTACCTGAGGCGGCAGGGCCATGCGCAGGAGGAGGCGGAAGATCTGACTCAGGAACTCTTCGCGCACCTTCTCAGACGGCCAGTGCTGTCGAAGGCGGATCCGGAGAAGGGGCGTTTTCGCAGTTATCTGCTCGGCGTTTTGAAAAATGTACTGGCGCAGGCCCAGGAAAAAGAGTCGGCGGGCAGGCGGGGCGGCGGTGCGGTTCTCGTGTCACTCGACGGCATGGAGGCGGAGGCGCGCTACCGCCTGGAGCCCCACGATGACGAATCCCCGGAGTTGCTCTTCGACCGGCGCTGGGCGGCCACGGTGATGGCGCTGGCCAGAAAGCGGCTGCGCGAGGAATACGCCGCTGCGGACATGGCGGAGCGGTTTGCGGTGCTGGGGGATTTTCTCTTCACCGGGCGGCAGGCGGCGTCTTATGCCGAAGCCGCCGCTGCGCTGGGCCTGACGGAGAGCGCGGTGAAGTCCGCCGTTTTCAAACTCCGCCATCGATTCTCCGCCGCCCTGCGCGCAGAGATCGCGGAGACCGTGGCGTCGGAATCCGAGATCGAAGATGAAATCCGGCACCTTGCGAAAGTCCTCGGCGCATGAGCGAGATCCTCTGCCCGCAATGCGCCGCGCCTCTCTCCGACGGCGCAGATGAAGTTTGCCCGCGCTGTCTGTTGAGTGGATTCCTCTTCCACGAAAGTGAGGGGGAGCCGCTGGAAGGCGTGCGCTTTGGCGAGTACGAATTGCGGGAGCGCGTGGCCAGCGGCGGCATGGGCGTCGTGTATCAAGCATGGCATTCCGAGCTGCATCGGCTGGTGGCGTTGAAGATGCTGAAGTCCGGCCGGCTGGCCGACGTGGCGGAGCGCCAGCGCTTTGCCACCGAAGCCGAAGCCGTGGCCCAACTCGACCACCCCGGCATCGTCCCGATCTACGAGGTCGGCGAATGCGAGGGCCAGCCGTTCTATACCATGCGCCTCGTTGAAGGCGGGCGCTCCGGAGTCGAATTGAGCAAAGCGAAGCCGGTGGATTTCCGTCGCGTGGCCACCACCCTCGCGGAAGTGGCGCGCGCCGTTCATTTCGCCCACCAGCGTGGCATTCTGCACCGTGATCTGAAGCCCGCGAATATTCTCCTCGATGAAGCCGGCCGCGCGTTCATCATCGATTTCGGGCTGGCCAAGTTCACCGACGCCCATACCGCGATCACTCTCTCCGGAATGGTGCTGGGCACACCCGCTTACATGGCGCCGGAAGTCGCCGCCGACGGCGCCCGCGCGGCCACGGTGGCGGCCGACGTCTATTCGCTCGGCAGCCTGCTCTACGAATGGACCACCGGCCGCCCGCCCTTTACCGCCGAGACGACCATGGAAATGCTGCGCCGGATCGCGCAGGAGGAACCGCGCCGGCCTTCGGCGCTCAATGCGCGGCTGCCGCGCGATCTCGAAACCATTTGCCTGAAGTGCCTGCGGAAACAGCCTGACAATCGCTACGCGTCGGCCGACGCTCTCGCCGATGACCTTGATCACTGGCTCCATGGAGAACCGATCACTGCGCGCCCGGTGGCCACATGGGAACGTGTCCTCCGCTGGTGCCGCCGTCGTCCCGCGGCGGCGGCGCTCATCGCGGTTAGCATCGCGGCGGGCGGCGCGATGGGTCTCCAGTTCCGAGCCTCGAATCTCCAGCTCGCCGAGGACAGGCATGATCGCGAATTGGAGCGAGCCGCCGCGACCAGCGAACGCGAGTCGCAGCAGTCGGCCTATTTTTCGCAAATCCTTGCTGCCAGCCATGCGCGGCTCGCCGGGGACTATGTGCTCGCCCGGCGGTTGTTGCACGAGCAGGAGCCGACGCAGGGGAGGGTGGACTTCCGCGGCCTCGAGTGGAACCTGATGGTGAAAGCCTGCGAATCCTGCCCGCCGCTATTCACCTTCAAGGCGAAAGGCACGGTCACGTCTCTGGTGATGCTGAAGGACGGACGGCATCTCCTCGCCACCGATGGCAGCGGTGTGCATGCATGGGACATTTATGGAGGAGCCTGCAAGGTCGTGGCGCCGAAAGCCCTGCATCACACGGAGGCCAGTGCCTACGATCTTTCCCTCGCCGTGATGAACCGCGCCCCCGCCGGGCCGGGCCTGCTCAAGCCGCCGGGCTGGGACCGTCATCTGTTGGGCTTCGCCGACGAGGACCCCGCCAGCGACTGGCCGGTGTGGCGGTTTTGCCTCGGTCCAGTGTGGCATGGCATCCAGGCGCTGGAGCCGCCGGGAACATGGTCGGACTGGACGTTTGATGATTTTGAAGCGGCCACCCGTCCGAACACCGACCTGCTGGAAGGATGCACCCGAATGCTCGCAGAGCGCGACGGTGCCTGGGTAGCCTTCGCCACGGCCCGGCACGGGACCAGCATCTGGGTTTGCCCCGGGCACACCGGACAGAAGCTCCTCGCCGTCCTCCCCGGCGAAAATGCCCGGATGGCGATGAGCGGCGACGGCCGGCGGCTGCTGGTCCGCACCGTATGCGCCGGAAGCAACTCGGAGGAGACAACCGAGGCCGTCGGCATCCTTTACGATACGACCACATGGCTGCCCGTGCGGATTTTTCCCCACTGCGGCTGGCCGATGGCGCTCAATCACGATGGCACCCGCCTCGCAGCGGCACCGCCCCGGGGAGCTGCGGCGGTGTTTGACACCGCGACCGGCAGTGAAACGTGCCGCCTCGCGGACGGCGGCGGTCGGACAGTCATCGTCTTCAATGACCGCGGAACCCGGATCGCCTCCGCCGACGGCGACGGCCGGGCGGTAGTGCATGATGCGGAAACAGGCGCCAGAATTTCAAGGCTGGATGTCGACTGCGGCCGCCTGAGTGCTCTCGCCTGGCGGGATGACCTCGGGCTCGCCACCGGCTGGGACAAAAACCTGGTCAGCGCATGGACGGCTGACTGGCATCCGCTGCGCGACGCTCTCAGCCACGAGATGGCGGTGTCCAGCCTGTGCTGGACCATGCACAGCACTCTCGTCTCCGGTGGCGAGGACGGCAGGATCCTCGGCCAGGATCTCCTGAAAGTGATATATGTGAATCCGCTGCCGGTGGGCCCGCCGCTCCTCATTCTGCCCGGCAGCCACCTCATCGCGGGAATGACGCGGGACGGGAAATACGCCCTTGGCGATCCGGTGACGCGCAAATTTCCAGGAGATGGGAAGCCTTACGAAGTGCCTCCCGAGTCGGTACTTCTTGGCCTGAGCCGGAATGGCACCAGCGCGATGTTCCTCCAGCATGAGAAGGCCACCGGTGAGGTCCGGTTCCGGCAGATCGATGCAAGGACCGGCGCCCCGGAGAGCAATGTCGCCCTCAAGGACGCGCTTCCCGACGGCCAGTATGTCGCCAGCCGAAGCGCCGCCATTCTGGCCGCGATTGAAAATCCCCGGCTCGTCGCCCTGTGGAATGGCATCACCGGCGAACGCATCCCCTCTCTGCGGGTGGAGATGGATGTGACGCGCATCCTCCTCTCTCCTGATGCCACGGTGCTCTATCACTTCTCGGACTCCAGATGGGCCGCGCTCCCGGTTGCCGGCGGGGCGGAAATCTGGAACATGCCCTTTCCCGGCACGACCATTTCGAGATCGTCCTTCACCGCCGACCTCTCCCTGTTCGCGGCTTCCATGCAGGATGGCTCCATTGATCTCTACTCCTTTCGCGACGGCAGGATAACAAGCCGGCTCACCGGCCACTCCACCGCCGCCCTGCCCTGTGCCTTCACCCCGGACGGCACCCGCCTGATTTCCTGTAGCGGGGCCTGCGACATCAAAATCTGGGACATCGCCGGGCAACGTGAGATCGCTATCCTCGGTCCGCTCAGCGAATTTCCAAAATCCGTGGCCGTCACCGGTGACGGCAAGAGCCTGATCCTGTCAGACTTCAAGGGTAACGCCATCACTTGCCCATAGCGCACCCCGCCCGCCGCTCCGGAACGGAGTAATCCCCGAAACTGAGCTGGACCTGCGGTTTGGTCAAAGGCTCAGCAGGGGGATGACGTGAACGACGGGGAATGGAACTCACCATCGGGGCGAATTCGCGGGCCAGAGCGAAAACAACCACCTCTTTGCCATAATAACACGTGCATCCTCTGAGCTATTTGCGATATCCTGTTCAAGCACATTCCGGTTTCCGGAAAAAAACAGCGTCCTGACAAAACTATTTTCACTCCAGCGAAAACTATCCCCGAAAAAATCGGGAGTAACGAGTGACCCTGGGCTCCTCCGCGGTCTTGAACCCAAAAAACGCCCGACCAGCTGTCATCATGAATTATCTGAAATTCGCCTGTCTCGTCCTGCTGGCCCTGGGACCGCCGCCGTCTCGAGCGGCTTTCGACAACCGGCGACAGCCGCACTTTTCCAATTCATCGCACAGTAGCCTTCACCTTTGCAGCAAGCCGCGCGCGACGGCGGTGCCCCCGGAGTGGCAGGGACCAGACTCCATCCAGTCGCAGGCGCCCGCCCCACTCCCGCCGCCATCCGCCACCATCACCCCGGCAGTCGTGCCCGATCCCCCCGCACTGAAATGGGATGCCGAGACAAAGGAGGTGAACCCCATACCCGGCGAGGAGTCCGCGGTCCTCAGCTTCGTCGTCACCAATGCTTCCCAAAAGGACATCATGATCAACAGCCTGTTCACCTCCTGCGGCTGCACCGTGGCCCAGTTGCCCTCCACCCCCTACAAACTGGATCCCGGCGCCAATGTGTCCATCGCCGTCACCCTGAATTTGCGCGGTAAGGTCGGCACCCTCGCCAAGACCGTCACCGTCGAAACCTCTGTTGGCACCAAATCGCTGCTCGTGCGCGCCAACATTCCACCGGCCCCGGCCGGTACCGCGCCCGCCGCGTCCCTCGCCGCGCCGATTGCGTCCGGGGCTATGCCGGTGGCCATCGGCGGTCTGCCCGCGTCATCCGGTGCGCGACCCGTTGCGTCCGGAGCCCTCCCGGCCGCGCCCGCAGCCGCGCCGGCGGCCCGGTCGATGGGAGATCGCGCCATGAATATCCAAAACGCCCTGACCGACCGCCAGTCCGTCTTCAAAGGAGACTGCGCCAGTTGCCATGTGGACCAGGGCGCCGGCAAGACGGGCGTCGCGCTCTACACTGCCTCCTGCGGCATTTGCCACGAATCGGAAAACCGGGCCTCCATGGTGCCGGATTTGAAGATTCCGCGCGGCCCCCGCGACCTCGCCTTCTGGCAAAAGTGGATCACCGAAGGCAAACCCGGCACCCTCATGCCTGCCTTCGCCGCCACCCATGGCGGCCCGTTGAGCAAGGATCAGATCGACTCCCTGTGCGCCTGGCTCCAGCAGCGCTACCCCGGCCACTCGCAGACCGCGGCCGTTACCCCACCAACCCAGCCCGCCACTCCCTAACGGTACACGTCATTCTGATCCACTACGTCACCACTCCCGATACCCCATGAAACAAAACACCAACCCATGAAAACTCAACCATACACCGGACGCCGAATATTCGCGTCACCCATCATCGCCCTGCTCCTCTCCTCGACCTTCGCATTCAGCCAGGCGAACAAGACGTGGAACGGCGCCGGTGCTGACAATAACTGGACTACACCCGCGAACTGGAATGCGGCGGTAGTCGCCGGCGACTCTCTCATTTTTGGCGGTACCACACGCCTCGCACCGGTCAACAGCTTCGCGGCCGGGACCGCCTTCGCGGGCATCACCTTCAACAGCGGTGCCGGGGCCTTCGTCCTCTCCGGCAACTCAGTATCCCTCACCGGCAACATCACGGACAACCAGCCGACCACGGTGATGTCGATCGGCGTCCCCCTGGTCCCCACCGCCACTCCCACTGTCAACGTCGTCACGAATGGCACCCTGGGAATCAGCGGCGTCATTTCCGGATCCTCGGGCCTCACCAAGACCGGTCCCGGACGCCTCACCCTGAGCGGCGCCAATACCTTCTCTGGCGCGGTCACGGTGGCCGCGGGCACTTTGCGCCTGAACGATAATTCCGCTCTGGGTTCCACCTCGGGCTCGACGACCATCGCCAACGGCGCCACTCTGGATGTCAGCGGCGTGGTTGCAGGGACGAACGCGCTGGACTTGGGGCTCGAACAGGTCTTCATCGTCGGTAGTGGAATAAACGGCCAGGGCGCGATCTGGAGCAATTCCACCCAGTCGCAGAGTAACGCGCTGCAACAAGTCATCATGACGGGCGATGCCGCCTTCGGAGGCTCGGGACCATGGGCCGAAAGCGGTGCCAATCCTGGCCGCTGGGACATCCGCGGCACCCCGGCCACTGCCGTCCTCAGCACCGGCGGTCAGCCTTACAGCCTCACCAAGACCGGCGCCAACGAGGTTCGCTTGGCCGGTATCACCGTTGATCCCGCCCTCGCGGATATTGTCGTTGAGGCCGGCACCCTGGGGATTGAAGGCAGCACCACCTCACTGGGCAATCCCGCAACCACCCTCACCCTCCACCCCGGCGCCACCCTCGGGCTCCTCTCGACCTTCGCCCAGTTGAACAAGAAGTTCGCCCTGATCGGCGACGGCGTCATCGCCAGCGTCTATAATCGAACCGGCAACAACACCATCAATGGCCTTGTCACGCTGAGTAATGACTGTGTCTTCCGCGTCGTGGGGAGCAACACCCTCACAAACCTCGGTGCCATCGGTGGTTCAGGCGGCCTGATCAAGACCGGAGGAGCGACCAACGGATCTTCGCTCGTGCTCGCGGGCACCAACACCTATACCGGCAAAACCCTGGTCAGCGCCGGCACCCTGGCCCTGACCGGAACCGGCTCGATTTCCACCAGCGCCACCATCACCGTCGCCGCCGGCGCCACTCTCAACGCCAACTTGCGCACCGATCACACGCTGACATTGGGCCTCGGTCAGACGCTCAAAGGCGACGGCACCATCATCGGGAATGTGACCGTCTCCCCGGTCGCCACTTTCGCCCCCGGCACCAACGCCATCGGCACCCTGACCGTAAACGGCCATCTCACCCTCAACGGCCTCGCGCTGATGGAAATCAGTCGCTCTACCACCCCGGCGACTCCGGGATCCAGCGACCTGGCCTCAGGCATTGCGACCGTGACCTACGGCGGCACCCTGACGGTGGTGAACACGGGCTCGCCCTTGCAGGCGGGTGACTCGTTCACGCTTTTTGAGGCCACAACTCGCACGGGCTCCTTCGCAGTCAGGAACCTGCCTCCGCTGGCCATTGGCCTCGGTTGGAACACCTCGACTCTGGCCCAAAATGGCGGCATCAGCGTCGCCACCGCGGGCCCGGTCCCGGGCATCGTCGCCCAACCGGAAACCCAAACAGCAGCACCCGGCCAAACGGTGATCCTCAGCGTCACGGCCACGGGCACGCCGCCGCTGAGCTACCAATGGCGCTTCAACGGTGCCAACATCCCAGGCGCCACCACTGCGAACTATGCCGTCACCAATGCTCAAACGATCAACGACGGCCTTTACGATGTGGTCATCACCAACGCCTCCGGGATGGCAACGAGCGCAGCGGCGGAACTCAAAGCGATTAATTTCACCGAGGGGAGACTCATATGCCAGGGTGGCTCCCCGCTGGCCAACTGCACGGTAACAGTGAATTTTTGGGCAGGAGGGGTGTTTCGTGTGGGCGGCACCGCGACCACCGACAGCGCGGGATATTTCAAACTCCAAATCAATTGTGCCCCCTGGGCCGGCGTGCAGACAGACCGGAAACTCATCATCTCCGCGTCATGCTGTCCGAACCAAACATGGGAACTGCCCAACCAGTGTTGTTGCGGCGATGTGGGCACTCTGACGTGTGACAATTGCGTGGGTGAGCCCTGCGACCCGGGCACAATCTTTTGGGTGGACACATTCAATGGCATCGCCAGTTCGGACCTTGATGGCACCAACCCGCAGGCGGTCAACAATGCCTTTGCTTCCAGCAGCGGAGTCGATGTCGCCCTAAACCCGGTGACGGGCAAAATTTATTGGGGCGACAACTCCACCCTGCCTGGTAAAGTGATGGAGGCGAACAGGAATGGCAGCAGCGCACGAGTCGTGACGACGACTGTCGCGGGTGAGTGGGTGCATCACATCGCAGTGGACCCCGGTGCTGGAGCGCAGGGAACGGTGTACTGGGACGATTTCAACCATCTTACCATCCGCCGCGCCGACATCGCGACCGGAGTGAAGATCTCCATACCAAACCTTGCGTCCACCCTGCGCGGAATTGCACTCGATCTGCGGTCCACCAGCCCGAACCTCTACTACTACGACGGGGTCTATGTTTACAAAGCTGACCTCAACGGAAGCAACGCGGCAGTGCTTTATGCCATCGGTGATGGATCGCCCGGGGAGTTCGCGATCGATACTTGCGCGAATCGAATCTACGTGGTGGGGGCAACCGCTCCTCACCCCGGGGTTCCCGTGCCCTACATTCGCTGCGCCAATCTAACCGATGGCAGCGGTCTCGCGACGGTTCTGTCCGGCTATTCGGACGTGGGGTGGAGTCCTGCCGACATTGCGCTGGACCTGCACAACAGGACGATCTACTGGACCTCGCAGGACAATTCGTCACAGGGACAGGTGAAAAGTGCGGGAATGGACGCCGTGAATGGCCCCGCCGATTTGCTCGTGACCGGCACGGGATCCGAGTACCGGGGAATCACTCTGTGCCTCGCGAACAATACTTGCCCGACGTCCTTTGCGAATAAAGACTTCGAGAACAACACCGGCCTGCCGGTGGACGGAATTGAATGGCTCATTGAAGGCGCTCACTCGAACCTCACTTTTCACTACGACGGCCCTTATCCGGGAGCACTCAATTCCACTTTCTCGTCCTTCACGATTGTGCCGTCCGGTGCGAACACGCTGCTTCGCTGGACGGGTGGCGCTTCGATTCCCAACGGCGGCAAGGCCCACGTTGGATTTGGGATTGCGGGTTCGTCGATTACGACACTGGGGGCGAAGTGGCTGCGGGCCGGTGCGGCCGCCGGTTGCGTCCACCAGATCTCGGTGGGTGAGGGGTTCTCCCATATCGGCGGGCAGGTCACCTTTCACAACACCGCCACGGATTGTGAGACGCAAACCCTTTATGTGGGGAACATCAGCCTCGAGTATTTCGACCGCGAAGTCGCCTTGCCTGATCTCAGCGTCAATGGCGTCCGGGATCCGCTGCGGACAGACACCCTTTCCACCGCACCGATACCGATCGCCCCGTTCACATCGGCACCGGTAACGGTGGCCCTGCCTCCCGACGACGCCCGTTTCGCGATGGTCCGCTACACCGTCAGCGCCAGCCCGACTCTCGCCGGACCCGGCAATACCATAGACTACCAGGAGGTCCCTCTGCTTACCCGCCCGCCAACCACCTGCGGCACCGGTGCCAATCGAGTTGCCAATGGAAGTTTTGAATCTCCGATTGTAACGAACAATACATTCACGTTTCTTTCGGCCCTTGCCGGGTGGACGACGACGGACTCTGCCGGGAAATTTGAACTCTGGGCCGGGAGCGCGATGGGCGTTCCCTCCGCGAGTGGCAATCAGAACCTCGAGATCAACGCCAACGACGGCGATGAAATAGTATCGCAAGTCCTGACAGTCGGTGCCAATTGTCCTTCGACCTTCTGCTTCCGATATACAGGACGCTACGGGCTGCCGGCCAACAACACCTTCAAAGTGACCCTGAGTTGGCCCGGAGGCGCCCCGATATCCGCCACCCTCAGCCCCGCGTCTTACGCCACGGGAGGCTGGAAACTCTACTCCATTCCCTTCCTGCCGACCGCCTCCCCGGTGACCATCTCGTTCCGTGGCATCCCTGCGGACCAAAATCAGGGAGGAGCCCACATTGACGACGTGTCGGTGCGGCAACAAGGGCCGACGATGACCTGCCCGGCCAACATCACCCTGAACATTGCCGGGACCAGCGCACCGGTGAACTTCCCCAGTCCCGCCGTCACCGGCGGCACGCTCACGGGCTGCACCCCGGCTAGCGGCAGCACGTTCCCTCTTGGCACGACGACGGTCACCTGCACGGCCAGCAACGGCTGCGGCAGCAGCACCTGCAGGTTCACCGTGACCGTGCTTCAGGTTTCCTGCCCCGTTGGGACAAATCTGGTATGCAACGGGAGTTTTGAGCAGCCGCTTGTGGGTGCAAATCTCCACAACGAAGTGCTGAATGCACTAACCGGAGTTCCCTGCTGGACAGCCAGCCCGTCCAATCTGACGCTGGAACTGTGGAATGGGACGTTTGGAGCAATGACGCCTCAGCACCTGAACCAACACCTGGAAATCAACGCCAATTCCGGCGATGAAACGGTGTCCCAAGTGATTACAGGCCTGAACCCTGGTTGCCCGGCGAACTTCTGCTTCTACTACGCCGGGCGCTTCCCCAATCCGCTCAACAACAAATTCGAAGTTGCCGTTACCGGAAGCGGGATGCCCTCTATGATCTTCACTCCCGTGTCCTACGCGGTTGGCCGCTGGCAATGTTATGCCGCCACCTTTATGCCCACGGCTTCAACTGTAACCATAAAATTCCACGGTATCCCGGCCGACGGCAATGTTGGAGGCGCGCACATCGACAACGTGTCCCTCTCGCAGCAGGGTCCGATCATCACCTGCCCGGACGACATCACGCTGAACATCACCGGCACCAGCGTGCCGGTGATGTTCCCGAATCCCACGGTCACCGGTGGAACCCTCGTTGGCTGCACCCCGGCAAGAGGCAGCGCGTTCCAACTCGGCACCACGCCCGTCACCTGCACGGCGATCAACGAATGCGGTTCCACCACCTGCACGTTCAACGTGACCGTGCGGCGCGTCATCTGCCCTGCTGACAACGGGATCAACCTTGTATGCAACGGAAGTTTTGAGCAGCCACCAGTGGGTGCCAATGTGCATAACGAGGGGCTGAATGCACTAACTGGAGTTCCCTGCTGGACGGCCAGCCCGTCCAACCGGACGCTGGAACTGTGGAACGGAACTTTTGGAGCAATGACGCCTCAACACCTCACGCAACACTTGGAAATTAACGCCAACAGCGGCGATGAAACCGTCTCACAGGTGATCACCGGCCTGGACCCGAATTGTCCGGCGACCCTGTGCTTCTACTATACCGGGCGCTACGCCAACAAGCTCAACAATCGTTTCACCGTCACGGTGTCCGGAAGTGGATTCGTGCCGGTGACGCTGACTCCGGAAGCCTACAGCGTGGGAGGCTGGCAATACTTTGCCGCCACCTTCCCGAGCGGTCCGAATATCACCGTCCAGTTCCACGGCATCCCGGCGGACGGCAATGATGGCGGTGCGCATATCGACAACGTGACCCTCACGCAACCGCTCGCCCAGGGCCCGAATCTGGTCGTCAACGGAGGTTTTGAAACCAGTACCCCCACGGTGCTGGCCAACACTTCCAGCAATACCATTCCGCCGGGAGGAGTGCCGGGCTGGACGACGTCCGTCGTGGGTGGGAGCAATACGTTTGAAATCTGGGCCAACACCATTGCGGGAGGATGGCAGGCCGCCGAACTCACCCACCAGTTGGAGATTAACGCCCAAAGCAGAGATCAAACTGTTTCTCAAGAGATCACCAATCTGAGTACGACTTGTATTACGACATTTTGCTTTCGTTATACCGGGCGTTTCGGTCTGGTGGGCGGCACGTATAACAACGACTTCACGGTACAACTCAGTGGAGGCCATACAGCGTTTGTCGTCCTCGATCCACCTGCCTTCTCCGTAGGTGGCTGGAAAACGTTCTGCATCAGTTTCGTCCCCACGTCATCAACGGTCAGCATTGCGTTCCGCGGGCGGCCGCATTTTTCCGACGGAACAACCGCAACGCAGGGCGGTGCCCACATTGACGATGTGACGCTAACGCAGAACTGCTGTGCTGTCGCCGATGCGGATGGCGACGGCCTGCCAGTCGGCTGGGAAATCACCTATGGCCTCAACCCGAACGATGCGTCGGACGGCGCACGCGATCTCGATGGCGATGGCAGGACGAACCTGCAGGAATACAATGAGGGCACCAACCCGACGGATCCCAACAGCCATCTGATCCTGGTGCCGGGCGGAATTGGGGCCGGCGGGCTGGTCATCCACCTCGATGCTGCTGCCAACCACAGCTACACCGTGGAGCGCAGTCCCTCCCTGACAGGCGCTTCGTGGACCACGGTCGCTACGGTTCCCGCGGAACCCGTTGCCCGCACCGTGGACCTGACGGTGCCGCCTGATACTCAGACGCGCGGGTTCTTCCGGGTGACCACACCTTAAGGATTGATGGCAGATATGCATCCGGCGGGCCGGGAGTCGATTGGCTCCCGGCCCGCTTTGCGTCACGGCGGTAGGGATCACCGAAGATTGAACAGAAGCACGCGGAGGGTGCAGAAAATGACCAGATGGGGTCCGGGGTTGCGTTCCCCTGCGAGCCGTGACTGTGCAAACCTGTCTTCCCCGGTCACCCGGATGGCGAGGTGCCCCTGCCCGAGCACTGGGGCGGCTACCGGCTCATCCCGCAGACCATCGAGTTTTGGCAGGGCCGCCGCTCCCGCCTGCACGACCGGCTGCGCTACACACGGCAGGCCGGGGACTCGTGGAAAATTGATCGTCTGAGCCCGTAGGCAGGCAAACTCGCACGTCGCTGCCGTCTCACCGCAGAGGTGGACGCGCCGGAGATCGAGGGTCACTTCGGCTTTGGTAATGAGAAGACAACGTCCTTCAAAGCAAGTCCGCCGTTGTTGATGCCGTCAATGCCCGTGCCCCAGAGGCGGTAAGTGCTGTCGGGACTTTTCTCATAGAAAAAGGGCTGGCCGGTGGCGACATCGTGCGGGATGCCGCCGGGAAAAGAGGGCGCGATGGCGTTTAGCTGATCCGGGTAGGAACCGGTGGAGCGTCTGTGGGATTCGAGGGCGAGGGCGATGCGGGTTTGGTCGATGGCGTATTGTTGCCTGGCAGGCGCCTGCTCACGACCGTATGTGCTTAGCGAGAAAGGCAGAAGCCTGAAATACCAAACCAGGGCAACCCTGTGAAGAATGTCGGCGTCGAACGGTGAAGCCCCCGGCGGTCGGGGGAGGCAGAGACGGTCGCGGTAATTGAAGAGTGCCTCCTGTCTCTCGAAAAATCGGTCTGCCATGGCGGCATTCGTGGAAATCTCCGACTGGGTGATGAGGCTGATGGAGAGATCCTCCAATGGACCCAGCACGCGGTCGCTTGGTATTCCCTCACGCGAAGGGAGTTGTCGTTTCTGCCAGAGATGGAGGAATGCAGGTTCGCGAGTTGCCCGTGCGTAGACTGCGGCGATTGCCTCGCGCTCAGCGCGAATGCATTGACGAAAGGAATCAAGCGGGTCAAAGCTCGAGAGTTCCCCGGCGAGGATGGGAAGGTCGGAATCGCGCCACGCTCCGCTGCTGAGACCAATCAGGGCGGTTGAGCGCAAGCAATTGCCAGCCCGGGAAAGATGGGCCACGAAGCACATGTCCGGGTCGAGGTACTCTCCGTGGAACGCTCCCGAATCCAGAAATGCTGATCCGTCCTCCTGGTGGCAGAGCCGTGCCAGGCTGCGCCACTCTGAGAGTGCCTCGTCGGGGTGACCCAGCTGCCAGTGGGCCTGGACTGCGACGGCGAGGAGTTTGCCGCTCAGGTGGAAAAGCCGGAAAATGCGCAGGCGGCGTTCGGTCCCTTCCTCGTCGTCCAGCTCGGGAATCAGACCAAAATCCCAATTCCCCGCCTCTAGGGCCGTGTGAAGCGAGGAAAGCAGAGGCGCAACCCTGTCGGCCCACTTGAGAAATTCGGATGCAGCCTCTCGCTGCGTCAGGCCGTCGGGAGCGGCAACCTGAATACGTTTGAGCGCCTCAACGAAGTCGATGGGATGGTCGCTGCTCAGCTCCATCCTCTCAACCTGCCAGAGGGCATCCATCTGCGCCTCGAAGGTGAGTGCTTCGGCGGGCTTGCTGCCAAAGGCGCCTGAAAAAAACTCCAGTTTGGAAATGGGAGCGCCGGGTTGCTGACCGGTTACCGGCACGCCCGGAAGGGGAGGGGCAGGGGCTGGAAATTTGGCGAGGAAATCCCTCCCTTTCGCATCCAGCCAAAGCTGCAGGCCGCAGAAGGCAGCGGCGAGAATGAGCAGAAGCAGAGCGAGCCGGAGGAGGAACCGGACTGGCTTGGGGAGTCGTGGGACTGCGGGCATAAAATTACCCTGGGTGGCCGCTCTGCGGGGCGGGGGGCGAGGACTGGCACGGCGGGAGTTTGCGGTCCGGGTTCTGAGGACGGGCGGGGAACTTGACGGGGAACGACGATTTGCAGCCGCGAAACGAACGGAAAAAGAACCCAGCCGAGCAGGACGCTGGCAACAACGACTGCCAGGGCGATGGTCCAGCTGAGCACGCCGCACCACGCGAGGCCGAGGCTGACGCCGCCCGGGTTGAAAAACAGGAGGCTCCACCACCAGCGGGGGAGGGGTTTTTCAGTGAGGCGTGCCTGGCAGCCGGAGCATGTGACGTCCATGCCGAGATGGAAAAAGTGGTTGCGGTCAATGAGGGTGCGGCAGCGGGGACAGTGGGCCAGGTGGCGCTTCCATCGACTCAAGTGGGCCGGAGCGGAGTGCCCGGGCAGGGCGGGCGGCCGGGCTGCTGCGGAGGGGCTTTGGGCGCTCATGGACTGTGATCGTGAGGTGGAGGATGCCAGGTGGTGGGAGTGAGAAACTCGGCCGGATAGAACAATAACGGGCGAGACGCGGCGATCACAGGTTTATTTTTCGCTGTATGGCCCCGCCTGCACGCGGTGGAAGCGCTCGGGGACAGCGGCGGCGGGGGAGGGGAGGGTGAAGGTTTTGACTGAACCGTCGCCCGCCACGGCGGGAAGCGGCGTCTGCGTCCACGAGTCGGGGCCGAGGTTGTCCGACTGCCAGAGTGTGTAGCTGCGCCCTGACACGGTGGGGAAATGCAGGAGCACATCCCCGCCGGAGAGCGAGGTGGTCAGGCGAAAGACACTCGCGGGGTCGGCTGCGTTCGTCAGGGCATTCCACTCGGCTTCATTCGTCGCGCCGTCTCCGTCAAAGTCCGCCCCCGGCTCGTGCCCGGCCCCCGTGGGCAGGGATTCCCAGAGCCACGCGGCGCAGTTGGTGAGGGTGCCCGCCTCGTAGGCACCCAGATCCGGCGTGCCCACCATGGGCAGCCCGCTCTGGTCCCGCGTGGCCGGGTTGCCCGTCGCCGCATCGCGTGCCGGACTGCCGGGGAGGAGGGCCATCGTCGCCGTCGGTCCGCCGTAGTCACCCACTGGAGCCAGCCCCGCCGCACTGCCGGTGATGAGAGTGTCCGGGCTGGCGGTCACGTCCCCGTAAATGTTTCCCGCCGGGTCGCCTCCGGCAGGATTCGCCGCGATGAGGCAGTGGTCCAGAATCACCGGGAACCCGCTGGCATTGTAGATGGCGCCGCCCTCGTGCGAGACG
>JANOAS010000075.1:0-14430 GCA_031411255.1 bacterium
GGGAAGGTGGCGGGGTGGTCGGCGGGGTGGGTGGCGCGGAAGAGTTCGACCGGGGTGCGCACTGCGATGGTGCGGAGGATGGTGGCGAAAAACTCGTCGCTGGAGACGTGGGCGGAGCAGCTGGCGGCGAGGAGGATGCCGCCGCGGCCGAGGCGGGTGAGGGCGTCTGCGGCGAGGCGGGAGTAGGCTTGGAGGGCGCCTTCGCGCTCGGTCTCGCGCTTGGCGAGGGAGGGCGGGTCGAGGATGATGAAGTTGCAGTCCTTTTGCCGGGGGGCGTGGGCCATCCAGTCAAAGCAGTCCGCCTGGGTGCAGGTGTGGCGGCAGGCGGCGACGGCGGGGATGTGCTGGTTGTGGGCGAAGTTCCGTTTCGCGGCATCGAGGGCGTGGCCGGAAATGTCGAGGTCTGTAACGGAGGCGGCGCCGCCCTGGGCGGCGTGGAGGGAGAATCCGCCGGAGAAGGAGAAGGCGTTGAGGACGTGCTTTCCGGCGGCGAGGCCGGAGACGCGCCGGCGGTTTTCGCGCTGGTCGAGGAAGAAGCCGGTTTTTTGCCCCTGGGCGACGTCGGCTTCAAAGGTGATGCCGTGTTCCTTGAAGAGGACGACGGGCTCTGGCGGGCGTCCGGACCAGGTGCCGCGCAGGGGGAGGAAGCCCTCGGCGCGGTTGAAGTCGTTCCGGGCGCGGTCCTGGAGGTTCCGGCTGAGGCGGAGCATGAGGGCGGCGGGCTGCAGCTCCCGGCCGAGGAGGGCGGCTATCTCGTCCAAGCGGGGGAGCCAGGCGGCGGTGTAGAGCTTCAGGACAAGGGTGTCCGCATACCGGTCGAGGACGAGCCCCGGCAGGCCGTCGGACTCGCCGTTGATCCACCGGTAGCCATTTGTCTCCGGGCCGAAGAGGCCGGCGCGGCGCTCGATGGCGGCCCGGAAGCGCGCCTCCCACCACTCAGCATCGATTTTCACCGGCTTGCCCGTGTGCAGGATGCGCACGCGCAGCGGGGACCACGGGTCGCAGAGCCCGAGGGCGAGAAATTTGTTTCCCCGGTCGTAAATGACGGCGATCTCGCCGGCGGTGCCTTCGCGATTTTGCTCCGTGATGCTCTCGGAGAAAATCCACGGATGGCCGCGGCGGATGTGGGATTCCGCGACCGGCCTGACGCGCAGGCGCAGGGCGGATTTGGCGGGTTCTGGGGATGGTGCGGGCGTGTCGATGCCCTTCACATGGCGCGGGACGTGGGCCGGGGAAAATGGAATCTTCGCCGGGGGGCGGGGATCACGCTTTTTTCTGCCGGGAATCGAGCACCTGGGAAACCAGAATGATGTCCCGCGGCTCCAGATGGCCCGGGGCAAGGAGCACCTCCGTGGCGAGGGTCTGCTCGTTCACGACCCAGACGTCGCGCTCCTCCGCAGCAGGCTTGCCGCCCAGGGGCCAGCCGGGAAAGGCGATGATGGGCTGTACAGGAACGCCCCCCGCGCCGTTGGCCTCCAGAAACCGCTTCAGCCGGGCCGCTGCGACCCGGGCCTGCCCCAGAGGGTCGCCCAGAGCGGGACGGGAGCCGACCAGGAGGGTCTCGCGGTCGGTGTGCTCGATCCGCTCGAAGAGCTTGCCCTCCATGGCATTGGAGCGGATGCTGATGGAGTAGACACCGCTCGGCCCGACAAGGACCGGGCCAAGCTCCAGGCCCTGGAGGTCGGTGACCCCATCGAAAAGCAGGAACCCCTTGTGCCCGAGGGATTCAAAGTCGACGAGGATCATTTTCCAAGTCTGCTGCCCCTCCTCCAGCACCCGGACGCGGGGACGCAGAAGCATGAGGCGGAAGAGGGCGTAGCCCACAATGCAGAGGGCGAAAACGGAAATCCAGATTGGCTGGTAGGGGATGTCGAAAGCCCAGCGCAGCCACTCGTAGCCCGCCAGGAAGCTCACAAACACCATGACCACGACGTACTCCACCGCACGGCCTTTGATCTGATGAAGCTCTGAACGGCCAGTGATCGGGTCCAAAAACGACAAGTCGGCCTCCTCACGGAAAAACCGTGAGCGGGAGGACTGTGTTTGGAGGGCGGGCGAGGACATGGCGGTGAAAAAGTTAGACGACGGAGCCGGGCGGGGCTCAGCAGCGCTGGACAGTAATCCGGCTGCCGCCATTGCGCATCTGAATATTTTGGAAATTATGAATTTTGCATAAATAACCTGACCGTTGCGTTCACCGGGGCTCTTTTCCATACTGTGCGGGATGAGTGTCACCCGCTTCGCCCCCAGCCCTTCCGGCCTGCTGCACCTCGGCCACGCCCTGGCGGCGCATGTGGCGTGGGAGGCGGCGCAGTCGGATGGCGGGACGTTTTTGCTCCGCATCGAGGACATCGACGTGACGCGCTGCAAGCCTGAGTATGAGACAATGCTGAAGGAGGACCTGCGCTGGCTCGGGTTCACCTGGCCGGAGCCGGTGCGCCGCCAGACGGAGCACCTGGGCGCGTATGCGGCGGCCCTGGAGCGGCTGAAGGAACGGGGGCTCGTCTACCCGTGCTTCTGCACGCGGGCCATGCTCCAGCGGGAGCTGGCGGGTGTGCTGAACGCCCCGCATGGTCCTGAGGGGCCGCTCTACCCCGGCACCTGCCGCAGCCTTTCCGCAGGAGAAAGGGAGGACCGCCTGGATGCTGGCGAGGCTCCGTCCTGGCGGCTGGATACGGGGCACGCGGCAAAAGAGGCCGGCCCGCTGACATGGCGGGACCGTAACCATGGCAGCTTCACCGCCGCTCCAGAGCTGCTGGGGGACGTCATTCTGGCCAGAAAAGGCATCGCCACCAGCTACCACCTCTCCGTGGTCGTCGATGATGCCGCGCAGGGGGTGACGCTGGTCACGCGAGGGGAGGATTTGCTCCCCTGCACGCACATTCACCGCCTGCTCCAGGCCCTTCTCTGCCTGCCGGTTCCGGGGTGGGCTCACCACCGCCTGATGCTGGACGACGAGGGCCGCCGCCTGGCCAAGCGCCACGACGCCCTCAGCCTCCGCGCCCTCCGCGAGGCGGGGCGCACGCCGGGGGGAATTCGGGCGATGATCCAGTGAATGGTTGCGGCCTGACCCGCGGAAGTGCAAACTATGGCCATGACAGCGACGCTGACACTCGATGAAAATGGACGTCTCTTTCTGCCCGAGGCCGTATGCCGTGCCCTCGGCATGAAGGCGGGGGAAAAAGTGACGGCAGAGGTTTCTTCTGACCGCATCGAAATTACGAAGGAAGTGCCCAGCCAGGTGCAGACAACTCGCTCCGCATCCGGGCGGGTTGTTGTTTCGCCTTCCGGAATCGTCCCCCATGCCGGTGAGGCCGTGCGTCAGGAGCGCGCTGCGCTGGCACTCCGGGGAGGCAAAAAATGATTGCCCTTCTCGACACGACCGTGCTCGTCGCGTCGCTCATTCCCGATGAGCCTGACCACGCTGCGTGTGACGCTCTCATCAGCCGCCGCAGCAGTGTCATATATCTCCACGCACTGAATGAAACTTTCGCCACGCTTACTGGCGGACGCCTCGGCGTCAAAATAGACCCGGATGTGGCAGCCCGGCTGATCGAGGAAAGCATACTGCCACTGGTTTCCGTCGTGGAACTGAATGCGGCGGAGGTCACCAAGGCCCAGCACGCAGCGCGGGCCCGGGGCGTGCGGGGAGGTGCCGTGTATGATTACATGCACCTTGTCGCTGCACGCAAAGTGCGGGCTGAAACCCTTTTTGCCCTGAATGAGGAAGATTTTCGGGCTGTGCGACGCTCCGGAGATCCGGTGGTCAAACGGCCGGCTGACGCCTGATCGCTTTCATCAAGAATCAGCACGCGGCTTTCTCCCGGTTCCCTCATCAGGGAGGCATTCCATTGCCCGAATCGCACTTCGTCCGCTTTTTTGTTTCCTTCCTCGCTGACCGTGCCATCATCCCGGCCAGCCAGGAAAAAACGAATGAAATACGATCCCATTACCCCGGAACTTTTTGTCCAGAATCGCGAGCGCCTGCGCACGCTGCTGAAGCCGTCCTCCATTGTCATTGTCCACGCCAACGACGTGCTGCCAACGAATGCTGACGGCTCCATGGCATTCAAGCAGAACAGTGATCTCTTTTGGCTGACCGGGGTGGACCAGGAGGAAAGCGTCCTCGTCCTTTTCCCTGATGCGGTGGAGGAGAAGCACCGCGAAATGCTGTTCCTGCGGGAAACGAGCGAGCAGATCGCCGTCTGGGAGGGGGAAAAGCTGACGAAGGAGCTGGCCCGGGAGCGGACCGGCATCCGGAACGTCCACTGGCTGACGGAGTTTGAGTCCACCTTGCGCGGTGTCGTTTACAATGCCGAACACATTTACCTGAATACGAACGAGCACGCGCGCGCTGCGGACGTGGTGGAGACGCGCGAGCGCCGGTTCATCGACGAATGCCGCCGCCGCTACCCGCTGCACCGCTATGAGCGGCTGGCTCCGCTCACCTCGCGCTTGCGCATGTTCAAGAGCCGGCACGAGATCGACCTGATCCAGAAGGCGTGCGACATCACCCAGGCCGGGTTCGAGCGCGTGCTTGGCTTCGTGAAGCCGGGCGTGGGCGAGTGGGAGATCGAGGCCGAGCTGCTGCACGAGTTCGTCCGCCGGAGGTCAAAAGGCTTCGCCTACACGCCGATCATCGGCAGCGGGAAAAACGCCTGCGTTCTTCACTACGTGGAAAACCACTCCGTCTGCCAGGACGGGGAGATGGTCCTGCTGGATGTGGCGGCGGAATACGCGAACTACAATTCCGACCTCACCCGCACCCTGCCGGTGAACGGCCGCTTTACCCCGCGCCAGCGCCAGGTGTATGACGCCGTGCTGCGCATGTTCCGCTTCTGCTCCGGCATCCTGCGCCCGGGCATCCTGATCAAGGACTACATGAAACTCTCCTGCGCGAAGATGGAGGAGGAACTCATCGGCCTCGGCCTGCTGAAGGCGGAGGACCTGGCCGGGTGGGACTGGGAGGACCCGAAACACCCAAGGAAGAAGTGGTTCATGCACGGGATCTCCCACCATATCGGGCTGGACGTGCACGACGTGTGGCACACCTACGCTCCCGTCGAGGCGGGCATGGTCTTCACCGTGGAGCCGGGCATCTACATTCGTGAGGAGGGCCTCGGCGTCCGCCTGGAAAATGACATCCTGATCGGCGCGGACAAGAACATCGACCTCATGGCCAACATCCCGATCGAGGCCGAGGAGATCGAGGACTGGATGAACCGCAAGGGTTAGCTTTAGACGCCCGCCAGCCGCAGGTCGGCATCGCCGAAGTGCTCCAGCGTGACGTCCATGCGGTCCATGAGGGAGAGGTAAAGGCTGCAGAGTTTGCGGTTTTCGTCGCCTTTCTCCGAGTAGTCGAGCACGCGCCCGGTCTGGAGCGAGCCGCCGAGTCCCCCGACTGTGAGGACGGGGAGGCGGCTGTTGTCGTGGTTGCTGCCGGTCCACATGTTGTTGACAAACATGAGGCATGAGTTGTCCAGGACGGTGCCCTCGCCCTCCGGCATGGCCTCCAGCCGGGCGGCCAGATGGGCAAGCTGGCTGACGTAGAAGCGGGAGATGCGCTCGTAGCCGTCGGACTTGTCATTGTGCGAGGCCGGGTGGTGGGCGTCCCGCAGGTCGAGAAAGGGGTAAAAGAGGCCCGACAGGTCCCGGCACATGAGCATGGAGGCGATGCGGGTTTTATCCGTCTGAAAGGCGAGGGCGACGATGTCGCACATGAGGCGCATGTGCTCGCGGATGTCCTCGGGCAGCCCGTTCTCGGGGCGCTTCATGGTGAAGAGCGCCTGCCCGGATTTTCTGGCGCTGGCGGCGGCGGAGGCGGCCTCCTCCCGCATGCGGCCGGCGCGTTTTTCCACCTCGCGCACACTGGTGAGGTACTCGTCCAGCTTCGCCTTGTCTGCGGAGCTGACCCTGCGGCTCAGGCGCTGCGCGTCCTCCATCACCCGGTCGAGCACGCTCTGGGTGCGGCGGCTGCCGCTGTTTTCAAAGAGGCTGTCGAAGGCCAGGGAGGGATACACCTCCGCCGGCACGGGAGAGTCCGCGCTCTGCCACGAGATGTGGGAGGAGTAGGCCATGGAGAAATTTGTCTCGTGGTAGCCGGTGAGCGGCTGCTCGCAGGCGAGCACCATGCTGGGCTGCACGGTGTCCTGGCCGGTGCGGTTGGCCAGCACCTGGTCCATGCTGATGCCGCCGTGGAGCACGGCCCCCTTTTGCAGAGGCATGCCGGAAAGGATGTTCCCCGTCATGCCGGGGTGGATGCCCACGCCGGTGGCCGGCTTGTTGAACAGGCCGTTGATGACATTGAGCTTTGTCTTCACCGCCTCCAGCGGAGAAAGACTTTTGCCCAGCTCCATGGCGGCGCCTTCGCCCCTGGCCCACCAGTTTTGGGCGTTGATTCCATTGCCCATGAACTGTGCGGCGAACCGCTTGGGGAAGGGGCCGGGGGTGCCGCTCTTCGGAGCCTCTGCACCCCAGACGGGCAGGGACTCCAGCCAGGGCAGGCCCATGGTGACGCCGATGCCGCGCAGCACCCTGCGGCGTGAGAGGCGGTGGCGGCGGGCTTCCGGCGAGTCTGGGCTGGGTGTGTTCATGGGTTTTGAAGGCTTGGGGTGCGCTTGTTTCGGAACTGCGGGCTGAGGACGATGGCTTCGATGAGGCTGCCGGGGAACTGGCCGTTTTCGGCAAGTCTGGCGTGCATTTCGGCGAGGGCCGCCTCGTCAGAGAGCAGGAGGCTGCGGCCGAGGGCGTAGGAAAAAAGCTTGCGGGCCGCGTTGTCGAGGAAGGCGTCCTGGCGGTTCTCCCGGATGAAGTCCCGCAGGCCTTGGAGCCCGGCCTTTTCAATTCCGCCCGGGAAGGTGGCGCGCGTGTCCACCGGCCTGCCGCCGAGGTCCGCGGTGCGGCGCTCCCCGACGGGGCCGTAGTTTTCAAAGACGAGGCCGAAAGAGTCGAACCTGGCGTGGCAGGAGGCGCAGGTTTTGTCCGCGCGGTGGGCGGCGAGGAGTTCGCGCACCGTGAGGGTGCCCGGTGCGGCTTCATCGCGGGGCAGCTCCGGGACGGTGGCGGGCGGGGGCGGGATCTGCTCGCCCAGGAGCCGCCGCACGACCCAGTAGCCGCGCTTCACCGGGCTGGTGCGCAGACCTGGCGCGTTCTTTGCCTGAAAGACGGCCATCGGCAGCAGCCCGCCGCGCTCGTGACGGTCCGCATGGTCCACCCGCACCCAGCCGCCGGGCGGCACGGTGACGTCGTCCATGCCGTAGTGCTTTGCCAGCACGGCATTCACGAAGGTGTGGCGGCCATGGATGAGGTCCGTCAGCGGGCGGTCCTCCTGCACAAGGTCGGTCAGGAACCTCACGGGCTCTTCAAACATGGCCTGCCGCAGCTCGTCGTTGAAGGCGGGAAAGCGCGTCCGGTCCACCGCGTTGTGCTCCTCGAAGCGGCGGAAATCCAGCCAGTTTCCGCCGAACTCCACCGCCAGCGCCCGGATGCGAGGGTCCTTCAGCATGCGGCGCGCCTGTGCGGCCAGCACCTCCGGCTGGACGAGGTCGCCGCTGGCGGCGTGTCCAAGCAGCGCAGCGTCCGGCAGGGAGGACCAGAGGAAATAGCTCAGCCGGCTGGCCAGGGCGTAGCCAGTGAGCGGCGTGGCGTTTCCGGGTTTCTCCGGGGCGTCCGGGGCTGCGGCGTCCGCCGGATCGCAGCGGTAGCAAAAGCCCGGGGACATGAGCACGCTCACCACGCAGTCCCGGATGGCCTCCTCATGGCCCAGCCCGTCGCGGTCCCGCAGGCTGTGGTAAAAGGCCGGCAGGTCCTCCCGTTCCGCAGGCTCCAGCGGACGCCGCCAGGCCTTTTCGGCAAAGGCGAGCAGCGCGGAAAGGTGCGCCGGTTCGGCATACGCGCGCGCCTTTTCCACCAGGCGAATGGAGGCCGAGGTGCGCTTGAAATGGTCTGCAATGATCTCAAACTTCTCCGCACCGGCACCCGGGTTGCCCTCGTGTGCGGTGGCCAGGTACACTTCCGCCAGGCGCTGGATCTTTGCCTCGGTGGTGGCATCCCGGTCTTCTGATCGCGCGAAGTCGAACTGCGGGCCGTTCATCGTTTTTGACTCCGCGCGCTCATAGAAAATGAACTCCACGTGCATGCGCTCCGGCACGCGCGCGATGAAGTCGAATTCAAGCCAGAGCCGGTCCAGTTCGCGGCGGCCCGCCTCGTCCAGGATCAGCTCCATGAGCGGCTGGTCGTCGCGGAAATAGCCGAGCTGGTTGTGGAACCCGGCACTCAGCAGGCGGCCCTTGTCACCGTCGTCCTCGATGAACATGCGCCCCCGTTCGGCGATGAAGAAGGCGTCGGGGAAGACATCGCAGAAGCGCTGGAACGAGTCCAGCCACGGAGCCCGCTCCTCCCGTGCTGCGGGGATGAAGAGATCGGGATGCGCCACCGGCTCCGGCGGCGGCGGGGCGGCGGCGGCGTCCTTGTTCCGGTTCTTTGTTTTTGGGGGCGGCGCGGGGTGGGGGATGCCGCCGGGTTCCAGCGCATCGGGGTTGAGAGTACGGCGGTGGGTGGCGTACTGCCGGTCCTTCCACAGCACGAAGCACTGGCTGGAGGAGGAGACACCGGTGAGGGAGAGGTTGCCAAACTGGCAGGCCAGCTTTTTGCGCAGCCCGGTTACGAAATTCCGCATCGCCACGCATCCCTCCCGCGCCGCCGCATCCGGACGCGCGGCCTCCGGTGCCGGCAGCGCCCGCCAGAGGGCCTGCAGCTTCGCCAGCGGCCCCACCATTTCCTCCGCCCCGGTCAGCGTCGTCCAGACCCGCTCCAGATACGCGCGGCTCACCTTCGCTTCCGCAGCGACCTCCGCCAGCGTCGCACCCGGCCGCCCGAGGGCCGCCCGTTGCCGGTGGCGCCAGGCGGCCAGGAAATACCCGGCCAGGTCGGTGGGCTGGCGGTTGTAGAAATCGACGATGCGCAAGATGCAGTATTTGTCCCGGTCCGTCTCGGCCAGCATCGGGTGCGGGGCGAAGTCAATGCCGTCCGGCGTGAGCACCAAGTGGTCCGCCACGGAGCGGGCGGCCTGCAGGTATTTTTTCAGCAGGGCTGGCGACATGGTGAGCGACTCGCCCGAGTTGTCGAATCCCGCCTGGTTCGCCGGGTCCACGGGGAATTCCGTCGTCGGCCGCAGGTCCTGGCCGGTGAGGTCGCGGATGCTGTAGTCGTACTCCGCATTGCTCAGCCGCCTGGCCGGCACCGGTCCGGGGTCGCCCGCATTTTTTGCTGCCTCGTGCCCGCGCATCGCCTTGATCCACGCGGTCACCTCGTCCCGCTGCGCCTGCGTGGGGTGCTGTTTTGCCTCCTCCGGCGGCATCTCGCCGGATGCCAGCTGCTCCAGCACCAGCGCCCAGCGGGGATGGTCCTTCACCACAGCGTCCATGGTCTGAAACACGGTCAAATCCAGCTGGCCCTTGGGCTTTTCCGCGCCGTGGCAGCCGGTGCAGTAGCTCTCCAGAAAGGGCCTGATCGTGGTGGCAAAGCTGCCGGCCAGCGTGGCCTCTGTTTCCTCAGCAGCGGCGTCTGCCGCCAGCAGGAAAACCCCCGCCAGTGCGAGTACCCTGAGACCGGCGGAAATCACGACGACGCAGGACCACCCTCCGGACAGAAAGCCCAGTCTGGAGGCCGGCGGCGGCTGCGTCGTGATGTTGGCGGGATTCTCGATGGGGCCGATCCTACTGCCTGCCGCGCCGGTGGGCATCCCTCGTCCGGCATCAGGATTTTGCCTGCTCCCCCATCTCCCCTCAGTCGGCTTCCGGTTCGAAATCCCCAGCCGCCTCAATTTGTCGTAAATTTTAATCGTGACTTTCTTCAGAAATTTTGCCAGCATCCGCCCGGGTCTGCGATGGCAGTCCAGCAGGGCACTCTCCACCCTGCCCGAAAAAGCCCTCCGGCTCCTGCTTTGGGGGCCTCATCCACCCACCCTCACGTCTCTCTCAAACCGTTCCACCCATGAAAAATCCCAAATTGTCCCTCCTCGCCAGCGCTGCAGCCTGCTGGTGCCTTTCCCTGGCCCTGCCGGGCAGCGCGTTTGGAAACATCATCTTCGGAGGCGGGGGCATCGACACGGATCTGCGCTTCTCCTATTCCGGAGGCGGGCTGCCCACGGTGAAATGGAACACGGCCTCCGGAGCGCTCCAGCTCCAGCAGTCGGATTCCCTCGGTACCCAGGCCCAGTGGGCCCCGGCGGCGCGGGCCAGGGCAGGAGCGGACGGCTACTGGGCCGCAGCCGGCTCCGCCACGGCGGACAGGGCGTTCTACAGGCTCATTCCCGCCCCCCTGCCGATCCTGCCGCCGGAGGGGGTTCACCTTGTCATGGACGGCAGTCTTTTCCGGCTGGAGTGGGAGTCCATGCCCGAGGCTTCCGGTTTCGTGGCCTACGTCGGCCTCACGCCAAATGCCGGCCCGACCGAGTACGTGAAGAAAACGCCGCTCGGGCAGACCAACTCCCTCATCATTGAGGGTCTGACCGCCGGTCAGCTCTACTACGTGACCATCGCGGCCGTGAACGGCATCGGCGAAGGTCCGTCCACTCCCGTGCAGGCTGCCGTTTTTGGGCCGAATGGTTCGGTCTCTGGCCGCGTTGTCCGCTCCTTCAGCCGGGGCGAGGGCCAGACGTTTGACGTCGAGGTCGAGGGGCTGGAGGTCACCCTGGTTGCCGCCGGTTCCCCCGCTGGCGGCGCGGCGCCCGGCCTGCCGATGCACGCCACGACCAATGCCCAGGGCAGCGTCTATTTCCCCCACGTGCCGGTCGGCCAGTATTTCGCCAGCTGGTCGTTCGATGGCCAGCCAGGCGGTTCCTCCACGCCGCTCACCGTCACCCCGACCGGTGCTTCGCTGGATCCCCTGATCATCAATCCTGGCCCGCCGCCCCCGCTCGGCACCGCGCTGCTGGGCACGCTCGCACTTTCCACGGGCGATGCCCCTCGCATCGATCTTGATGACTTCGGCGTTCACGCCCGCGGGCAGATCCAGCTCCTTGGCAAGGACGGCAGCCGCTTCACCACCCAGCCTGACCGCGGCGGACGCTGGGCCATCAACGGCCTGCCTCCCGGCGGCTGGCCCTTCACCGTGCGCGGCACCTACCAGGGGCTGGTGACCACCACCCAGGCCGCGCTGGGCACCACCCAGGGCGCGCCGTTTGTCCCGGTCGTCTTTCCTCAGCAGATCCCCAGAGTCACCCGCATCACCGCCATGCAGGGTGGAAAAGAGGCGACCACCATCACCCCCGATCAGCCGGTCACCTTCCAGGTCGATTTTGAAAATCCGGACCAGCTCCCCATCGCTCCGCGCTGGACGGCCGAGTTCGGCGGAGAGAACATCAAGGCCGACGGGCTCAACCCCGTCTTCACCTTCCCCGACGCCCCCGGATCCCAGCCCGGACCGGCCACGGGCGACTCGCTGGACAGCGGCCTGGTCAAGTTCCGCTTCAATCTCAGCGGCTACCTCGGCGCCATTTCCTCCATCGACATCGCCGTGGTGAACTGGGTCAAATTTCTCGGCTGCTACTCCGGCCGCGTCGGCGTCTGGGACCCGACGAACCCTGGCGTGATCACCGGCGCCCATCCGGCCAGCGTCACGGTCAATTCCTCGTTCCTCCCGGCGACGACCACCACCTCCAGCAACTTCGGCGGCTACTTCGAGGTGAACCGCGATCCTGTCACCAAGGCCCCCTACCTCCTGCGGGCGGAGAAACCGGGATACATGCGCTTCCTCTGGCCCTTCGAGACAAAGCTGCCCCTCGAGGCCCAGTTCTGCCTCGTGCCTGCGGAAACATTCAACACCATCACCCCCACGCTCAAGTCGCGCGTCATCACGCACGCCGCCTCCGGTGCCACGCTGGTGATGCCCGTCGGCGCCGTCCAGACCTACGGCGGCGCGTCCTACGGCGGGCCGCTCGTCATTCAGATGGCCTCGTTTGACCCGCTCGTCCGCCACCCGCTCCCGCCGGGTGCGGAGCTGCGCAGCGGCGCCACGCGCCAGGCTGTCGAGCTGATGGGCGCGGTGTGGTTCGACATTCAGGATGGTTCTGGCAACCCCCTTCAGCTGACCGCTGCGGCTACGCTGCACGTCCCGGTCAACGGCTCCAGCGGCTGGCCCGCCTCGTTCGCCGCCTGCCACCAGAGCGAGACCACAGGCTACTTCGAGCCCGCCGGTTCCGCCGTCATCACGGGCACTCCCGGCTACTACTCCATGACGCCCTACTTCCGCGGCGGGCTGAACATCGCCTGCCGCACTCACGCGCTGAACGAACTCGTCTTCGAAGCCAACCGCACCATCAACTACCCCTTCGACATCCTCATCGGAAAGAGCATTTTCCCGGTCACCATTCAAAGCTTCTGCCGGAACAGCCTCGGCCACATCACTTCGCCGTATGCCGTCCCCATCGGCGTGGATGCCATCGACCTCCGCCACGCCCCCGGCATGTATTTCTCAAACCCCGCCGCCGCCGTCATGCCGGTGGAACCGTTTAATCTCCCGGTCATCGTCCGGCGCAACATCACCCCGTCCACCGCCCCCCTCGTCCTGCCCCTCGTGGCCGCCCAGTGGGTGCACCTGTCCCTCTCGGACAACGCCCCGGAAATCGCCCCCGCCATCCCGTCTCTCAACAGCGCCGGCCATTTCCTGAGCCGCCACACCAGCACCGCTGCGGACACCTCGTCCTATTACGCGAAGATCAACGCCCCCGCCACCCTCACAGCCTGGCGCACGCTCAATGGCCTGCCCGCCTCCTTCGGCGCCCCGCTGTCGGGCGTGCCCGCCGACGACTACGCCACCACGTATTACTACAATCTCGGCGACCTCGGCTTTGCCCGCGCCCAGACGATGCGCATCAAAGTGGGCTGCGACGGGCAAAAGGACATCGCCTACGCGGTGACGAACTACGAAACGCTCGAAGACGCCCGCTGCGGGCGCGGTGCCGTCGCCACCGTGTGCATGGACTACAGCCGCCGTACGGATGCCGGCGAGATCGCCTCCTCCCGCCACACGCGGTTCTACGTTTACGGCAGCAACAACCTCCTGCTCGACTGCGCGAACCTCGACGGAGCCGGCCTGAAGTGCGTGCCAAACCTCTGCGTCATCTGCCACAGCGGAAACGAGTACGTCGCCGGAGGCACCGCCAATCTCGGCTCCCGATTCATACCGTTCGACCTCGAGTCCTACACCTACCACCCGAAGTTCGGCACCCAGAAACCCGAGTTCGCCCGCATGAACCGCGGCGTCACCCTCACAAACACCAGCCTCGCGCTGACCAACCTCATCACCGGCTGGTATGCCAACTCAAATCCCGTCTTGAACAACGCCGTCTTCAACCACGCCTACGTCCCCTCCGCAGCCGGCGTCAGCTGGTCCGGCAGCCCGGCCCAGAGCACCCTCTACAGCCAGGTTTTTAAAAACTCCTGCCGCGTCTGCCACATCTCCCGCGAGGGCGTCGGCTACCAGATGAACGAATACGCCGACTTTCCCGGCCTCCCGCCCTACCCGGTCTGCACCTCGTATCAAATGGCCCACACCCAGCGCACCTGGGGCGTCCTCTGGGGCAGCCGCGCCTCCGTCCACCTCGGCTTCGCCGTCCCGGACCAGCCCACCCTGCTGAACTGCCCGTAGCCAGTTTCGTTTCCCCGCACTGGCCGCTTGCCCCTCCGCTGCGGTGGGCGGCCATTCTTTTTGGGCATGGTGTGCGGACATCGGTGTTTACACTTTTAAACGCCCGGAGGCAGGTTGTTGATTCGTCCTTGCCGGGGCGTCAGGTGACAGTGAGGCATGCCAAATGCAGACCTGCCTCAACTCGTCGCCTGGCTGGCCGTGCTTGTTGCGGCCACGCCGGTGCTAGGAAAATGGATGGCAGCGACGCTGGAGGGGCGGTCGTGCTGGCAGGCTCCCGTGGAGCTGGTCCAGTGCCCACTACGGGCGGGTGGCTGGCAGGAAACAGGCGGGCCTGCTGGCAGCGGATGGGCGGTGTTGCTGGCATGCAATCTGCCAGCCAGCCTTCCAGGCTCTGGCAGCGCCCCCGCACCAGTCTTGGGATGCATCCGGTCCAGTTCGGTGGTTCAGTCCGGAGCCCTGCGCCCCTCGCGGAGGGCACTCGCTTCACGAGGGCTGAATCGGACAGTTTTCCCTCCAAAAAAAAATACTTTCCGAATTTTTGCCAGCGCCCCGCACAACCTGCGATGAAAGCAGTTGAACCAACCCCCCTGTTGGTTGCGAGAGACACCCCCAGAGAACCGCCCGCCGCCACGCCCTCCCCCCTAGTGTGCTGCCTGAGAAATAACTAGACAGAACTACTTTTTCCGCTAAGATCCCGTGCATGTCGCGACCCATCAGCACTTTGCCGGTAACGCTGGAGCAGCGCAGCTCACTGCGGAAGATCATCAACGCCAGGACATC
>JANOAS010000076.1:0-2034 GCA_031411255.1 bacterium
GGCGTGGTCCAGGACAAGTTGTGGCTGCCGGGGCTGCGCAAATTCCGCATGCTGCGCGACCAGGGACTGCTCGGCGACATTCTGAGCGTGCGCGGCGAGTTCGGCTACTGGGTGTTCTCCGGGGAGGACGCCGATCAGCCCGCGCAGCGGCCGAGCTGGAATGCCCGCAAGGAGGACGGCGGCGGCATCATCCTCGACATGCTGTGCCATTGGCGCTATGTCATCGACAACCTGTTCGGCCGGATCACCTCAGTCAGCTGCCTGGGCGCCACGCACATCCCCAATCGCTGGGACGAGGACGGGAAAAAATACAAGGCCACGGCCGATGACGCGGCCTACGCAACCTTCGAACTCGAGGGGGGCGTGATCGCGCACTTCAACAGCTCGTGGGCGGTCCGCGTGCGCAGGGATGACCTCCTGACGCTGCAGGTGGACGGCACGCACGGCTCCGCCATCGTCGGCCTGCGCAAGTGCTGGATCCAGTCCGCCGCCGCCACCCCGCGCCCCACCTGGAACCCGGACGTGCCCCAGCCGATCAACTTCTTCGAGGGCTGGCAGGAAATCCCTGACGGCACGAGCTTCGACAACGCCTTCAAGATTCAGTGGGAGAAATTCCTCCGCCACGTCGCCCTCGACGAGCCCTTCCCCTGGTCCCTGCACGAGGGAGCCAAGGGAGTCCAGCTCGCCGAAGCCGGCCTCCAGTCCTGGGCCGAGCGGCGGTGGGTGGATGTGGGGGACTTGGCGTAAGCTGCCCGGCCGGGTGCGGAGCATGGCCCGGTTCCATCCGGATGCCGCTCTCGGCCTTCACTCCGGCGGGAAAATGACCGGGCCGGCCTGCTCGTCGAGGTACTCCTGCAGGATGACGACGGCGGCGGCCTGGTCGATGATGCTGCGGGTGTTTTTCTGTTTTTTCCCGGCGGCGCGCAGCTGCTCGTGGGCTGTCACAGTGGTGAGGGCTTCGTCGCGCAGGATCACGTCCACCCCGGACGGCAGCAGGGGCTGGAGGCGGGTGAGAAACTGCCGGACCTTTTCCGCCGCCGTGCCCTCCGTGCCATCCATCCGGCACGGGAGGCCTAGGATGATGCGACTGATTCCGCGCTCCCGCACGACTTGCGGGATGCGGGTCAGGGCATCGGCCGCCGGCACCGTCTCCAGGGGGTGAGCCATGAATCCCAGATCATCGCTGATGGCGAGGCCGAAGCGGACGGTGCCGTGGTCGATGCAGAGGAGTTTCATGCGGCGGGGTTGGGGGCCGTGGTGAAAAGGATGGTGGATATGAGCAACTCTTTTATGACGCGCGCATCCTGAGGGGTGGGGTGAGGGCTGGCAATCATTTATTTGGGCAAAATGGGTGGTGTTTCGGGCAGCATGGCCGGGCGTCCGGGGATTTTCTGAGCAAAAATTGCGGAACGCGACGCTCGTGGTAGAGTCCCGCGACTTCCACAACTTCACTCAACCTGCTAATCTCATGAACGATTACACTCAGTACAACGACATTACGGCCCATCCCTCGGACCTCAGCCAGGCTGAGCGCGCCACTTTCATCCGCCGGACGTATCTGCACGTGGCAGGGGCCGTCGGGGCCTTTGTAGTTCTTGAAGCCTTGCTGCTTGCGAGCCCCCTGGCCCCCGCCCTCGGCGGCTTGATGGTGGGTGGCAAATTCTCGTGGCTCATTGTTCTTGGCCTGTTTATGCTGGTGTCCAGCATTGCCACGAAAATGGCCTCAAGCGCGACCAGCCTTGGCGCCCAGTACGCTGGTCTGGGGTTGTATGTGGCGGCGGAGGTGGTCATTTTGTGCCCGCTGCTCATGATTGCCACCCGCTTTGGGGACGGGCTCCTGCTCCAGGCGGCGATGATCACCGGGGGCGTCTTCCTCGGCCTCACGTGGGTGGCCTTCACTAGACATCTTGCATGAATAGCGATTGTGTTAATATCAGAAAAACAGCGACTTGGCCACCTCGTTGCGGCAGGCGCGCCGGTGATTGTAGAGAGACGCTGCCACCAGCATGACATGGTCGTGGAAACCCTCCTTGC
>JANOAS010000077.1:0-6814 GCA_031411255.1 bacterium
GCTGGGCTCCAGGTCGACCATGATGGAGCGCGGGGCGTAGCTGCCTCCGGCGGTCTCGCCGATGCGGCTGAAAAAGGCCTTCCAATTTCCCTGGGGTTCCTTGCCCGCTGCGAGTCCGCTCTGGGGATCAATGCCGTGTTCCTTGCACAGGGTCTGCCAGAAGCAGGTGGCGATCTGGTTGCCGGCCTGACCGACGGAAATGACGAGGTAATTATTGACTTCCATGGGATGTAAAAAGGGAAAGAGAGGTTTTGTGGCTTATCGCGGGCGGCATCCGGAGTCAAGACTGCTCTTGAAACCGGGGATGCGCAACCCGGCAGGGTGGCGGAGAAGGGTGGTGAAGAGCGGGGAGCAGGCGCGGTGCCGGGCGGGCGCAAAAGTGGCGGTCCAGAGCGGGCGGGCGGGGTGGTGCCACTCGCAGGCGGCGAGGAGGCGGGCGACGGCGCTGGAGAAGGCGGTGCGTTTTTCCCTGAGGGGGGAGGTGATGCGGATGGCGGACCCGGAGCCGGGGGTGGAGGGCAGCACTCCGGGGGCGGTGCCTGATCCGGCGGCAGGGGCGTTCCGGACGGCACGCAGGGCGTCGATGAACTCCCGCAGGGAGACGGGGTGTCCCTCGCGCACCTGGCGGAGGTGGCGGTCAAAGAGGTCGCGCAGGGCGGGGAGGGGGCGCAGCTTTTCCCGCCCGCCGAGCAGGTGGAGGGCGAGGAGGATGAAGTCCAGTCCGGGCCGGGCGCCGGCGTCAGCCTCGTGTGCGCCGTGCCAGTCGCCAATGGTCAGGCCGGGCAGGGGCGGCTCCATGAGGCTGGCCAGGGTGGCGTGGACGCGCAGCTTCACGACCAGGCCGGGCCAGGCTGGGAAGGGCTTGCCAGGCAGGGCGGAAATGGTGGCCGCGCTGACGTGGGCGGGCACGGTGAGGAGGATGGAGTTCCGGCTGAGTGCGGGGGCCGGGAGCCCGCTGGCGGCGGCCTGCTCCACGGCGCTGGCGATGGCGTCCAGCAGGTGAATCGTGGCGTCGAGATCGAGGGCTCCGCGCTGGTTCAGGAACTCGCCGAGGACAAATCCGGGCAGGTTTTCCTCCGCCACGATGCGGTAGAGCGGAGACTCCGACTGGGCGACGAGGCGCAGGAGCAGCGGCTGGTTCATCACCGAGCGCATGACGAGCGCCGGAATGACGTGGGACTGGCTGCCGAGTCCTTCGCCGCCTGGCAGGAAATGCACGGTGAGCGCCTGACCGGACTCCGTGGTGACGGGCCGCTCGCTGCGGTGCAGCCCGCGCGTGTGTCCGGGGCTCTCCTGGTACTCGCTGGAGCGGAGAAATTTTTCCACCGTCTCCGCCGTCGGCAGCAGGGCCTGGAGGGCGGAGTGCGGGGCCGCTGCGGGCTCCAGCCGGCACAGGGCGGGGCGGAGTCGCACGGCGGGGTCCGGGAAAAAGAAGGCGCTGGCCTCGTTGAAGAGGGCGGCGAGTTCCTGCAGGTCGGCAGGCGGCGGGCCGGATTTCTCCACCACCGCCTTCAGCAGCCCGCGCAGGGACGCCGGCAGGCGGGAAAAGGGCGGGGCGGTCTCGCTGATTGCCTCCCCCTCCACAGGCAGACGGCCGGTGAGCAGGGCAAAGAGCTGGTGGGTGAGTTCCACGGCGAGCCGGGAGGCGTAGTTCTCCAGCACGGCGGGCCGGGTTTCCAGGCTGGCCAGGCCAAAGTCCACCACCCTCGGACGCGGGAACTGGCCGCCGTCCAGGCACAGGATCGCATTGTCAACGCGCACACCGGGAATCAGGCGGAACCAGCTCTCCAGGCCCACGAGCGTCTCCGCCAGGCTGGCGGTGATCCACACGGCGACTGGCTCCGGCAGCGGCCCCACCCTCAGGGCAAAGGCGGTCAGGGGTTCGCCATCATTGACCGGGCAGGTGTAGTAGAGGAGGCCCTCGGCCTCGCCGGCCGTCAGCACGGTGGTGCTCGGGCCCAGGCCGATCTCGGAGGCGAGGCGGGCCCGTTTCACGAAATCCGCCTTCTGCGCGCTGCTGAATTGCGCGGTCTCCGTGACCAGGTGCAGCTCAACCAGCCGCCCGGTGCGCAGATCACCCGCGAGGCAGGCGATCTCCCCCGGATTCCTGGGAAACTCTAGAAGTCCACCTTCCGGTCCCTGGCACATCTCAAAGTGTGCAAATTTTTCAAGTTCAGCCATCGAGTGGGTTAGTCCGAATTCCCGCCATGACGGCAAGGAAATACCACTCCCTGTTTGAAAATTCCAGTTCTTTTCGCTAAATTATGAAAGTTTTCTAAAAAGTGAGAATCTTTTATGAGAAATATGACGAGATGGACAGGTGAAAAAGGGCTGCCGAGCTCTAAAACGCGGCCGTGGAGTATGGAAAATCGGATTTTTTAGGGGCGCAGACGCCGGACGGTCGACGAGAGGGGACTGAATCCAGCTTGGAATGTGGCGTTTTTGCCATACTTTGGGGAAAGCAGGGATTTCCAGCTTTTTCACCCAAACGACCCGCCCGCCATGCCCGCGAAACCGACCTCCCGCAGTGTGCGCCCCCGTAAGAAAGGGGCCGCCCGTCCCTCCGCTGAAAAACCCCGGCCTGTACAAAAGGGGGACATCGCCCCGGTCCTGAGTGCGGCCGGCATCGAGGGCCACGTCGTCTCCCACGCCACCTCCGAGGCCGGGACCATGCAGACGATGACCCTGGGCCACGTGCTGGACAGCCACGCGGCAGGGGATCCGGCGGGGGCGGTGCTCGACCAGCTGAAGACGCTCCTCGACGGTGCCTCCCTGGACGAGGCGCGGGCGCTGCGCCGCCGCCTTTTCGCGAAGTCCGCCACACCCGCCGACGCGCGGGACCCGGACATCGAGCTGTCCGCCGGCTGGCGGGACGGGGACTACCCCTACCTGAACCTGCTCTCACGGAAGAAATACGAGGAGCAAAAGTACCGCCTCCAGGTCGAGCTGCTGAAGCTCCAGTCCTGGGTGAAGGAAGCCGGGCAGCGGGTGGTCATCCTTTTCGAGGGGCGGGATGCCGCCGGGAAAGGAGGGACGATCAAGCGCTTCATGGAGCACCTGAATCCCCGGGGCGCCCGCGTCGTCGCCCTGGAGAAGCCGAACGAGGTCGAGCGTGGGCAGTGGTACTTCCAGCGCTACATTTCCCAGCTGCCGACGCGCGGGGAGATCGTCCTCTTTGACCGCAGCTGGTACAACCGTGCCGGCGTGGAGCGCGTGATGGGCTTTTGCTCGGACCCGGAGTACCAGGAGTTCATGCGCCAGACGCCGGAGTTCGAGCGCCACCTCGTCCGCAGCGGGGTGCATCTTTTTAAATTCTGGTTCTCGGTGAGCCGGGACGAGCAGCGCCGCCGCTTCAAGGAGCGCCAGGCCCACCCGCTGAAACAATGGAAGCTCAGCCCCATCGACATGGCCTCACTCGACAAGTGGGACGCCTACACCCGCGCCAAGGAGGCGATGTTCCTGAACTGCGACACCTCGGACGCACCGTGGACCGTCATCAAGTCCGACTGCAAAAAACGCGCCCGGCTCAACGCGATGCGCTACCTCCTCCACCGGCTGCCCTACGCCAAGCGGGACCTTCAGAAAATCGGGCCGGTCGATCCGCTCATCGTCGGCCGGCCCTCCCTCGTGCCCAGTCCGGGGGATGACCAGCTCTCCTCGGGCGGAGTCGGGTAGGCGGAGCGGGGCGGCAGTCAGGAAAAAAGGATGTTCGACACGAAGTCCGTCACGTGCCCGGCCGGGCGTGCGCTCCGGGGCACGATCACGGCCAGCTCGCGTTGGAACTCGGCGGGCAGGGGCACGCGGCGGATCAGCTTTTTCCTGGGAAAGGCCGCGACGGCCCGCCGGGGAACGAGGCTGACGCCCAGCCCCAGGGCCACAAGGTGGATGATGAGGTCAAAGCTGTCCGGCTCCATGGCAGGGGAGGGGTTCAGCCCCTGCTCGCGCATCCATTTTCGCAGCTGGCCTCCTGTGCGCGTGCCCGGGCTCAGGAGCAGCCAGGCCTGCGCGTCCAGCCACGAGCGCAGGCGCAGCGTCCACTTTTTCCCGCCCGGGGGAAATGAGGGCAGCGGCAGGCTGGCGGGCACGATGAGGTGAAAGCCGTCCGCCATCCGGTGCGTGACCGTCACGCTTGAGGCCAGGCGGGCCGGGGGGCAGAGCACGCCCACATCCAGCTCGCCCGCCTCCAGCCGGGCGGGCAGGTCCGCGCTGGCTGTCGTCTCCACACTCGTGCGCACATCTGGGGCGCGGCGCAGGTGCGCGTGCAGCAGCCCGGGCAGGTGCCCGAGGGAAATGCTGCGCGAGAGCCCGATGCGCACCGCCCTCGGCTGGTCCAGATGCTCCCGCCCCAGCCGGCTGAGCGCCTGCTCCAGCAGTGGAGCCATCGGGGCCGTGTCCTTCAGCAGCGCGGCCCCGGCCTCCGTCAGGCGCAGCTGCCGCGTCGTCCGGTCAAAGAGCGGCACCCCCAGCCGCAGCTCCATGCCCTGCACCTGCCGCGTCAGCGCACTCTGCGTCAGACCCGCCTCCGCCGCCGCCCGCGTCACACTCCCGTGCCGCGCCACCAGCCGCAGCAGCCCCAGCCCGTAGAGGTCTACGGGTGGCGGCCAGGAGGAGAGCGGAGCGGGTGACATGCGGAAAAGTCATGAATGTATTCCAGTCATTCACTTTTCTCAACTCCCCTTCCGCCCCATTTTAACGGCAGCAGCGGACCACCCCGGCGCCGCTCATAACCCACCCACCCGCACCACCATGGCCACCCTCCTCGAAAAATTCGCCCTCAACGTCCCCGGACGCTTCTACAACGACACCACCTGCATCGACTGCGGCCTCTGCACCGAGGTGGCCCCCGCCATCTTCCGCCGCGACGACACCCACGGCCAGACCTACGTCTGGCACCAGCCCGAAACAGACGCCGAAACCACCCTGGCCGAAGAAGCCCTCGCCGCCTGCCCCACCGAAAGCATCGGCAGGGACGGCTAAAGCCATCCTTCCCGCCCCAGCCCCAAAGTCCCCCACCACCCCGGAAAACCCGTGCGCTCCCTGCCATCTGTGGTTTCCTCCTCCGCAGATCAAACTTCATCTGCCGCAGACAAGACTCAATCCAGGACAGACGAGACTTGATCCGCCCCGGATGAAACCTCATCTGCTCTGGACTAGACTCAATCCGTCACAGACAAGACTCGATCTGCCCCGGATCAAACCTCATCTGTCCCGGACAAGACTCAATCCGTGGCAGACAAGACTCGATCTGCCGCAGATCAGACCTCATCTGCCCCGGACAAGACTCAATCCGTCACGGATCAAACCTCATCTGCTCCAGACAAGACTCGATCTGTCGCAGATCAGACATCATCCGTGGCAGACAAGACTTCGAATGGAACGGATCGAAAGGGGGCGGAGCTGGGCAAGACGTGCATTATCTGCGAGCAATCCAATTTTCGCGCATCCTGCCTACTGGCCGCACCACCGTCTCCCGCAACAGCTGCCCGGACGGCAGCCACCTGGATGCACTTCTCACATCTCCACTGCCTTGAAGGCAGGGCCAGCCTCCCACAGGTGGCACAGCCCCGTATCTCCGGGCGAACCCGCAGACGGTCCCCACGTCCCGCCTTCCCTTCCCAATACTCTGCCTCACCCCCACTCGGCACTTCCCCCACAGAGAAACTCCCCCGCCATTTCGTGATTTCTCCACATTTGCCTTGCCAGTCTGCACTGGCGTTCAGTAGAGTCCGACCATGCGTGCCTCTTTTCTCGTCCCCTTGGCTGCCTCGTTTCTCGTCCTCCTCGGGCTCTGCCCGGAGGTTCGGGCGGTCACTGTTCCCGCCGACACCGCCTACTGGCGCTGGGCCTCGGAAAAGTTCCGGCTGGCGGTCGCTGCGGACCCCACCCAGGCCGCCACCAATTGGGGTGATGAGGCCATCCCTGATCGTGACGGCTTGCCGAATCGCCCCGAATACAGTGCCGATACCGACCACACGAGGGCGACCCCCACCAGCGACTGCTGCACACACCGCCTCACCACCGCTGCGCCCGTCTGGAATTCTCGACACTCAGCAGTCAATGCATCACTTGCATCTTGATGATCATTATGTGTTCAACGTCCGGCCAAACATGCTCAGGAACTCCTCGCCCTCGACTACGGCTGCGGGCGATCTTTCGTCATCTTCGTCAATGATCAGCCAGCATTCCACCACGAAATCCAAGGCGACTGATACCACTACGACTCTGGCGAACAAATGAATTTTGACCAACTCACCAATTCGCTCAAAGGAGCACAAGGTGTAGAGTCGCTCTGCGAGGTGGCTGACGATAGCACTTGCGGGATCTGTCTCGGAGCGCTCCAACAAGTGCGACCCAGTGAGGTGTCGGCTGCCCTGCAGCAAACCCGACACGAGTTTGACCTGACGCTGCTACTGGCGGTCGTTTATGTAGCGAGGCGGGAGGCTACCGAAGGGCAGATTTGGCCGGCAGTTCGGTCGGGGCTAAAACTCCCTGTGAATATCGCAGACCTCTTGTTTCACGGCAACGGACAGCCCCGCGTGGAAGTTAAAAATTTGATTGAACGAGCCTGCCGAAACTTCCGTCTTCGGCACATCTTCGGGCAGGACGGGACTCAAGAATGGTTCGGTTCGATCTACCTCCAATTTGGATTCACTCAGCGGGGCTTTTCCAAAATAGACATCTTGTACGATTCATAATGTTCATAATCATGTTTATAAATACCATACTGTACTTTTGACCGTACTGTGCCAATAAGTTGAGGATGACACTCTATTTGGACACCCGAAACAACATTTCCGAATTCCGCCGAATGACC
>JANOAS010000078.1:0-8085 GCA_031411255.1 bacterium
CTCGCCCACGGCCTCAACGCCAAAGACCCCTCCGACGCCTCCGCCGACGCCGACCACGACGGCCTGACGAACCTGCAGGAGTTCCTCCTCGGCACCGATCCCGGCAAGGCCGACGAACGCGCCAACTTCGTGCGCGAAGACGGCGGGGAAGTCTTCAGCCGCATCACCCAGAGAATCAAACGCAGCACCCTCCAGCGCCAGGCCAGAGCCGCGAGAGAAATCCAGCTCATCGAGCAGGAAGCCGCCAAAAAAGCCGCCGAGGAAGCCAAAGCCAAACCCGAGGAGCCCACCCCCGCAAAATAGCGCACCCCTTTCCGTTTCTAATAACTATTAACCGATAACGGATAACCTTTTCCTCCCCTCCCTCGTCCCATGAAATCGTCCTGCTTTCACCTGCCCCTCGCCGTTTCCCTCTGGTGCGCCACGTTCCTGGTTCCCTCCGCCCTACATGCCGACTGCTGTGGTGGGGGATCAAGCATGGCAGCAGCTCCGTCCGGAACCACCGCTGTGCAGCTCATCATCGACTGGGATGGTGCCGACGATATCGCGCAGATTGGAATCATCTCGAAGCCCACCTCGAGTGCAGGTGATGGGGAGAGGCCCCTGGCAAAGCCGGTCGTATTGAAACACGGAAAGCGCCTGTACAGTATTCAAATGGAAGGCGGCGGCGGACAGGAAACCTGCAAGACCCAGCTCCAGAATCGCAACGGTGATCAATTCGGAACGGGGACGGGTACCGGGTCGAATGCGGGATCAACAGCCAAAGCAAAAGTGGAAAACCCTCAAGAGAAAAAGACGTGCGAGGTCAAAGGCAATACTGGTGGGGCTACCCAGGAGGAGAAAACCGGTGCAGAATCCACCCACGACAAGGATCATGCCGACGCAGACCACCGCTTTTACGGTTTCCGATCAAACACCAAGGAGGAGAAAGGCAAAGGGGCTCCGGGGTCCGGTATCGGGCCTGACATCCTTCCCGCGCGGCCCTCGGGCAAGGTAATTGCGTACAACGGTGGCGGGACCTTGGAGAATGGATCTCTAACCGAGCCAGCCATCACTTTCGTTGCAGAGGCTGGCGAATCCAAGCAGAGGCTCGCTACCTTCACGGTTGCAGGGGCTCCTAAATCGCCCGCACCTGCGACGCTCCAAGTCCTGAATGTTGCCTCCTTTGGGGGCCGTGGCGGCTGGGATGGGCAGTTCACCAGTGATTTTTCTGGAACCGGCCTTTCCGCCGTGAGAAAGTTCCGTACGCCGGATGGCTTGACCGTGGTCAGCCAGGTGGCGGTAGACACCAGGATCAAGATTGCGTTCTATCCTGGCGGATCCGGCTGGGCGATTCCTGCAGAGTCTCCGCAGCGTCTTACTACAATTGAACGTGTTGAGAGCCTGCCTGCGGGCGGGTTTGTCGAGGGCATCTATCCTGCGGGATCTGTCGGGTGGAAGTCGGTGGTGACGTATCCCCAGACTCCCGGTTCGTCATCCCGGACCAGCACGCAGTGGACGGCGCGCCGCACTCAGGCCGGTTTGCCCGAGCTTGTGTCCAGTCTTTCCATCGAAGAATTCGATGGTACGCACAAACGGTTTACCGAGGAGATCAGCGCCCGGCCGGTGGGCGTGCCAGATGCCCGCATTGTGACCACAAAGCAGTGGCTCCAGGACGGCACCCTGGCGGACGGCACCACCGGCAGGTACCAGCTTCTTTCACGGAGCCAGGAGGTTTTTTATAAGTTCGGCTGGGGGGAGTCCCGGGTCAGCAGTACCCTGAATTCAACGGCACTGGCCTATGCCGGTGCACCGCAGCAGCCTGTAGCGGGCATCCGCAGCAACCTCACCACCACGTGGGAGTACTGGTCGTCAGCTGGAGATGGGCCCAACTATGGGGAGGTCAGGTATGCCCAGAATTGGGATGGAGGCTGGACTGTCCATCTGGTTCAGGAGATCCCAGCCAGCGGCTCGGCACCGGCGGGGATGCGCCACACAACCTTTAGCCCATGGAAAAACTGCCTGCCCCCAGGCGAAGATGATATGAACTTGGCTTACATCCAAAACCTCTGCCTCACACCGACGGGGAGCATGCAGAAAGAGGTTCACGAGGACATCGGCGACCATAGCGAGACGCTTCGGTATGCTGTGAGCCCGGCCACTCCCGGTGTCTGGACCCTCATCTCGCGCACCTCCAGTTTCGCCACCGCTGAACCAACGCCGGACAACACCAGCGATTCCTACGCGTCAACCGATGAATACTCGCACACGATTTCCCACAAAAAGCCCGGCCATCCCGGGGCCGACATCATCACCCGACAGTTTGTCACGGGTGGCAGCGCCGCCTTCGTTGGCTTGACGAAAAATGTCACCCAAACGGGCTCGTATGCGGCTCCTCCTGCTTACTTCACGCCGTCGACTCATTATGATCCGAAAAACCGGCTGCAGCAACTCCGGATCACGGAGACTCAGGCCTACGACAACTACGTGGATGCCAGCCAGCAGACCCTCACCATCGTGGAGCAGTCTGTAAGCCGCGCGGACACGGGGCTCCCCTACCTGACGCGAAAAATATTGGAGGATAGCGCCTTAGGCACCAGAACCGTGCTTGAGACCCGCCGCTATGTTTACGACGGGACTCCGGAACGCCTCGAACGTATTGAGTTTGAAGGATCTGATCCTGCATCCAACCCGCTCATACTTGAGAGTTGGATCTACCCTGATGAATTGACGGTTTCCCACACCGGGGAGGATGGCGTGGAGACCGTGACGAAAAAGGACGTCTTTGGCCGTGTGGTGGAGGAGCGGATCAAAGGATCTGCGGCCACTTTCCCATTCCCATGGTGGGAGAGCGCGGAGATTCCCGCACAACCTGATGTGGTGACCCTCTACACCTACAGCGCGCGCAGCGGCGACCTGCCTGGTGTTTCTGTGTCCACAGAGCGGAAAGCAGTGGACGCCGCAGGTGCGGCCGTCCAAGTGGGCGGAGTGGAGCAGAAGAGAACCCTCGCTTCCGACAGCTATGACGGCACAGGCGTCACGATCAGCCATTTCGACCAAACATCCAGCCAGTCCACAACCTACCTGGTTGCGCCGGGCACGGTCGTCACGAGCGGGCCGCCGTCCGGGCGCGTCGAGGAAACGCGTCTGGGGTATTCGTCAGCCGCAAATCCCGGTGTTCTTGTAGAAAAACGCACTTATTTTCAAGATGGCAGACTCGCCAAGCTTGAACAGCCCAATGCGACGCCGCAGACCTTGTCTACTTGGTACAACTACAAGGTGCTTGCACCCTATCGCACTGCGGAGAGCGTATCCTCCAGCCCACCCTTGCCAGTTGTTGCCGGAGGGAACCAGGACCCGAATGCAACGGATCCAAACCTCAGCACACTCACAATGCGCGACGGTCTTGGGCGCACCCTCTCGGTAACAAGCCCCTCTGCCGTATTCAATGCCGGGGGAGTGCCCGCGCCGGCGACCACTGAGGTCGAGTACAGATACGACGGTCTCGGCAGGCTCAGTGCCCGGCAACTTCCCGACACGGGGTTTTCCGTCGGCGCAGACCCGTCATGGGAAGTGTATACGTATGGCTTCGATCCCGCCACCCAGTCTGCCAGCGTGACGGCTGGCCGGAGGATGGGGACAACATTGATTCCTGGCGCGCCTCCCCAGGCGAACTCTTCACGGCGCATCAGCAGTTTAGAGCTTGCCAGCAACCACTGGTGGAAGCAGGAGGTCGAGCAGGTGCTCATGCCCACAGCAGGATGGCAGACTGCGGTCACCAGGCGCCAGCGCTTGACGGGTTTGGGCTCGTCTCTCACCACGGGCCTGTCGTTGCGCATGCTGAGCCTTGAAACCAAGGGCTTGGAATCCATTGAGACCCGTCGCGTGTTCCGCGTGGCGGACAAGGCCACGGTGGAGCGGCAAAGCCGCAATGAAATCGTGCTCAAAGAAACCACTTATTTCAACGGCCTGCCGAGGGTGTTTTCCTCCCTCACCCTGCCGGGAAAAATCCTCTACTACACCCCGCTTCGCGAGCCGCTGGCGGAGCCGTCCCATTCAAGCGGAGACTGGCCTGGTTTGACTTATGAGTTGTCAACAGGCCGGGTTGCGAGCCGCCTGCTCACGGACAGCCCGGGTCCCGCCACCGAGAGCTACACTTATTACACGGGCAACGATCTGCGGGCAGGGCGGCTGGCCACCCGGACAACACTGACCAATCCGGGCGGGACCACCACTTACGACTACAATGGGCTCGGCCAGCTCACCAGCCAGACGGGGACCGGAGACTATCCGGTCGCCTACGGCTACGATGCCCAGGGCCGTCTCCACACGATGACCACGTACTACTCAGCGGCAGCCGCCCCGGCCACCACCACTTGGGACTATGTTTCTCCCGCTTTGTCCTGGGTTCTCTCCAAAACAGATGCCGGGGGCAAGGCGGTCGCCTATACATACTGCATGGGCGGTGCCCTCAAGACGAGGAAATGGGCTCGGAGTGTTTCCACCACCTATCTCTACGACGTTTATGGACGCCTTAACAACATCAACTACAGCGACAGCACACCAGACGTGACCTTTGTCTACGATACGGCTGGCAGGGTGTCCGAGCGACAGGATGGCGCTGGCACTCACTTCTTTACCTGGACACCTGTCGGTCGGCTGGAGTTGGAGTCAGTCTCCGGTGGGCTCTGCAACGGACTCCAGATTGACCCCCATGATGATCTGTTGAATGAACGCGATCAGTTCGACGTTTCATGGGGCTCTGCCACTTCCCTCCCGGTCTACTATGAATATACCAACTGCATGCTGACTAAGGTCATGGGTGGCGATTTTTCCGGAGGGCGCGAGGTTATTCTTGGCTACACGGGCCGCCCCTCGCCAAGCACCGTCGAGTACTGGGTGCGCGGGGAGACCGGCCCGCAGCTCACCCGAACGGTGGGCATGGCCGACGGTCAGGTCGGCTCCATCACCTACACCGCTCCCAAACCGCCCGGCCAGACTGGCTCCGTGATGCTTGCCTCGCTGAACTACAGCTACGACGGCGGCCGCGTGACCGACGTAACCCGGGAAAACAACAACCAGTGGCACTACGAGTACGATTCGCGCTCGCAGGTAGCCGCCGCCCGCAAGCGCTACGCGGCGGGCACGGACGCTGAAATTCTAGGCGGCACCCAGGCCTCGTATGCCTATGATGCCATCGGGAACCGGACCTCCTGGTCGTGGGGCGGAGGCAAAACGGTGGGAAGCAGTCTGCGCGTGACCACCTACGGCGTCGATTCGCGTAACCGCTACACCTCACTGATCAATCCGCAGACCTACGACGTAACCGGCCGCCGAAACGGCACCAACAGCGTGGTCGTAACCCGCAATGGTGCCGCCACCACCCTCGCTGGATCCGACTTCCAGTCCGGTTCCAGCGGTGCCTACTTCTGGAAGCAGCTCACCCACGAACCAGCCAAAGGTCGGTACGATTCCGTCTCCGTCACCACCGACGGCATCCCAGCGGAGGACGGGAAGCAATACATTCCTGCCCCCACAACGAACCCAACTTATGACGATGATGGCAATATCCTGACCGACGGACGACTGTATGACGACGACAGCGAGCCCGTCAACGAGTCCCACTGGACGTACACATGGGACGCCGAAAACCGCCTGACCAGCATGACCTGCGAACCGCAAATCGCCAATTCCCCAGCCGGGGCTATCGCCGCCCCCGGCTACCGCCTGACGTTTTTCTACGATGGCCTCTCCCGCCGGATTGCGAAAAAGACCGAGGCGCGGGCGACCATCAGTTCGGCCTACGAAGTGGTTGAATTCCTCGGTTTCGCCTATGATGGTTGGAACATGGTGATGTCCGTCCGCCTCGGCGCTTCCAGTTCCTACACCTCCGCAACCGTGCTTGGCCGCGTGGCCAGCTACGTGTGGGGACCCGACATCGGCAGCACCGGCTATGCGAATGCCGACTGGCAAAAGGCGGGCGGCGTCGGAGGCCTCCTCATGGTTCTTGATGGCGTTTCCACCACCCTCTACAGTTCCTCCCTGTACACCGGCACCCCCACCGACGTGACGAACGACGACTACTTCCCCCTCTTCGACCGCCTCGGGAACATCATCGGCTACCGCAAGGCTGCCGTCTCCACCGCCACCGTGGACTACAACAACCTCGGCGGCACCGGAGCCCTCTACGACTACGATGCCTTCGGCCGTGAACTGCGCTCGTCCGGCCCCGCCGCCGACCTCGTGCCCTTCCACTTCAGCACCAAGTTCACCGACCAGGAGACCGGCCTCAACTACTACGGCTACCGCTACTACGACCCGCAGAACGGGCGCTGGCTGGGTAGGGATCCGATTGGGGAGCAGGGCGGAGCGAATCTTTATCAGATCGTGTCGAACTCGGCGCCAAATATTGTAGATTCTAAAGGGCGAATCCCAGTGCTCATAGGCGGGGCTGTCTTAGTCGGAGCCGGGGTTGTAGGTGCTGGTATTGGATGGGGTTTGGCGCAGCTGTTTCCGGGTCAACGCTGTGACCCTCCAGCTGTTAAAAATCTCATGGTAACGGTTGAGAGCTGCCAAATATTAATTCTTTATGGCCACTATGCCCCAAAGACAACGAAGAATCCAGATTCACTGCATACTTTTGACTTTCCTCATGGCGAGCCCGCAGCCGGACATGTGTTGGCCTGTGAATGTTCTCGCGACCACAAAGCAATCCCTCTTTCTCGACAGGTGCCCGGTGCACCCCATACCGACGGAAATATTGATATTGGCCTCGTACAGTCAGACTTGAATATTCCAAAATTCACTGATATGCTGGCTGCAACAAAAGAAGCTGCTAATAAATTAGCGAAAACCTGGATACCATGCCGATGCAAAAAAGTCATCATTAAGATTCAAGCTGTTGGCGAAGGCACTTCTGAGCTCGGTGACTACAATGAAGAAATATCTGTAGAATGATTTTGGCACTTATCTCTAAACTAGGCAGACATTTCGTGCGTGCCACTGAACTTTGCACTCTCGGATGCTTGGTCTATTTTATCAACGAGCGGGTCAGGTGGACTTTTGAATGTGATGCAATTTTCGTCTTGCATAAAAACCATCTGCCTCCATTTACAACAATACTTCCCACTGTATGTAAATACTCGTGGCTTATGCCATTGTTTTTTGCCACTTTTCTGATCGCTGAAGCAAAACTTAATGTAAGCTTGAGGCTTTCAATAGCGGTCAGGTTTATATTGACAATGATCTGCCTATTGTTAATATCTTACACGGCATACGCCTTGTACATCTGTCACATTCCTGTATTGTTATAAGATGCTGATTGCGCAAGGGTCCAACGGTGTTGTGTATTGAGGCGAAAAACATCGATGACAAAGGTGTTTACTGCTCCCAATGAGGCAGTAGAGAGCACTTGGCTTATGGGGTCTGTCCCTCCCCGCACCTCGGCGCAACAGTGTGGAATTTCCCGGCGAGGTCGTCCGGGGTGGCGCTTCCGTTGGTGGCATACCAGGTGCGTGTCTCGGCAGCGACGGGAGGACCTGAGGCGAAAACAATTTTCGCCATAAAATAGCCGCCCGATCCGGTCACCTTCCAGGCCAGGCGGTCGCCCTCAGCCAGCCCGACCTCTGCGATGCGGAGGATGCCCTCGCGGACGGGCGTGCGGAGACCCCGGGGCGGGGAGGCAGGTTTGCCGTTGAGGAAGAGCTTGGCAAAGCCGGTTGCGCGGAGGGACAGGCGACATGAAAATCTCTGTATCAGTGAGCGGCAGCGTTTTCGACCGGTCTTTTCTGTGTGGCAGGCTGCTCCATCATGAAAAACACCACCATTTCCACCACCGCTGAGAGCCCCGCTCCCATCCCTCACGACGCCTTTATCGGCATCGATTTCCACAAACGCTACAGCGTCTACCATGTGCTCGCCCCGGACGGGCGCGACCTTGCCAAGGGCCGCATCGAGCACGACTTGCGTAAGGGGACAGACCCTATGCGGGAAAAAGTTTGCACTTTTTCCATTCCCACCGAAGATCCTGCCATGAGACGCGCCCGCATGACCGCTCCCGAGCATCTTGATGTTGCCTACTACCACTGCATCAGCCGTGTGTGTGGG
>JANOAS010000079.1:0-4981 GCA_031411255.1 bacterium
CCTGATTCGCACGGAGGCCTCTCCTGAACCGCTCAGCTACAGCTACAGCACCACCACCACCTACGTTGATGAAACCGGCGCGCCCGTCTCGATCAAGACGGTAAAGTCCGGCCTGCCAGTCACGGTGTATTACACCAAGGATGGAGGCAGACTCATCGCTTCGAAGGTGGTGGTGAGACGCGCGGCGCCGGCGCCGGGACAATCCATCGAGACTGTCACCAACTCCGTCGGCACCATCACTGAATTCGGCGGCGACCGCCTCCTGATTCGCACGGAGGCCTCTCCTGAACCGCTCAGCTACAGCTACAGCACCACCACTACCTACGTTGATGAAACCGGCGCGCCCGTCTCGATCAAGACGGTAAAGTCCGGCCTGCCGGTCACCGTCTACTACACCAAAGTCGGCGACAGGCTGGTGGCCACAAAGGTCATGGTGAGGAAATCCACGGAGCCCGCCCCCCGGATCATTGAAAAAAAGACCACCACGACCACCACTCGGGACAAATAACCCAACCCAGCAAACATCCTCATGAAATCATTCACCATGGCCACCCTCTTGGCCGCGGCCAGCACAGTCATCTTGTGCAGTTGCGAAACCTTCGACGAAGCTGACCACCGCCGCCCCGTGTCCAGCGGCAGCACGACGACGACCACGGAGGAAACTAGCGTCCGCAGCCCTGCCACCAACACGGTGGAGACACAAACCACGCGGCTCTATTAGCGCTGCCCGGCCGGATGGATTATGAGGGGGCGGCATGGTGCAGACCATGCCGCCTTTTTCTTGCCCGCCCCCCTGCCTCTCGATGCAGTCATTTCCCGGCCGCGCCGCCCTTCCTGCCGCAGGCCACTCCCAGCGCCAAATCCGGGGCCGCACAGGGTGGCCATCTCGAGCACGCCGTGGCGGCGGCGGTAGACGCCGGCGTGCGCGGGCCTTCCCGCGTGCGGAGGCGGCGGGGTAGAACTGCATGCCGTTGCTCTCCACCCCCATGGTGGTGCGCGCGCAACGGTGTCGGGTATTGCGCAAAGGTGTGCCGAGGGCATGAGTTTCCATAAATAAAGGGGGCAAAACGAGGCTTTTTCCAAATTCCCTCCTCCGTCCGTGGGCCCAGGCGGTGCACTTCAGGGGGCTGGATAAAAAGCTGATTTGGGCCAGACTTCCCCCATCCCCAGCCAGCCGCACCCCATAAACCGCCGCCCCGTGTCTTCTGATTCGCCCGACCGCAGGATCCTGCGGCGCAGGCTGCTTTTTCTCAGGAGGAACTGTCCAGTGAGGCACCGTGAAACGCGCAGGGAGGACCTGAAATGAACACGCCGAAAAAGAACTGGGGAGCTGGGTGAGCTGGCTGCGCAGCCAGCACAAGGCGGGCGCTCTGAGCGCGGAGCGGGTGTGCCGGCTGGAGAGCCTGGGCTTTGAATGGGACGTGGGGACGGACGCTTCAAGCCGGGCCACGGCGGACGCCCTTCGTGACGGCGGTGCCGAAGTCACGCCCGAATTTGTTTCACCACTCCCGTTTTAGCCCATTTTCGTCTTGCCACCATGTGGCAAAGTTGGTATTCCCTCCCAGTCACCCGAATCGAACCCCGTATTCCCATGAAAAGAAACCTCGCCATACTTGCGCTCGCCGCATTTTCCTCCCTCCCCGCCACCGCCGGGGTCATCGCCTTGGACAATCCCGTTGGTGCCGGAAACCAGACTTTTGGCGGATCGGTGGGGCTGGATTTCAACACAGGGCTGGAGCCTTTGGAGATCACCCACTTTGGGGCCTTCGATTCCGATCAGGACGGCTTCGCCACGGCGCGGACGGTGCAGATTTACGACCGAAACAACACCGCCAGCCCCTACGCGACCGTGACCATTCCAGCGGGCACCGCCGCCACCCTGATCAATGGCAGCCGCTTCTGGCCGGCGGCCTCCACGGTGACGCTGCCTGCCGGCTTTCAGGGCAGCATCGTCGTCTCCGACGTGAGCGTGGATGCGATCCGCAACCCGGGTGTGGGGCCCAGCGCGCTCTCCACCATCAACAACGGAGGAGGTCTGCTGCGCTTTGTGGGATCCGGCCGGTTTGGCGGCGTTGGCATCTATCCAGGCACCCCCGACGGCGGTCCGGTGAACCGCTACCAGGCGGGGACCTTCCAGTTTATGGCCACCACCGGAAATCCCAAATACCTCGCCTACGATGTGGCCCCGAGCCTGACAGGAGGGCAGGACTTCAGCGGCCCGATTGGCATGGATTTCGATGTGGGAGGCAGCGCCGTCTCCATGACGCACATCGGTGTTTTTGACAGTGCGCAGGACGGCCTCAACACCCCCATCACGGCCTACTTGTATGATCGTGATACACAGGGGCTGTTTGCCGGGCCCTTCACCTTTACCGGCACCGGTGATCCGCTGGTCAACGGCAGCCGCCTGCGGGACATCCCGGACGTGATGCTGCCGGCGGGTTTTCACGGCACCATCGTGGCGGATGGCTACGGAGCAGGTGAGCTGCTCTACAACAGCGGCGGTGTTCCCTCCGCAGTGGGCTCCACGCTGGGAAATGGGAACGGCCTTATCTCTTTTGTGGGCAATGGTCGCTACGGATCGGGCGGCGCAGGCACCTTCCCAGACCAGATCGATGGTGGCCCGGCCAACCGTTATGCAGCCGGCACGTTTGCCTTCCAGGCGATGGTGCCGGAGCCCTCCTCCGCAGCACTGGCCCTGGCAGCGGCGGGACTGGTGGCCGGCAGACGCCGGCGCAAGTAGCCGCCGGGTGAAGCGCGGCTGGGCGGCACATCACGGGGCTCCCTCCTTTTGAGAACGCGCAGCAGCGTGTTTGCTTCTGTCGTGATAGAATGCGCCGTCAGCCATGTTCAAAACCATCGCCCTCGCACTTTTCCCCGGATGCCTCCTGCTGACTGCGGCGCGGGCGGTTCCGGTGATTTCCGAGTTCATGGCCGACAACGCCTCCGGCCTCACGGACGGGGCTGGACGGCACTCGGACTGGATTGAAATTCAAAATCCCGACGGAGCGGCGGTCAACCTGGCAGGCTGGCATCTCACAGATGACGCCGCATTGCCGGCGAAGTGGACATTCCCCGCGGTCACGCTGCCGGTCGGCGAGCGGCTTGTGGTGTTCGCCTCGGGTGACGGCGTGCCGGACGCGGGAGGCTCGCTGCACACGAACTTTTCTCTCGACAAATCCGGTGAATATCTGGCGCTGGTGGCGCCGGGCGGCCTGACGATCTCCACTGCGTTCGCTCCGGCGTATCCGTTGCAATACGAAGACGTCAGCTACGGAGTGACCCGCGCCCGCACCACGCTGCTGGCCCCCGGAGCCGCCGGAAAGGCGACGGTGGCGGCGTCAGGCATCAGCAACTGGACAGGCAATGTCGAGCCCTATGCGGATGCCGCCTGGACCGGTGTGACCAACGGCATTGGCTACAACTTCAATGAAACAGCCATCATTCCCGAGGCGAAGCCCCCATGCGCCGCGTACTCGGTCCCCGCAGGCACGACAGGAAACCAGAACTGGGGCGGCCCGCTGGGCATGGATTTTTCGGCGGAAAGAACGCTCACGGTCACCGCGCTAGGGGCGTTTGATTCCGGCGGCGATGGATTCCGGTCAACCGTCCGGGTGCAGTTGTGGAGCCGGAATGAAAACAACACGCCTGACAACTTCGCGGATGACACCGGCCAGGCGGTCCTGGCGGAAGTGGAATTCTCCGCAGCCAGTCCCGGAGCCGCAGATGGAGGCAGCCGGTTTATCAACCTTCCCGCTCCGCTGAATTTGCCGGTGGGGAACTATTCCATCGTGGCCTGGGGCTACAGTGATCTGGAGCCCAACGGCAATGCAGGTGGCGTGGCTGCAGCGTGGTCCACCTGCGATACTGACGGGTCCATTGTTTTCGATGGCGGGGGGCGATATGGATCCACGGGTGGGAGCTTCCCCGGCAACCTTGATGGCGGGCCTCCCAACCGCTACGCCGCCGGCACCTTTAAATATGCCGCAGGTCCTCCGGATCTCCGCCGCACGGCCTACCGGGTGGCCTCTGGACAAGCGGGGGGGCAAGCGTATGGCGGGCCGCTGGGCATGGATTTTGTGGTCGCGAAATCCGTCAAAGTCGCCTCGCTGGGAGTGTTTGATGATCTATCCAACGGCATCGCTCCCGGCGTGACCCTAACCGCTCAACTGTGGCGGCGCAATGACGCCGGGACGCCGGGAACACCGACGGATGACACTGGCGTGGCTGTCCTCGCCACGCAGACCTTCACCACCGCGGCGCCAGGCACGCTGGAGTCGGGCAGCCGCTTCAAGCCGCTCGCCACACCGCTGGAACTGGCCCCCGGCGCCTACACCATCGTGGCCTGCGGCTACGGTGCGGTCGAACGCAATGGCAACACCAGCGGCGGCGCCGCGCCGTGGTCCATGGACGGCGGCAGCCAGGCATCGATCCAGTTTGTCGGAAGCTCGCGCTACGGCTTTGCCGCCGGCACGTTTCCCCAGGTGCCCGACGGTCTGCCGGCCAACCGCTATGCTGCGGGCACTTTTCAGTATTTTGAAAATGGCGATCCGATGGTCAGCACGAACGTGGCGGCGCTGATGCGCAATGTCTCCAGCGGCATGTACCTCCGCCTGCCGTTTCCGGTGCCGAATCCATCCGTCTTCGGCAGCCTGGAGCTGGAAATGGCCACCGATGACGGCTATGCCGCGTGGGTGAATGGCGCGCCGGTTGCCTCGCGCAGTGTACCTTCCCAGCTGCTCTGGAACTCAGCCGCCACCAAGGCCGTAGCGCAGGTGCAAAGTCTGCCCCTGCCTGCGTCGATGCTGATTCCCGGCACCAACCTCCTGGCGGTGCACGGACTAGACATCTTGTACGATTCATAATGTTCATAATCATGTTTATAAATACCATACTGTACTTTTGACCGTACTGTGCCAATAAGTTGAGGATGACACTCTATTTGGACACCCGAAACAACATTTCCGAATTCCGCCGAATG